>DASXXB010000025.1:0-27117 GCA_036503355.1 Kribbella sp. | reverse complement strand
GCGCTCGTCCGATCCGTGGTTGCCTGGACGTCGAGCACGCGGACCTCGACCGTGCCGTAGCGCAGATGCGGCCGAAGCTCCCACCACCACTCCGAGGGGTCGTCGACGGCACGCCCGCGCACGGCCCACGTCAGGTCGTCGGCGAACTCCTCCCAGGAGCGGATCATCGGCGGCACGCCCTGGCGCGGCAACTGGGCGGCGATCACCGGGCGCACCGAGCACAGTCCGGTGTCGCGTCCGGCGGAGAACGGCGAAGCACCGGCCAGCGCGGCCAGCTCCGGCAGGAGGTCCCGCAACGCGTGATATACAGCCAGCGTGCAATCGGCGTCGCCGAAGGCCAGATGGACCTGCAACGACGAGACCAGTTGCCGTTGGATCACCTCGCGATACCGGTCGTCGAGACCGGCCGCCCGCGCCGTCGCCGACAGCGCCACCGGGCCGTCGACCAGCGGGTGCACCGGCGCAGCGATCAAGGCGAGCTCAGGGTCGCAGGCAGCAGCCAGCAGCGATCGGCAGCGGCGCAGCTCCTCGACGGCGGTCGCCGGGTCCTTGTGCACCGAGGTCGCGATCTCGACCTGACAGGCAGGCAACTCCCCCTTGATCCGCGGATCGCCGATGTCCTCCACGAGGCCGGCAGCCAGTGCGGGCAGCCAACTGCCGCGGTGCACGAGCAGCAGCTCCTCCTCGAGTCCGACGGTGCCGGCCGACGTACCGGCGAAGACAGACCGCAGGTACGCGGCGTACGACTCGGTGCTGTTGTGCATCATCCCTTCTTCGCGGTCTGCTGCAGGTGGGCGTAGATCAGCTGCAAATAGTCCGATCCCGCGACCGCGGTCAGTGCCGACGCGACGACCCGGGTGAAGCGCGGCGCGAACAGGAACCCGATGCTGAAGCCCGTCGCCACCCACACCGAGAGGCAGAACGGGCAGCTCACAAGCTCACCGATCGCGTGCCGGAGCTGGCCTTCCTCACGGGCCTCCTCCATCACCTCGGCCGGTCCACCGGTCTCGCGATACCGCGTGAACGGCATCCGCAACGGGCTGGTGACCGCGTCCTTGCTCACCAGCCGCGAGAGCTTGTGCGTCCCCGCCGTCATCAGCAGCAGGTCGTACGGCGAGATTCGCCGGCCTTCCGTACCACGCAACGCCGCCACCGCTCCCGCGGCACCGACCAGCCCCGCGAACAACGTCATCGCGGCCGCGTAGCCGCCCAACGGCCGTTCCGCACCCTGCCGGTACTCGTCGGCCTCGGAATGCACCGAGTCGGACACCTTCGTCATCGCAGCCTCACCTCGGATCGTCGTGTAACCGAAGCCAGCGGTAGCCGTGACCCGCGAGCCTCAGGGACTGGTTTCCGGCCGCCGCGTGGTACTCGCTGTCGGCGAGCAGATCGGCACGGACGTCGTACGGAAGATCGAGCCGCACCTCGCCGGCCGACAGGTTCGCCAGCATCAGCACCGCATCGTCCGTGCGATGGTGCAGTACGCCGAACACCGCGGGCTCGCCGAACGACACCGGCTCGCAGCGATGCGACGGCAGCTCGCCGAGTTCCCGCCGCATCCGCACCAGCTGCGACACCCGGCTGAGCAGCGAGTCCGAGCGCAGCTCCTGGTCCGCGACGTTCACCCGCGAGTACGCGAACGGCCCACGCCCGATCGGGCCCGGACCGACCGCGCCGGGCGGCGCCTTGCTGAAGCCGCCGTTGAGCTCGGCCGACCACTGCATCGGCGTACGCACCGACATCCGGTCGGGCAGCGACAGGTCGTCGCCCATCCCGATCTCGTCGCCGTACCGGACGACCGGTGCCCCCGGCAACGACTGGATGATCGCGTGCGCCATCGCGGTCCGGCCCGCGTCGCCGAGCATCGGCGCCAGTCGGCGGCGGATCCCGCGGCCGAACGCGCGCATCTCCGCATCCGGCGCGAACGCCGCCATCACCTCGTCCCGCTCGGCGTCGGCCAGCCGCTCGAGATCCAGTTCGTCGTGATTGCGCAACCAGTTCACGTAGGTGCAGCCGTCCGGCGGCTCCGGCTGCGCGCGCAACGCCCGTACCAACGGCTCGGCCTTCCCTCGCGCCAGCGCCAGGAACAGCAGGTTGTTGGTCCAGAAGTCCAGTACCGCGTGCAGGCGGTCGGCGTCGCCGAAGTAGTCGTCGTACTGATCGGGCGGCGCGTCCACCTCGCCGATCAGCGGCGCGTCGCCGGCCGCGGCGGCCAGCTCGGTGAGGAACCAGTAGCCGTCCTCACGGTCGTCGCTCAGCGCCGCCTGGCGGACCATGTACGGCACCGCGTCGACGCGGAAGCCGTCCACGCCGCGGTCCAGCCAGTGCCGGATGATCCCCGCGATCTCCTCGCGGACCGCGGGATGGCCGACGTCCAGGTCCGGCTCGTGCCGGTAGAACGCATGCCGGTAGTACCGCTCGGCGTGCTCGTCGTACGCCCAGATCGAGTCCTCGACGCCCGGGAACACCGGCCCCGGCACGGCAGGATCGTCGCGCGGCTCCGCGGCCCAGACGTAGTAGTCGCGGTACGGCGAATCGGGGTCGTCACGGGCCGCGCGGAACCACGGGTGCCGCACCGAGGTGTGCTGGACGACGAGCTCGGCGATCACGCGCAGACCGAGCTGATGACAGCGCTCCACCAGGTTCTCGAAGTCCGCCATCGTCCCGAACCGCGCGGACACGTCCTTGTGGTCGACGACGTCGTACCCGGCGTCGAGGTACGGCGCGACGTAGAACGGCTGCAGCCAGACCGTGTCCGCCCCGACCGCCCGGACGTGATCGAGCTTCCGGAGGACCCCCTCGAGATCCCCGACCCCGTCACCGTCGGAGTCGAAGAAGGTCGCCGGATCCAGCTGATAGATCACCCGCCCGTCGAGTCGCATACCGGACCGGTACCCGCCAAACCCCTGGCGACTCGCCCCGACGTGCGGAGCGAGTCGCCGAGGGTTCTACAGGCGGGTGGTTGCGGACGGTCCGCGGTTGCCGTTCGGGGCGATCGGGACCAGTTCGAAGGTCCGGCCGTGCGTGAGGTCGACGGATTCGGCGAAGAAGACATCACGGTGGACACGGCCCAGCCAGTGGGTCCGGCCTTGGATGATGTCGTACGCCGCCGCGTCCGGCTGGAGGTTCCACGCGAAGGTGAGGTGGCGGGTGGATCCCGCGCCGGGACCGGCGTCGGCCACGGTCACCCCGCCGGGGCGGTCCGGACTGTCCGAGCAGGTCCGGGCGTCGGCGACGAGGACCTTGCCGAGGTGGCCGGATCCACTGGTACGCAACGAGATTCGGGCGATGCGGTCGTCGGACCGCGGGATCCGGCCGCTGTACTCGGTCCACCCCGACGATCGCCGGATCGGCGTCAACCGGGTCCAGGAGATGCTGTCTGCCTCGGTACGGCGGGTGACACCGACCTCGATCGCGGACAGGCCCTGGGCGACGACCCGGACCTCGACGGGCGACGGCTGCGCGATGTCGGTCTTGAAGAGGTGGACGATCCCCGTGCCCGAGAGCGCGAGGCTGTGCGCGCCTTCATACGCCGTACTCTCGTCCAGCGCCACCGTGACACCATCGGTCCAGTACTGCCAGGTCAGTGCGCGGTCCGCGCAGCCCTGGTTGTCCCAGCCGCTGTCGCGGACCTGCTTGCCGTCGAGGTAGAACGTGCTGCCGACGCCGATGTTGAAGGTGGTCACGATCGGCAGTGCGCCGTACGGCGACCGCTCGACGATGCCGTGTGCGATACCGTCCCACCGCTTGTAGTTCAGGACGTCGGTCCGGTACGGCGGGGTGCGCGGCTCGAGCCGTCCGGACGTTGCCGGATTACCGGTCGGGCCCGACCAGAAGCGCTGCTCGAGGTCGCGGTACTTCGCCCGCCCCTGCGGTGTCGTGGTGGCGCCGGAGTTCGCGGCGGTGGCCCAGTACTGGTCCTCGACGAACAGCCCGACGGACACCGGGCCGGGATGACCTGGGTAGGCGTAGTCGGTGAAGCACTCCTCCGGGTTGAAGCCGCCCTGCTGGTGCTCGACACCGGCGAACGCCACCGCGCGCGGATCGAACCCGGCGTCGGCGGCCGTCTTCGCGCTCTTGGTCAGGTCCGCGTCGACGTACGGCCAGCCGTAGTTGACGAAGATCGAGTCGACGGTCTGATCGCCGGGCGCACCGAGCCATCCGACGTTCTTGTGGTTCAGCATGTTCTGGTAGTCGAGGTCGCCGTTCGGCAGGTCCGCGTCGTAGTACTGCAGGTAGAAGTCCGGGTCCTGCGCCTTGATGTAGCGGAACAGGTCACGCAGCTTCGCCGCCTGGTCGGCGGTGATGGTCGCCTCCTGGTTGATGAACAGGCCGTCGAAGCCGAAGTACTGCCGGATCTCGATCAGCTTGTCGCCGACCGGGAACGACCCGTCCGCGGCCTGGACCAGGAACTCGCCGAAGTCGACGCCGGTGCGCGGCCAGAACCAGCCGCCGATGGTCTTCACGCCGTTCTTGTGCGCGGCCTCGGTCCAGCCCGGGTTCGGGATGTCGATGACGCCGTAGGTGCGGCCGGGCGCTCCGGGGTCGGCGACCACGTCGCTCGGCACCGACGGCAGCACCTGACCGTGCCAGGTGCCCCAGACGTCGATGTACGGCCAGAACCGCTGGGTGTAGGTGTGGCCCTCGAGCCCGATCGGCTGGTTGCGGCCTTCGTAGATCGTGCCGGCGTCGTCCAGGCTGAGCGTCGACAGCCGGACGCCGGGGTCCAGGTTGGGGTGCGCCTGGGTCGGCGCGAACGGCGCGATCCGCGGTGCCAGCGGGATCAGGCAGCGCAGATGCCGGCCCCACGGATGCGTCGACGGGTCGAACTCGAGCAGATCCGCCGGATTCCAGCCGTACGTCGACGGCCCCGGCGGGATGCCTCCGGACCCCGGCTTCGGTACGCCGGCATCCGCCACCGCAGCGGCCTGCGCCGTACCCGCACGCCCGGCCAGCGCGACCGCCAGCCCGGCACCACCGACCGTGATCAGGGTTCTCCGGGACACCTTCACCGGATCCGACATCGCCTCACACTCCTCAGATATACCGGTTTAGCTTGCCCGGCATCCTAGAAGCAGGATCTCTTCAGGAAAAGGGCTGAACTGGTTTTGCCGACTCTTGCCCTGAAGAGATTCTGCGAGTGAATGTCGAATCCGGGCCGGCTTGTTCGTCGCTAGGGTGAGCGACAGTCCACGAGGGTGCTGTCCCGACGACAGGAGCTGCTGACGATGCGCCACCCACAGACCAAGGTCCACCGCCTGTACGAACTCCTCGAGCCGATCGCCTGCATTACGTTCACCGACGTACCGAACGAGGCGTTCCTGGCGATCGGCATGCGCAACTACTGGGACGGGTACTTCGCCGGCCGCGCCGCGCCGCTGGGCCTGGCACCGGCCGAGGTGGTACACGCGGTCTTCTACAACTTCGCCCCGGGCGAGGTCGCGCGCCACATTCCGT
Organism: Kribbella sp.; assembly: GCA_036503355.1. GTDB lineage: Bacteria > Actinomycetota > Actinomycetes > Propionibacteriales > Kribbellaceae > Kribbella. The sequence goes on along the minus strand of DASXXB010000025.1, from coordinate 21,660 downwards.
GGGTCTGGGGAAAGACCACCCCGGAGGAGGCGATCGCCGTCCGCGAGCAGGGCAGCGCCGCCGCGTTGCGGCAGCGGATCGGGGACCTCGCCGACTCGCCCGGCCTCGCGCGGGTCGCCGACCTGGCCACCCGGGCGGGCGTCAGCGCACCGATCGAGGGCCGGGCGTTGTACGCCGGGCTGCGAACGCTCGACGTACCCGAGGAGCCCGTGGCGAGGCTCTGGCACGCGGCGACCCTGCTGCGGGAGCACCGCGGGGACGGCCACAACGCCGCCCTCGTCACCCACGGCATCGGCGGCACCGAGGCCCACGTTCTCCTCGCGGTCTCCGCCGGCATGCGGCCGGAGGAGTTCGGCCGCATCTCCCATCTGCCGAAGGCGCAACTCGACGCTGTCGTCGACGGGCTCCGCGACCGCGGCCTCCTGGACGCGGCCGGCGGGTTCACCGACGCCGGCCGCGAGACCAAGGAGCAGATCGAGGCGCTCACCGACAAACTCGCCGCGCCGGCGTACGACGTACTCAGCGGGGACGAGTTGGACGAGCTGATCGCAGGGCTCGAGCCGATCGCCGTTGCCGCGACAGAGGACTGAAAGCCTCAGGCAAGGTACGGACGTCCCTTCGAGTCCCACTTGAGTACGCCGGTGTAGGCCTGCCGGGTGTTGGAGTCCTTGACGCCGTTGTGGTTCGCGTCGACGTACACATGGAAGGCGATCCGGGTGGTGCTGCCGACGTTGATGACGGTCGCGCCGCCGGGGCCGCACAACCTGGTCGAGGCCGTCGTCATCAGGGTCTTGACCCGGGTGAAGCGGCCGCCCCAGAAGCTGCTCGCGGACCAGACGTCGGTGTTGTACGAGCAGTTGATGTAGTCGCCGCGGGACGTGAACAGCCAGACCTTGCCGCCGTGCGCGATCACCGACGGGCCCTCCATCTTCGTGGAGCTGACGATCTTCGCGATGCTGCTGCCGACCACGCGCGTCCCGGTCTGGGTGTCCATCTGCACGGCGCGGATCTGGAAGCCGGAGGCGTTCTTGTAGTCGCTCTTGTAGATCAGGTACCGCTTGCCGTCCTTGGCGTGGTACGCCGCCGGGTCGATCGCCTCGTACCCGCGGGAGACCCACGGCGAGCACACGACCGGCTTCGATCCGGGCGTGTAGGTGCCGGCCGGATGGCGCGAGGTCGCGACGCCGATGCAGTGCACGTGCCGCGACGCGGACTCACCGGTGAAGTACATGACGTACAGCGCGCCGTGGCTGTCGGAACTCTGGAAGACCTCCGGCGCCCACAGCAGCGGTTTGGCGTGGTCCACCCAGGCGGGGATGACGGCCATCGACCTGTGGATCGCCGACCAGCCGCCGCTCGTCGTCCACCGGGTGCCGTACCCTGCGCCGGTGCGGAACAGGTAGTACTTCGACCCGAAATGCGCGAAGCCGGGATCCGCGAAGTTCTCGGTCCCCACCCGCCGCACACTGCTCGGCGCCGCAGTGGCAGCAGTAACAGCGGCATCAGCTCGCGCCGCACTCCCCGGATGCACAACAACCATCCCCACAACAGCGGCCACGCCAGCAAGAACAGCGAGCGCAACAGGCAAACGACGCACGAGAACCTCCACAAATCTGGGCGGACGAGGCTCCGGCAATGTAACCCGCTCGCAGGGCCACCCAGGACGGTTCACTCAGCTGATCTGGGCTGGTTGCGCCGGTTGGCAAGGAAGCGCGCCTTCTTCTGGCGATTCCCGCACGTGTTCATGTCACACCACTTGCGGGTGCGGCTCTGACTGGTATCGAAGAAGGCGGCTCGGCAGGTTGGCGATGCGCACAAGGCCAACTTTCCGTCGCGTTCGCCGGCGATGATGCTGATCGCGTCGGCGGCGATCACGCTCAGGGCATCTTCCACGCAGGAAGCCGGGCCAAGTTGCCATCGTCGCTTGCCGTCGGGCGTCAGAACTGCCGCGGCCCGGCCCTTGGCGCTGCAGTCGTTGATGACCTGGACAGCACCGGTAGGGAGGGCGTCCTGGATCGCGGTCGCTGTCGCGGCGGCGTGGATCGACTCCCTCAGTTCCCGGGCGTGCTCGAGCTCAGCAGTCGTACAGGACGGCACGGCGAGGCCGCTCAGTGCCAGCCAGTCGACGAGTCGCTGCGGCGTGGGAATGCGCTCCACGGCGTCGCCCTGACGCTCCGACAGCGTCCCCGTGAAGCTGGTCGCCAGCACGTTGCCGAGGCGGAAGTCAGGAAATCCATCACGCATGGAACCACCTTAGCCGGTTGCGCACCGACCCTGGAGCCTGGTAGAACCGTCTTAGCCGGTTCATCACGGTTCGCAGCCGATCCCACGGCGGCCAGGAGGTCTCATGCCCCTTCTCTCCAGCGACGTACAAGCATTCGAAGCCCACGCAACCGACGCCGACCTCGACGATCTGCGCGCGCGACTGGCCGCAGCGCGACTACCCGAGGCCGAGACGGTCTGTCGCGCGGCACCCGACCCTCGACGGTGGGACCAGGGTGTCCCGCTCGCCGACCTCGTCGATCTCGTGAATTACTGGCGCACGGGGTACAACTGGCGGTGGTTCGAGGAGCGCCTTGACCGGATCGGCCAGTTCCGCACGACCATCGACGAACTGGGAATCCACTTCCTGCACCGCCGATCCGCGCGCGCAGATGCCACGCCGCTGATCCTGACGCACGGCTGGCCGGGCAGCATTGCCGAGTTCGTCGATGTCGTGGACGACCTGGCCGATCCGCAGGATGCGGACGCGCCGGCGTTCCACGTCGTGGTCCCTTCGCTGCCAGGCTTCGGTTACAGCGACAAGCCGGCCACCACCGGGTGGGGAGTCGAGAAGATCGCGGCCGCCTGGGTGGAACTGATGGGAAGGCTCGGCTACCGGAAGTTCGTGGCCCACGGCGGCGACTGGGGAGGTAACGTCACCGCGGTCCTCGGCGGCAGGTTCCCGGCACACGTTCTCGGCATCCACACAACGCTCGCGTTGGCACCGCCCGGGTTGACGACCGACGGACTGACGGCGGTCGAGCGCCGGCGAACCGAGGAAACCCGCGACTTCTGGCTCCACCACCGGGCGTACGCGAAGCAGCAGGCGACCCGTCCGCAGACCATCGGCTACTCGCTCGTCGACTCACCGGTCGGGCTACTGGCCTGGATCCTCGACAAGTTCGCCGAGTGGTCGGACACCGAGGACAGTCCGTTCGAGACGATCTCCAGAGACCGGATTCTTGACGACGTCACCTTGTACTGGCTGACGCGGACCGGCGCGTCGGCGGCCCGCATCTACTACGAAAGCCCCAACTCCCTCGATCCCGATCTTCGGGTCGACGCCCCGTCGGCGATCACGATGTATCCGGGCGACATCGAGTCGCGCACTCCGCGTGCCTGGGCCCAGGAGCGGTACCGGCAGATCGTGCGATGGAGGTCGCCCGACGCCGGCGGACATTTCCCGTCGCTGGAGGTGCCGGAGTATTTCGTCAAAGATCTGCAGGAAGGCCTCGCGGCAGTGCTCGCCGCCAACCGGTGAGCGCGACCAGGGAACTAGCGCGAGACCGTGAGCTCTACGACGTCGGCAGCACCGTCCGTGACGAAGAGGCCGATGTGGCCGTCGAGCGGGTCGTGGTGGCGGAAGCTCAGTGCGACGCGGTTGTCGATCGCGACCTGGGCGGTCGCGCCGTCGAGCAGGACTTGGACGGTGTGGCGGCCGGGTGGGAGCGGGCAGGGGCGTTCGAGCTCCACGACGTACGGGACGTCGCCGTGGATCTGCCACTGCGCCGGGCCGGTGCGGCCGCGCGGCCACTGGTCGAGGACGATCCGGTCGCGCTGCGGTTCGAGCCGCAGGACGGTCGCTTCCTCGCCGTCCGGGCTCGCGTCGAGCAGGAGGCCGAACGACTGGGTGTGCGGCTCGACGTCGACGGTGAGTGTGATGAGGCAGTGCGCGGGCACCGGCTCGCCCATCCAGGCCGCGTACCGGTCGATCGCGCCTTGTCCCGGCTCGGTGTCCGCTCCGTCGACCGGCGACAACTTCACCTCCGCCACGTCGTCGTACGCCGCGACGATCTCGGCCGGAAGCCCGAAGGCGAGCGTGCCGTCGTCCTCCTGATGTGCTTCGAGTACGGCGAGATCGCCCGCCCACTGCCACGTTTCGCCTTGTTTTGTGGGGATCCAGCCGATGAAGAACCGCCTGCCCTGGAACGAGACCGACTTCGCCGCGTAGAACGCCCGCCCGTCGACGGTGTCCCGGCCCGGCGCGAGCCATGGCCCGTCCGGCCCTCGCGCGATCCGGTAGCGCGTCTGGAACGCGTCGCTGAACTCGGAGTACACCAAGTACCACCAGTCGCCCCACTGGAATACGTCCGGGCACTCCTGCGTGATGTACCGATGCGGCTCCCACAGGGGCTCCACGAGCTGCCACTGCTCCAGGTCGGTCGACGTCAACCGCGCCACCACACCGCACCGGCGATCGGACGCATCGGCGTACCGCGCGGCCAGCACCATCTGCCACGGCTCATCGGGAGCGGTCCGGTAGACGAACGGATCCCGCCAGTCCTGCGGCACGAAACCCGCCGGCGCCCCGAACGTCAGCGCCGGCAGCTTCGTCCACTGCGTCGGATCACCGTCGCTGACCGCATGACAGACCACCTGATACGAGCCGTCCGCATCACCACGCCGCGGATTGTGCCCGGTGTAGAACAGATGCAGCCGCGACCCGTCCGCGACCACACTGCCCGTGTAGCAGTCGAAGTCGACCGCGTCCCGATCCCCTGCAGGCAGTACGACGCCGTGGTCCGTGTACTGCACGAAGTCCGTCGTCGACACCAGCGCCCACGGCATCCCGCTCGGCCCCGCGGCCGGATCGTCCGGGCGCTCGTCGAGCAGGTAGAACAACCAGATCCGTCCCGCGTGACTGAGCGGGATGACATCACCGACGAAGCCCGATGCCGGGCGCCAGTGGATCATTTCGCGTTCCTCCGTGTTCGCCCGCGCGGTGGATCGCTGACCGACTCGCGCTCGATCAGCTCGCAGTCCACGATCACCCGCTCGGGTGCGTCGTCGGGCGCGGCCACCACCAGCTCACCGGCCCGGCGGCCGAGCATCAGGTGCGGCAGCGCGGCGGTGGTCAGCCGCGGCCGGACCTGGTCCGCGACATCGGGCTGGTCGTCGAAGCCGACGATGCTCACGTCGTCGGGGCAGTTCAGCCCGAGCGCGTTCACCGCGAGCATCGCGCCGATCGCCATCCGGTCGTTGCCGCAGACCAGCGCGGTCGATCCGTGCGCGGCCAGCACCTCCGTCGCCAGGTCGTACCCGGAGCTGATCTGGTAGTTGCCGTAGCGGTGCACGAGGTCGGCGGGGCGCAGTCCGGCAGCGCGGGCGGCGTCGTCGAAGCCACGACGGCGTTCCTTGCAGGCGTAGTCGGTCCGCATACCGCCGAGAAACGCGACCTCGCGGTGCCCGCGCTCGAACACGGACGCGGCCGCCGCGCGTCCACCGGCGTACTCGTCGGCCAGCAGCACCGTGTCGGCGTGCCCCGCCTCCGGCCAGCAGTTGACGAAGATCGTGCGGATGCCGTCGAGTCGCGGGCTGCGGTGCAGTGGCTGCGGCGCCGGCGACGCGTACACGATCGCCGCGACTCCCTGGCCGACGAGGCTGGCCACCGCGTTGTCGCCCTGCTCCGGGTCGCCGGTCGTGTCGACGACCATGCATACGTATCCAGCCGGCTGGACGACCTGTTGCAGGCCGAGCACGATCAGACCGGCGTACGGCTGGGAGACGATGCCGCTGGTCACGACGCCGATCGTGAACGACCGGTTCGACCGCAGCAGCTGGGCCGCGCGGTTCGGCACGAAGTCGAGCTCGGCCGCGGCCTCGAGCACGCGCCGCCTGGTCTCCTCCGCGACCGCGACGTCGCGGCGGTCGTTGAGCACGAACGAGACGGTCGGCTGGGACACACCCGCGCGCCGGGCGACATCGGTCATCGTGACGCGTTTCGGCCCGCCGGCCGGCTTCCTCGGCATCGGTCCCCCTTTACGGTCCGCGGCCTCGTCGCCGCCGCTAACTAACTATCACAGATTGACCCAATACGTATTGACCCCCACCTTAGACCGCTGCTACCGTCCCGGGTCAATACGTATTGGGCGACAGTCGAAGCGCCGCCCGAGCGGTCAAGGAGGAACCCCATGACAGGCATCAATCCGCCCGGTGGCTCGCTCGCCCGCCGTACCCTGCTGAAGGCCGGCGCCGGAGGTCTCGGGCTGGCCGCGCTGGCCGACCTGGCCGCGTGCAGCAACGACAGCGGCGGCTCGTCGAAGTCGCTGAAGATGCTGTACTTCGGTGAGCAGGCGGCGGCGACCCAGCTGCAGAACCGGTTGCAGCCGCAGATCAGCAAGCTCGACGCGAGCATCAAGTTCGAGATCTCCGCGATCAACGGCACCGACTGGAACGACTTCCTGGCCAAGGTGCTCACCCAGATCGCGGCCGGGACCCCGCCGGACATCATCAGCGTCGCCACCGAGGGCCTGCAGCTGATGGCGTCGAAGGAACTGGCGATCCCGCTCGACGACTACGTCACCAAGGATCTCGACGGCCTCAAGGAGTACTTCGCCGACATCCACCCCGCGCTGATCGAGTCGATGATGTACCAGGGCCACCTGTGGGAGCTGCCGGACAGCTTCAACGCCGGCAACATGTTCTACAGCACCGAACTCTTCCAGCGCGCCGGTGTGGTCCCGCCGAGCGAGACCTGGACGCTCGACGACTTCGAGGCCGCGGCCACCAAGATCGCCAAGTTCAAGGGCATCAACGCCTTCGGCTGGGTGGTCCGGCTGTGGGGCAGCTGGACGTCGTTCATGTACGCGAACAACGCCAACCTGCTCGAGGAAGGCAAGTACGACGGCGGCGACTGGCTGTGGAGCAAGGCGTACGCCGGTGACGCTGCCGCCGCCGGACGCAAGGGCGGCTGGAAGTGGGGCGCTCCGACCGCGAACTCCGACGCCACGGTCGAGGCGCTCAACTACATGATCGAGCTGACCAAGAAGGGCCTCTCGCCGTCGCCCGACGTCGGCGGTGGCGGCACCCTGCAGGGCCTGTTCGCGTCGAACCGGATCGGCATGTCGATCGGCGGCGGGTTCTGGGCCGGCGGCCTGGCCAACGCGGGGATGAAGAACGGCAGCTTCGACGTCACGATGTTCCCGAAGTGGAAGAGCCAGCGGCACCTGTTCGGCGCCGGCGGCTATGCGATCTTCAAGTCGTCGAAGAAGAAGGACCTGGCCTGGGAGGTCCTGAAGCTGCTGGTCAAGCCGGACACGTTCGACCTGGTCTTCCCGGGCAACGTGACCACGCCCGGCCGCAAGTCCCTGGTGACGGCCGCGCGGTACGCCAAGACCGGGCCGAAGCACTGGTCGGTCTTCTACGACACGCTGACCAAGCACCCCGACACTGCACCGATCCCGGCCCCGCCGTACTACAACGCGCTCGCAACGGCCCTCAACCAGCGGACCACCCAGGCGATCTCGTCCGGCAACGCGAAGGCGGCCCTGGACGGTCTGCAGGCGGATCTCGAGAAGGCAGCGGGGGCCAGCTGATGTCCGCCGTCACCGCGGACGTACCGAAGACCGTCGTGAAACACCGAAGCCACCCGGCCGCGCACGGCGAAGCGCGGTTCGGGTTCGCGATGATCGCGCTGTCGGTACTGTTCGTCGCGGTCTTCACCGCGATCCCGATCATCGCCTCACTGGGCCTGTCGTTCTTCTCGTGGGACGTCATCTCCACACCGCAGTACGTCGGACTGAAGAACTACCAGCGGCTGTTCAGCGACGGCCCGGTGCTGAAGTCGTTCGGCGTCACGCTCGGGATGGCGCTCGCGATCGTCGTACTGCAGCTGACCATCGGCCTCGCGCTCGCCGTCCTGGTCAACCAGCGCAAGCTGGTCTGGATCCGGACGCTGTTCCGTACGGCGTTCTACCTGCCGCTGCTCGCGTCGACGGCCGCGGTGTCGATCTTCATGGGCTACCTGTTCGACTACAAGTTCGGCGTCGTGAACTACTACCTCGGGCTGCTCGGGATCCCGAACGTCCCGTGGCTGACCAGCGGTTTCGGCGCCGCGTCGACGATCGTGCTGATCGCGGTGTGGCAGCAGGTCGGGTTCACGTTCGTGCTGTTCGTCGCGTCGCTGATGTCGGTGCCCACCGACGTCCTCGAGGCCTCGCAGATCGACGGTGCCGGACCGCTGCGGACGCTGTTCCGGATCAAGATCCCGTTGATCAGCCCAACGATCCTGTTCGCCGCGGTCGTTGCCCTGATCAACGCCATGCAGCTGTTCGACCAGCCGTACATCATGACCAAGGGCGGCCCGGGGTCGGCGACCACGACGGTGACGATCTCGATGTACCAGAAGGGCTTCCAGAACCTGCAGTTCGGGTACGGCTCGGCGATCGCGATCATCCTGCTGGCGGCGATCCTGGTGATCACCGGCCTGCAGTTCCTCGCGGCACGAAAGCTGGTGTTCTACCAATGATCCACTCCACCACGACCCTCGCCCGGATCGGCCGGATCACCGGCGTCGCGGTACTGGTGATCGCGGCGATGGTTGCCCTCGGCCCCTTGCTCTGGACGGTCACGACCTCGCTGCGGACGCCGGCCGAGGCGTTCAGCAACCCGCCGCAGTGGCTGCCGCTGCATCCGGACTTCTCCAACTACAGCGCGGTCTTCGACCGGATCCCGATCGGCCGGTTCTTCGTCAACAGCGTGGTCGTCACCGGCCTGATCGTGGTCGGGCAGACCATCACCTGCACGCTGTCCGGGTACGCGTTCGCGATGGTCAGCTTCCCGGGGCGCTCGGTGATCTTCGGGATCTTCCTGGCGACGATGATGGTGCCGCTGCAGACGATCATCATCCCGGTGTTCGTGATCATCCGCTATCTCGGACTCTCCGACAGCCCGTTGTCACTGGTGGTCTCCGCACTGGGCAGCGCATTCGGTACGTTCCTGATGCGGCAGTACTTCATGCAGATGCCGCGCGAACTGGGCGAGGCCGCGCGGATCGACGGCGCCGGCCACTTCCAGACCTTCCTGATGATCTACGCCAAGATGGCCGGTCCGGCGATCGCGACGCTCGCGATCCTGAACTTCTCCGGTTTCTGGGCGGAGTTCTACCGGCCGCTGATCTTCCTGCAGTCGCAGGACAGCTTCACGCTGCCGCTCGGCCTGGTCGGCCTGCAGGGGAACCTCGGCACCGGCTCGATCTCGATCGTGCTGGCCGGCGTCATCCTGGCGATCCTGCCGAGCGTCGTGCTGTTCATCTTCGCCCAGAGGTACTTCATCGCAGGCATCACGGCAGGAGCATCACGGTGACCCAGACCCAGTCCGCCTCCAGATCAGCCGGCGCCGTGGCGCATCTGCGCCCCGCGTACCACATCCGGCCGCCGCGCGGATTCCTCAACGACCCGAACGGCCCGATCGAGCTCGGCGACGACGTACACCTGTACTTCCAGTACCGGCCGACGCTGAGCATGGACGTCCCGGTCGAGTGGGGTCACGCCACGTCCACCGACTACGTGCGCTGGACGTTGCACCGGCCCGCCATGGCTCCGCATCCGGGCGGGCCGGACACCGACGGCTGCTGGTCCGGCAACACGGTCCTCGACGACGGCAGGATCCGCGCCTTCTACTCGGGACGCATCGACTCACGCCCGTACCAGTCCGTCCTGACCGCTGTGTCGGACGACGGCGGCGCGTCCTTCGGGCCTGCTCGCCAGGTGGTCCCGGATCCGGAGCAGGCGATCATGTTCCGCGATCCCTTCGTCTGGAAGGAGAACGGCACCTGGTGGATGGTCGTCGGAGCCGGGTACGCCGGCCGCGGCGCGAGCATCCCGCTCTACCGTTCGGCCGACCTCCAGACTTGGACGTACGTCGGCCCGCTCGCCGAACTGCCCCGCGGTACCGCGGGCGGGGAGGACACCGGGGCCGCGTGGGAATGCCCGCAGATGCTGACGATCGACGGCCGCCGGATCACCGTCGTCGCATCCTGGTCGCCCGAGGGCGGTCCCGCCTCGGTGCTGTCGTTCGACGTCGACGCACCGCCGGCACCGCAGCGCGTCGATCACGGGACGAACTTCTACGCGGCGTCGGCGTTGCGCGACAGCCGCTTCGGCCCACTGCTCTTCGGCTGGTTGACCGAAGGGCGGGATCGACCCGGCTGGACGGACGACTGGGCGGGTGTGATCTCGCTGCCGCGGGTCGTCCGGCTCGGGGCCGACGGCTCGCTCCGGAGTGCACCGGTCCCCACCGTCGACACGCTCCGCACCGGTCCCGGCGTACCGGCCGACGGCTGTACGACGGGCCCGCAGTGCGAGATCGCCGTACCGGAAGGGCCTGGACGCGTCGTCATCCACTTCGGCGAGCAGGAGCGGGTGGTGATCGAACTCGAAGCCGACACGCTGACGATCGACCGCACGCAGGCGAGCCTCGCGCCCCACGCGCATCGCGACCGCATGCAGGTGACGGACGCGTTCGACCCGGCCTCGGGTCGCCCGGCCGCGCGCATCTTCCTGGACGGTTCGGTCCTGGAGGTCTTCACCAGCGCGGGCCGCGTGCTGAGCACCCGCGTCTACCCGACTGCTCCGCCCACCTGGCACGTAGAAGCCCCGTCCGGCGCCCACCTCTGGACCCTCGACCGCTGACAGGAGTACCTGAATGTTCCGTACGGCGTTGTCCCTCGCCCTGAGTCTGGGCCTGAGCGCCAGTCCCGCAACCTATGACGAGCCCTACCGCCCGCAGTACCACTTCAGCCTCCCGCAGAGCTGGATGGGCGATCCGAACGGTCTTGTGTACGAGAACGGCCGCTACCACCTGTACAGCTACGGGACCTGGGAAGGCGCAACCAGTACCGATCTCGTGCACTGGCAGAACGAGCCGGTCACGGGTCCGCAGCGGGACGCCGGAAGCAACGCGTTCTTCTCGGGCAGCGCGGTCGTCGACACGCACAACACCACCGGGTTCGGCACCCTGCAGAATCCGCCGATGGTCGCGATGTACACGAGCGTCCAGCAAGGTTCCGGCGTGCAAGCACAATCCCTTGCCTACAGCACCGATCACGGGCGGAGCTGGACGCGGTACGACGGCAACCCGGTGATCGACCTGGGCTCGAAGGACTTCCGCGACCCGAAGGTGTTCTGGTACGAGCCGACGCACGACTGGCGAATGGTGATCACACTGTCCGACCAGCACAAGGTCTCGATCTACAGCTCGCCGGACCTCAAGCAGTGGAAGCATCTCAGCGACTTCGGGCCGGCCGGGTCGGTCAGCGGGGTGTGGGAGATGCCGGACCTGTTTCCGCTGCGCGTCGACGGGAATCCACGCAACGTCCGCTGGGTGATGTCGGTGAGCGTCGGCAGCACCGGCGTGCAGTACTTCGTCGGCGGCTTCGACGGTACGACGTACACGCCGGACGGACCCGCGACGTACACCCCGCCGCCCGGCGTACCGCTGGAGAACTTCGAGTCGGGCAGTTACGGCGACTGGACGACGATCGGCGATGCCTTCGGCGCCGCGCCCGCCACGGGTGCACTGCCTGACCAGCAGAACGTCTCGGGCTTCGTCGGCACACGTTTGGTCAACAGCTTCAACGGCGGCGATCGATCCACCGGCTCGCTGAGCTCACCGACGTTCACGATCACCAAGCCGCACCTGAACTTCGCCATCGGCGGCGGGCAGCATCCGTACGTCGAAGGCGCCGCGCCGTTCGGCACGCTTCCGGCGGGCGACGTGTTCGCGGACTTCTCCGGACCGACGTACGGCGAGGGGTGGACCGCTACCGGCTCGTTCGCGAACTCAGGGCCGTCCCCGTCGAGCCTGCCCAATCAGCTCGGCGCTCAGGTCCTCGACACGTTCACGCCCGACGGCGACGCCGGCACGGGCACGATCACCTCGCCGGTGTTCACCGTGGATCACCCCTACATCGACCTGCAGGTCGCGGGCGGCGACCACCCGTGGGGGCAGCCCAACCCGACGGCGGTCAACCTGCTCGTCGACGGCAAGGTGGTCGCCACCGCCACCGGGCCGAACGCCCCGGACCTGACCTGGAACAACTGGGACGTCAGCAGGTTCCAGGGCAAGCAGGCGCAGATTCAGGTCGTCGACGACAACACCGGGGCCGCAGGCTGGGGTCACCTGATGGTGGGCGACATCCTGTTCGCGGACGGTCCGGCCAAGCCGTGGGACGTCGAGACCGGGGTCAACCTGGTTGTCGACGGCAAGGTGGTGCGCTCCGCGACCGGCGCGAACAGCGAGGCGATGGACTGGACGTCGTGGGACCTCCAGGACCTGATCGGCAAGCAGGCACACCTCGAGGTCGTCGACCACAGCAGCGGAGGCTGGGGGCATGTGCTCGCGGACGATTTCCGGCTGAGTGACGCACCGGCGCTGAGCACCAACGAGCGTGCGCACTGGCTCGACTTCGGCAGCGACTTCTACGCCGCCAATACGTGGAACGGCACCGGCGGCAAGCGGGTCGGGATCGCCTGGATGAACAACTGGGCGTACGCGGGCCAGATCCCGACCAGCCCCTGGAAGGGCGCGACGACGTTCCCGCGTGACCTCTCGCTGCGCACTGTCGACGGTTCGGTCCAGCTGGTCCAGCAACCCGTTCCCGGGCTCACCAGTCTCCGCGGGCAAGCCGTTCAACTGAAGAACGTGACTGCTACCAACGGGGTGAAGCCGGTGAGCGTCGACGGCGACACTTTGGAGATCGAGGCCCAGCTCCACGCCGGCACCGCGAGCCGCTTCGGCCTCAACGTCCGCATCGGCGCCACGCAGTACACCCAGATCGGCTACGACACCCGGACCAAGAACCTGTACGTCGAGCGCACGCACTCCGGGACCACCGGCTTCAGCTCGAGCTTCGCCGACGTGAAGACCGCCCCACTGGAACTCGACAACGGCCAACTGACCCTACGGATCCTGGTCGACCGCTCCTCGGTGGAAGTCTTCGCCGACCAGGGCCAGGTAACCCTCGCCGACCAGATCTTCCCGGATCCGACCAGCCGCGGAGTATCCCTCTTCGCCGACAACGGCACCACCTCCGCCAACCTGAAGGCCTGGCCCCTGAAGTCCGCCTGGCACTGACGCCAGCGGGGAGTCCTCCCTACCGATTCAGGTAGGCAGGACTCCCCACAGCTCGTGCTGAGTGTTACTCGCCGACCAGCTGGTCGTAGTGGGTGGTGACCGAGACGTGGCTCACGCCGTCGAGCACGACCGGGATCTTGCCGTACGACGTGATCGCGGTGGCGGCGCCGTTCGCCTTGCTCATCGCGTACTGGTAACCGGACTTCGTGTCGTGGTCGACGGCAACGATCAGCGAACCGCCGCGGCTGCCACAGCCCTGGACGACCAGCGACTCGTACGTCGACCAGCCCGTTGCGCGGATCCGCTTCATCACCGGCTTGGCTCCGGCGGCGACCGGGATGTGGGCGGTCCACAGCGCACCGGCGTTCGTCGTCATCAGCAAGGTGTCGTACGTCGCGGTCTCGCTGATCACCGTCATGGCCTTGAACCCGCGGAAGCCCGGGATCGGGCCGAGCGCGCGGAAGCCGGCGCCGACGATCTGGTAGCGGTACAGGCTGCCGTTGGTGTTCAGGCCGTACAGGTACGCGTGCCGCGGGGCCGCGATGCTGTAGTTCGACGTGGCGATCGACTTGAAGCTGGTCCAGCCGGTGCCGACCTTCTTGAACGTCGGGACCCAGATGTTCGAGTCGCCGCCGTCGCGCAGGTACGACGTGTGCCGGTAGAGGTTGGCACCCTGCAGCAGCAGACCGTAGTAGTACACCTGGGTGCCCGACGCGTTCACGGCGCCGTACCAGGTCGCGTCGGCGCGGGTGCCGACGAACTTGAACGGCGTGTCCTGGGCCGCCTCGATGTGCCGGCCCGGCATCGCCAGGGTCTCCTGCGACATGCCCGCGGCCGTCGGCGACATGACGTCGCTGATGCACGGCTCGCCGGCCTTGATCGTGTTCGGCGTGACGTTCTTGGCAAACGCATGCGGCTTCGGATCGGCCTGACCGGTGGCGGCGGCCGGAACCGAAGCGACGGTGGCGGCCAGCAGGCCCGCACCGGCAAAGGCAAGCGCGACGCGCTTGAGCTTCATGGGTGTCCCCCTCAGAAAATTAATCTCGCCCCCCGAGATCGCGCTGACTATAGCCGAGCGTGAGGCCAGGTGGCGACAAAGTTGCAGCTTCCTGCAACTCAGGCGGCCGGTTCGGTGGATCTGAGTGTCAGGACGACCTCGTTGCGGTGCAGGGTGAGGCTCCCGCCGGCGGCCTCGGCGCAGCGGCGGGCGATGTCCAGCCCGAGGCCGGTGGAGCCGCGATCGCTCCGGCCGCGCTCGCCTGCGCCCAGGGGAATGCCGGGACCCTTGTCGGCGACCACGATCCGGACCATGCCGTCCGCGCGGGTCAGCGTGATCCGCGCCGGCGTCCCGTCGGGGGTGTGAGCGACGACGTTCTCCACCAAGGCGTCCAGTGCGGCGCCGAGATCCTCGCCGGAGGACCGTACTGTCGCGGGCTCATCCGGCAGGTCCAGCGCCAGTTCGCGGCCTTGGTCCTCGAACAGCGGCTCCCAGAACGCGACCCGCTGACGGGTCACCTCGACCGCGTCCGAGTGCGGCACGCGGCCTTCGCGTTGCGGTCGGCGGCCCGCGCTGATCACCGCGGTCAGCGTCCGTTCCAGGCTGCTGATCTGGGTGTTCAGCTCATCGGCGCTCTCCCGGTCGGGCAGTGACTCGACCTGTAGACGGAGCGCGGTCAGGGGCGTCCGCAGGCGGTGGGAGAGGTCGGCGACCGCCTCGCGTTCGACCGCGATCACCTCGTCGATCCGGTCCGCGAGCCCGTTCAGCGCGGCGCCGACCTTCGCGACCTCGGCCGGTCCGGTCGTCGGCGCGCGGGCGTCGATGTCGCCGCCGGCCAGGCGTTCCGCCGTACTCGCGGTCTCCTCCAGCGGACGTGCGAGCCGGCGGGACACCAACTCGGCGCCCGCGATGCTGAGCAGCAGGACGACCAGGCTCGCTCCGGCCAGGATCAGGATCCGCGGCACCAGGCCGGCGTACAGCTCGTCGTCGGTCAGGTACAGGCACACGTTCGCGGGGCCGTTCGGCGTACCCACGGCGACGTCGACCGCAACGCCCGTACCCACATGGCGGTAGTCCACGTCGCCGAGCTTCGGCGGGCCCTTCCGGTTGTCACCGTCACCGTCGCCATCGCCGTACCCGGGGATCGCTTCGGGCGTCGGCACTCCACCCGGCGGCGGATCGCCGAGCGTCGTACCGTCGGCCGTCCGCACCGAGATGCGGCCTGCGGCGTCCGGGAGGCCCTTGATGTACGCCGTGATGTCGTCGTTGGTGTGATGCTCGTCGCCGACGTAGTACGCAACGGTCTCGGCCCGGTTGCGCGCCTTGTCCTTGGACTCGCCGGACGTCGCACCGCGCAGCAGCACCACCAGCGGTACGGCGAACGCGAGGACGACCAGTGTCGTCATGCCGACCGAGAGCAGGAGGATCCGCCGTCGCATCAGCCGTCCAGGTCAGGTACGGCGAGCTTGATCCCGACGCCCCGCACGCTGTGCAGGAACCGCGGCTCGGCCGCCGTTTCGCCCAGCTTCCGCCGCAGCCACGACAGGTGTACGTCGACCGTGCGGTCGCCACCGCCCCACGGCAGCCCCCAGACTTCGGCGAGCAGCTCGCGCTTGCTCACCACCGCCCCGGGCCGCCGCGACAACGCGAACAGCAGGTCGAACTCCTTGCGGGTCAGCTCCACGGCGGCCCCGTCCACGGTCACCTCCCGGCTCCGCGGATCGATCCGAAGCCCGCCGACCTCGACGGTCGACTCGCCCTGCTGGTCCTGCCCGAGCCGCCGCAGTACGGCACGGATCCGGGCGTCCATCTGCGCCGCGCTGAACGGCTTGATCACGTAGTCGTCCGCGCCCGCGTCCAGCAGTCGTACGACGCTCGCGTCGTCGTCGCGCGCCGTCGCCACGATCACCGGTACGTCGCTGACCGCCCGCACCATCGCCAGCACGTCCCGCCCGTCCAGATCCGGCAGGCCCAGATCGAGCAGCAGCACCTCCGGCTTGTCCCGCGCGACCGCCGCGACCCCGTCGGCACCGGCCGCGACCGCCGACACCACATGCCCGGCCGCCGTGAGCGACTTGCCCAACGACGCCCGGATCGCGTCGTCGTCCTCGACCAGCAGCACCCGCGCCATGCTTCCGAGCGTAGTCGCCGGACCCTCACAGAATCCTCAAGCGGTTGTTAAGCGTCCTTGTCCGGAATCTTTTCGTCGGCAGGCGGCGGATTGTTTCCGGAAAGCGGCGGTTTCAGGCCGGTACTGCGGAGTTCGAGGGTGGCGAGCGCCGTGACGACGTCGCGGTCGCCGGCGCGCCAGGCGGCGACCGGGTCGGCGGAGATCTTCGCGAGCTTGTGCATCGGCTGGTTCGCCATCGCGCGCAACGCGAACAGGTCCAGGTCCGCCGCACTGTCGATGAACTTCTGCGCCGCCGTCGCCCGCCGCGAGAACCGGATCCTCCGCGGCAGCCAGATCAGTACGGCGAACAGCACCGGCAGCCCGATCGTCACGCCCGCGAGCACGTAGGCCAGCTGATCCACCGCATGCGCCTGGTCCCGCCCCGCCTGGGCCAGCTTGCCCGCGGCCCCCGCGGCCCCGTCGATCGGCGATCGCAACTCGTCGCCCACCGACGGCACCTTCCCGATCGGTCCCGACAGCTTCCGCAACTCCCCCGCCAGCCCGTCACCGGCCTCGGCCGCCTTCCGCCCCGGCGTACCGAGCGCCTCGGTGATCCGATGAACGAGCAGCCCGAGCTCCACACACAGCCAGACCCACGCCACCAGCACCAGATCCCCCACCACCTGCCCGAACCGTTGCGCCCCGACGTCTGAATAGAGCTTCAAGGTGCCGGCCTTCCGGTAGAACTACAGGCTGCTGCGGAGGTCCCAGAGGAGAGGGTAGTAGCGGACGTCGAGCCGGCTGCGCAGGTAGCTGGCTCCGGAGGATCCGCCGGTGCCCGCCTTGGTGCCGATCATGCGCTCGACCATCACCACGTGCCGGGCGCGCCAGGCGGCGGCCAGTTCGTCGTGCTGGAGGAGCGCCTCGGCGAGCTCCCAGATCGCGGCGTAGTGCGAGCGGTCCCCGGCGATCTTGCGCAGCGCGTCCCGGACCGAGTCCTCGGAGTCGGTCTCGAAGCCCGCCTTCCGCAGTACTTCGAGATACGCGTCCCACAGCGTCGGCTCCTCGAGACGGCGGCGCAGGCGGTCCTTCTCGACGTCGGTCAGGCCGCGGAAACGGCGTACGAACGACGGATCCTTCGCGCCGGAGAGGAACTCGATCTCCCGGAACTGCACCGACTGGAACCCCGACGCCGGCGACAACCGGTTCCGGAACTCACCGAAGTCCTGCGGCGTCATCGTCTCCAGGACGTCGATCTGCTGCGTGAGCACGCGCTCGATCGTGTGCACGCGCCGCAGCAGATGCTCGGCGAGCCAGAGCTCCCCGGCCAGCATCGCGTCGCGGGACGCGGTCAGCTCGTGCAGGTTCTGCTTGAACCACAGCTCGTACACCTGGTGGATCGTGATGAACAGCAGTTCGTCGTGCGCCGGCGGATCCGACTCCAGCCGCTGCTGATCGAGCAGCTCGGGCAGCCGGAGGTAGCTGCCGTACGTGAGCCGGCCGCCCTCCTCGCCGAAATGCACGTCGACGCCACCCCACTGCCCCGCCACCTCGTCACCAGTGCCCATGGGACGGAGACTAGCCGAGGTTCCGTGACCGGTCAGCGATTCACTCGTTGGCTCTGGCGTGGGGCCTCCCGTCCTGGACCGAGGAGCGCAGGGCCGAAGCGACCGGGGCGACCCCAGAGCTGCCGCGACGGAGTCACCGCAGATTGCACAGCAGTACGCCGAATTCGAGGAGTTGCATGTCCGCCACGATCGAGACGCCGATCGTCCCTGGTCCTGTTCAGGGGCCGACCCGGGAGGAACCGCTGCTCGAGGCGTTGCTGCTCGACGACTACCGGTCGCTCGTCCACCTCGCCTACCTGATCCTCCCGCCTTCGATCAGCCGAGCGAGGCGGGTGGCGGCCGCGCACGCGGTGGTCCAGCGGGCGCTCCCGCCGGGGTTGCCGCTGCCGGCCGAGCTCGTGCTCCCGTCGAGCCTCGTCGTACCGACGGATGTCAGGGTGCCGGCGACGAGGCACCGGGAGTTCATGCGCCGCCGGGTCGTCGACGAGGCGACCCGGCAGGCGGAGCGGCGGCCGCTGCTCGCACGGCTCGGCAGCGTGCTCGCACCGGCCGACGGCCTCGGCTTCGACCCGTGCAGCACCCGCCCCGACCACACCGCCATCACCCGCCGCCGCACCCGAGGCCGCCGCCTCACCATCGCCTGCACCCTCCTCACCACAGCCGCAATCCTCACCACCCTCCTCACCCTCTAGCGGCGATTGGGATGGCCGGGGGGAGGCGGATCTCCAGGCCATCACAATCGGGCGTGGGCGGGATCTCCCCGCGGGGCGGTGGTTGCGGGCGGCGATTGTGATGGCCTGGGGATCCGGTTCTCCCCCCTTGACGCACCGGGGGCAGGCGCCTACGGTCGGTGACGCTCTCTTCCTACCGCCCCAGGGAGATCTGTGATGTCCGTTGGAATCGTTTCCAGCCTTGCTCTGTTGCTCCCCCTCGGCGCACCAGTCCCCGCGCCGGCCGAGACCCCACCGGTGAACATGTCGACCCAGGCAACGATCTGCAACAAGTACTGCGACGCGCGCGACCCGGCCCTCGCCACGAAGGACCGCACGCCCGTCTCCAGCACCCTGTTCGGCCGCACCATCACACTGCATTTCGACGACGAGGCCGCGATGGGCTGGGCCTCGATCGACAACGGCAGCCCCGGCGACGAGGTGTGGCTGGACCGCTCGATGGACGGCGGCCGCACCTGGTCCGGCGGCAGCCGACTCGGCAACACCGCGATCCCGACCGGGCAACGCGGCTGGCGCACGCAGATGTACAACGTCGACGACTGGAACAACCTCGGCGTCGGCGCTCTGCGCGCCTGCGGCAAGGCAAGCGACCGCGCCGACATCGCCTGTACCCCCTGGGCCCGTACGACGTGGAACGCGTGGGACCGGCGTACGGCGGCCGCGACCGCGTTGATGCAGGACTACAACCTGTCCACCGGGCTGTTCGACACCACCGGCTGGTGGAACTCGGCCAACGCGCTGAACGCGTTGATCGACAACATCCGGGTCAGCGGGATGACGAGCTACCAGTACGCGATCGGGAAGACGTACGACCTGAACCTGAACCAGTTCGAGGGCCAGTTCCGCAACGACTACATCGACGACACCGGGTGGTGGGGGCTCGCGTGGGTCGCGGCGTACGACCTGACCGGCGACGCGCGGTACCTGCAGACCGCCCGCGCCGACGCCGACCACATGGCGGCGTACTGGGACAGCACGTGCGGCGGCGGGGTCTGGTGGAGCGAGGCGAAGACGTACAAGAACGCGATCTCGAACTCGCTCTACATCCAGCTCAACGCGCAGCTCCACACCCGGGTCGCCGGCGACAGCACGTACCTGCAGCGTGCCCAGGCCGGCTGGACCTGGTTCCAGCAGACCGGGATGATCAACAGCTCGCAGCTCGTGAACGACGGCATCGACCTGTCCACCTGCAAGAACAACGGCCAGACCGCGTGGACGTACAACCAGGGCGTGCTGATCGGCGCGCTCACCGAGTTGTCCAAGGCAACGAACAACTCGGCGTACCTGACGAGTGCCCGTCAGCTCGCGGATGCGTCGACCACCGCAGCGTCCCTGCACACCGCCGACGGGATCCTTCGCGAGCCATGTGAGGACGGCGACTGTGGCGGCGACGGCCCGTCCTTCAAGGGCGCGCACGTCCGCGGTCTCGGCAAGCTCAACGCGGCGCTGTCCGACCATCCGTACACCGCGTACCTGCAGCGACAGGCCGATCGCGCGTACGCCGCCGACCGGACGCCGATGGACCAGTACGGCCTGCGCTGGTACGGCCCGGTCGACAAGCTCGACGCGGCCCGCCAGCAATCGGCCGTCGACCTCCTGAACACCGTCTGAAAGGCCCGTCGATTCAGGTTCGGTCCAGCGGGCGTCCACAGGCGATCCAGGGCGGGTCCAGGCCGGTCCGGACGCGGCTGAAAGTGCTGTTTCCCGGTGCCAGGGTGAGCTGACGGGCCGGCGACCGGTCGGCTCGCGTCCCTGGGGGTGAGCCGGTGCCGGATCCGATGACCGACGAGTTGCGCAGACTGGCCGGGCCGGACCTCTACCGGCGCAACGCCTTCCGCGTCAGCGGTCTGCTCGCCGACGCGGACGCCCGTACGACGCGGCAGGTCGCGCAGCGGTTGCGGGCCGCCCTGGAGGTGGGCGCCGACGTCGATCTCGGTACGGCGACCTCTCGCGACCCGCACGAGATCCAGGCGGCCTGCGACCTCATCCTCGGCGACCCGCGCCGGCGGCTGGTGCACGAGCTGTTCGCGCCTTGGGGCGACGATGTGTCCGAGTGCGGCTGCGCCCACGTACTGCACAAGGACCACGACGCGGCGGTCGCCGCGCACAGCGAGGCGATCAGCCGCGAGCGGGACAGCGGAACGCCCGACGCCGAGTGGCGCCGGGCCGCGCAGTCCTGGTCCAAGGTCGTCGGCGCGCTCGGTCCGCACCTGGAGTCCAGGGTGCGTTCGCTCGACGACCGGCAACTGGACGGTACGGCGGTGGCCGGGATCGAGCAGGAACTGCCGCGAGCGCTCGTGCAGCCGATCGTCGATCTCGCCGTCTCCGGCCGGGTGTCCCGCGCCGGAGCGCTCGTCAAGGTGGCCCGCAAGTTCCCGCAAGCGGAGAGTCTGCACCGGCGCTTGCTCGAGACGGCCACGGCGCCGTTCTACGAGGACCTGGAGGAACGCCGTACCCAACTCGGACGCCGGATCGGCGAGGAACCGGCCGACGGGATCGTCGCCGAGCTCGAGAAGGACGTGCTGCCGACGCTGGTTCACCTGGACGCCCTGCTGCCGCCGAGCGACAACCACCGGACCTCGACACTCCACGACCAGGTCGCGATCCTGCTGAACAACTGCGCGGTCGACCTGATGAACCGCGGCGAGGACGGCGACGGCCGCGTCGAGCGCTGGCTCGACCTGGCGACCGAACTGGCGATCGACCAGCGCGAGCACGACCTGATCAACGAGAACCGGCAGGCGTTCCACGAGACCCAGAAGGCGATCCAGGACTTCCGCACCCGGGTCCACACCATTTACCGGACGCAGGGCAAGTATGCCGCGCAACGCGCACTGCGCAGCGTCCGCCGAAGCACCAGTTCGCCGACCGTCCGCGCCCAGATCGACCAGATGCTCACCGAGATCGTGAACGGCACGTTCACCCGCCACCCGTCCGGCGCTCCGGCCGACCGCAAACCGACTCCCCGACCCAAGCCGACGAAGCCGATTTCCCAGGCGACTCGGCGCCGGCGCAGGCTCCTGGCAGCGCTGCTCGTGCTGGTCCTGATCGCGCTCGGCGCGTGGCACTGGTGGCCGCGGCACGTGAACGTCTTCAACCTGAAGATCGCCGACAACGCGCCCGTCGGCACCTGCCTGG
>DASXXB010000024.1:0-1956 GCA_036503355.1 Kribbella sp. | reverse complement strand
CAGGACCGTGATGTCCAGGTCGGACGTCGGCGTCGCGTCACCGCGTGCGACGCTGCCGCCGAGCCAGGCGGCGCGGGCTTCCGGGAACAGTTCGGCAACGAGGTCCTTTGCGACGTCCATCACGACAGTGTCAGCCAGCGCAGCAGCTCGCGATACGCATTTACCGGCTGGATGTGGCCGCCCACGTAGTACTTGCGTTCGGCGTGGGGGATCGCGGCGGCCAGGTGGTCGGCGTACTTGCCGGCACGGTCGTCCGCCGACCCGTGCCACAGACTCACGGGAACGTGGATGTCGCTGAACTCGAAGCCCCAGGGGCGGGCGAACGCCACGAGGTCGTCCAGCCAGCCGTCGTGACTGGTGACGAACGTCGCGGTCACCCGGGCCATCGCGGCCGGATCCTCACGCGCCGGCGGTCCGGGCGGTGAGCCCGGGTTCGGTGGGATCTCCGGCCCGCCGTCCTCGATCGCACTCATGATCGACCGCGCCGTCTCCTCGAGCCCCGGCCGCAGGTCGCCGTGCACTGCCTGCCAGGAGGTCCGATTGCGCCGCGGGTCCTCCGCTTCCTCTTCCTCGGTCGGCTCCGGACCGTCGACGATGGGCGGCGCGATACCCGCACTCACGGCACAGCGAGTGACCCGGTCGGGCAGCAGTGCCGCGCAGGCCAGCGCGTGCGGCCCGCCGCCGGAACCGCCGGTGACCGCGAACCGTTCCCACCCGAGCGCGTCGGCCAGCGCCACTGCATCCGGTACGACGGACGCGACGCTGCGCCCCGGTTGCCGCGTCGAGCGGCCGTACCCGGGCCGGTCCGGCTGGGCCAGCCACACACCGGACTCGCGGATCGCGGCGACCGCGTCCGGCCGCTTCCACCGGGTGCTCGGCGAACCGCCGAACGAGATCGTCGGTACGCCGCCCTCGGTGCCGTAGACGTTGTACAGCAGAATCCGCTCGTCCACCCGCACGAAGCTGTTGTCCACGCAGCGGAGCGTAACCAAGCAACAAGAGCTATCCGAATGTGGAGTTACCAACCCGAGATTCTCGGGATTCGAGATGCGGCACGGGTGGTGGAAGGATGCGGCCTAGCTTTTGTTGGCTGTAAGAATCTGACCTGTCGGGAGTGCTTGTGAGTTCCTCGGTCGCCGGGACCGTATCGCCCACCCGGCAAGCCCTGCGCCGGGTGCGCCGGGACCGCAGTGCCAGGGTCGGCTTCGTGCTGGTCGCGCTGCTGATCGTGATCGCCGCCGTCGCACCGCTGCTGGTGCGGCTGGCCGGCCAGGACGCGACGACGTACCACATCGATCTGCTCGATCCGGCCCGCGGCAACGCACCGCGCGGCGCGCTCGGCGGGATCAGCGGCGAGCACTGGTTCGGCGTCGAGCCGCTCACCGGCCGGGACATGTTCTCGATCGTCGTGCTCGGTCTGCGGACGTCGCTGGTGATCGCGATCACGGTCACCGCGATCACCACCGTGATCGGCACCCTGCTCGGCATCAGCGCGGCGTACTTCGGCGGCTGGTACGACGCGATCGTGTCCCGGCTGCTGGACTTCCTGTTCGGGTTCCCGCAGCTCGTCTTCATGATTGCCCTGGGCATCATTGTCCCGGCGAAGGTCTCCCGGACACTGCTGCTGGTCGGCGTCCTGAGCGTTTTCGGCTGGGCCGGCCTGGCGCGGCTGATCCGCAACCAGGCGCGCTCGCTGGTCACCCGCGAGTTCGTCGAGGCGGCCCGCAGCGTCGGCTCGACCGGCTGGATGGTGATCACCCGCGAGCTGCTGCCGAACCTGCTCGGCCCGGTCCTGGTGATCGCCACGCTGGCGATTCCCGGGTACGTCGGTGCCGAGGCGGCGTTGTCCTTCCTGGGCGTCGGCGTACCGCCACCGACACCGAGTCTCGGCCGCTCGATCTCGGACTCGATCGCCTGGGTCTACACCGGCGCCGACCCGTGGTTCCTGCTGTTCCC
>DASXXB010000023.1:0-18611 GCA_036503355.1 Kribbella sp. | reverse complement strand
GATCGAGGGCAAGGTGTACGTCGAGACGCCGATGGGCGCGCTCGTCCAGGACCTGCTGTTCAAGGACGGCTGGAACGCGGACGTCCCCTGGGTCCCGGTGTACCGCGATCTGACCGACCCGGTGCCGGATCCCGGCGCGCGGGTGGACGTGGTCGGTCCGGAGGAGGCCCACGAGCGTACCGCCGTACAGCGTGCTTCGTTCGACGGGTCGACGTTCACCGACGACCGCTGGTTCGCTATGTCCGACGGTCTGCCGTACGCCGACGCGCGCTGTCTCCTGTTGCGCAACGAGCTCGGTGAGTCGGTGGCCGCGGCGACCGTGTGGTCGGCCGGCGAGGGGCGTCCCGGTTACATCGAGCCGATGGGGGTGCACCGGCTGCATCGTGGTCACGGCTACGGTACGGCGATGGTCCTGGCCTGCGCGCGGACGCTGCGGGAGCTGGGCTCGTCGAGTGCCTACACGGTCACGCCCGGCACGAACGTCGGCGCGATCGCGACGTACCAGGCGGCCGGTCTCGCACCGCTCGACGAGATCCGCGCACAATACCGAAGCGCCTAGCCCGAGCCCCGGACCGAGCGCAGGGGACCCGGGCGGAGGTACCCGGGCGGAGGGTCGGGGGGCGGAGGGACCGGGGCGGGGCGACCGGCGGGGCGACCGGCGGGGGCGGAGCGGGAGCAGGTGGACCGGGAGGGGCGGAGCGGGAGCGGGTGGAGCGGGAGCGGGTGGGTGGTTAGTTGGCGATGTCGTCTGCGGCGCGGAGGGTGCGGAGGATGTTGCCTCCGGCAAGCTTGGCGAGGTCCTTGTCGCTCCAGCCACGGTCGGCCAGCGCGGTGAACAGCACCGGGTACGACGCGACGTCAGGCAGCTCGACCGGGAACTCGGGGCAGCCGTCGTAGTCGCCGCCGAGCCCGATGTGGTCGACGCCGGCCACCTCGCGGACGTGCTCGACGTGCTCGATCACGTCCGCGAGCGTGGTCTCGGGCTTCGGCTTGCCGTAGATCTCGGCGAGCTTCGCCTGGTTCTCCGGCCGGAGCGGCGACGGGATCGGATTGCCCGGCTGGTCGTCGGAGATCAGCTCGTGCTTCTCGGCGGCGGCGCGGGCGCCGGCGACCCAGTCGACGTACGCCTGGGAGGTGAAGTACGGGACGAAGGTGACCATGCAGACGCCGTCGTTGCGGGCCAGGGTCTCGAGCACGTCGTCGGGTGCGTTCCGCGGTACGTCGCAGACCGCGCGGGACGAGGAGTGGCTGAAGATCACCGGCGCGCTGGTGACCCGGAGCGCGTGCCGCATGGTGTCGGCGGAGACGTGCGAGAGGTCGACCAGCATGCCGATCCGGTTCATCTCGCGGACGACGTCCTCGCCGAACTCGTTCAGCCCGCCGAGCACCGGCTCGTCGGTGGCCGAGTCGGCCCAGGACACGTTGTTGTTGTGGGTGAGCGTCATGTAGCGGACGCCGAGCGCGCGCATCACCCGCAGTACGCCGAGCGACTCACCGATCGAGTGGCCGCCTTCCATCCCCATCAACGAGGCGACTTTGCCCGCCTTGATCGCCGCCTCCACGTCGTCGGCGGTGTCCGCGAGCTGCAGGTCGTCCGGGAAGCGCTCGACGAGGCGCCGTACGAAGTCCAGTTGCTCGAACGTCCGGCGTACCGCGTGCTCGTCCTGCGGCACCCACAGCGACCAGAACTGCGCGCCGACCTGCCCGGCCCGCAGCCGCGGCAGGTCCGTGTTCAACTGCGGGACCGGCCCGGCCAGGTCGTGAGCGTCCAGGTCGTACCCGCACAACTCGTAGAACGCGATCGGCAGGTCGTTGTGCCCGTCGATCACCGGATGGTCTGCCAGTACCGCCCGAACCCGCGCCTCACTCGTCGTCATGTGCTCATCCTGTCAGTTGCGGCCCCGCCGGACTTCGTCGGCGTACACCGTGGTCGGGGCCGGATTTGTGATCAGCGACAATAGACCGGTGACTATCGACGAGTTGACCTTCGACGCGGCCGGGCTGATCCCGGCGGTGGTGCAGCAGTACGACACGCGCGAGGTCCTGATGGTGGGCTGGATGAACGCCGAGGCGGTACGCCGTACCGCGCAGACCGGACGCTCGACGTTCTGGTCGCGCAGCCGCCAGGAGTACTGGGTGAAGGGCGAGACCAGCGGCCATCGTCAGCACGTCAAGCAGATCCTCGTCGACTGCGACGCGGACACGCTGCTGGTCCTCGTCGACCAGGAGGGCCCGGCCTGCCACACCGGCACCCGCAGCTGCTTCGAGCACGGCGAGATCGAGGTCGCCGCGTGAACAGTCCAGATCTCGAGACCTTCCGCGACTACGCGAAGGACCGCCGGGTGATCCCGGTGACGCGGCGGCTGCTGGCCGATGCGGAGACGCCGATCGGTGTCTACGGCAAGCTCGCGGCCGAGCGCGAGGGCACGTTCCTGCTCGAGTCGGCGGAGAACGGCGGCGTCTGGTCGCGGTACTCGTTCATCGGCGTCCGCTCCGCCGCGACGCTGACCGAGCGGGACGGCGAGGCCGTGTGGACCGGCAACCCACCGGTCGGCCTGCCGCAGACCGGTGACCCGCTGCAGGCGCTGCGCGAGACGCTCGAGATCCTGCACACCCCGCGGCTGCCGGACCTGCCCCCGCTGACCGGCGGCATGGTCGGCTTCCTCGGGTACGACGCCGTGCGCCGGCTGGAGCGGTTGCCGGACACAACGACCGACGACCTCGGCCTGCCCGAGCTGACGTTCCTGTTCGCCACCGACCTGGCCGCGCTCGACCACGAGACCGGCGAGATCTGGCTGATCGCGAACGCGGTCAACTGGGACGACTCCGACGAGCGTGTCGACGAGGCCTACGCGGACGCCGTACGCCGCCTGGACGCGATGGAGCGCGACCTCGCGCAGCCCACCCCGTCGTACGTCGTGCGCGCCGACCGGCACGCCCAGCCGGACCCGCACCGGCAGCGTTCGAGCGTGGAGTACCGGGAGGCGGTCGAGCACGCCAAGGAGGAGATCCGCGCGGGCGAGGCGTTCCAGATCGTCGTCTCGCAACGGTTCGAGCTGCAGAGCACCGCGTCCGCCCTGGACGTCTACCGGGTGCTGCGCCGCTCGAACCCGAGCCCCTACATGTATCTGGTCCGCCTGGACGGCTTCGACATCGTCGGCTCCAGCCCGGAGGCCCTGGTCAAGGTCACCGAGAACAAGGTGATCCTGCACCCGATCGCCGGCACCCGCCGCCGCGGCGTGACACCGGAGGAGGACCACGCGCTCGAGGAGGAGCTGCGCGCGGACGTCAAGGAGCGCGCCGAGCACCTGATGCTCGTCGACCTCGGCCGCAACGACGTCGGCAAGGTCTGCGCGCCCGGCACCGTCGAGGTCGTCGACTTCATGGACGTGCGGCGCTACAGCCACGTTATGCATCTCGAGTCGACGGTCACCGGGCAACTCAAGGCGGGCATGACCGCGTTCGACGCGCTGACCGCCGCGTTCCCGGCCGGAACGTTGTCCGGGGCACCGAAACCGCGGGCGATGGAGATCATCGACAAGCTCGAGGTCACCCGGCGCGGGGTGTACGGCGGTGTGGTCGGCTACCTGGACTTCGCCGGGGACGCCGACACCGCGATCGCGATCCGTACCGCGGTGCTCCGCGGCGGAACGGCGTACGTGCAGGCCGGTGCCGGCATCGTCGCCGACTCGGACCCGGCCGCGGAGGACGCAGAGTGCCGGACGAAGGCGGCCGCCGTGCTGAACGCGATCGCGGTCGCGGGAACGTTCAGCGAAGTATGAGGTTCCAGCGGCTGGTCGACCTCCTGGCGCTGGCGGCGCTGGTGCTGCTCGGGCTGTCGGCGTACCTGACGTGGGTGTCGGCCGATCCGGGCAACGGGCGGCCGGTGGTCCGTCTCAACGGGTACACGATCACCAAGGCACCGTTGACGCTGGCGCTCGCCGCGGTCCTGGCGATCGTCGTGATGAGGCTGGCCGGGACGCTGCTGCGGCGATTCCTGGGTGCCCTGGTGGTGCTACTCGGAGCCGGCGCGATCATTGTCGCCTTGAGCGTGCGGCCCGACGACCCTGAGCTGAGCAGGCTGCGGCCGGAGCTCAGCGACGTACTGGCCGATCAGGTGACCCGGTCCCTCGGGCCGGCGCCGTGGTTCGCCCTGGCGGGCGGGGTCGCGCTGGTCTGTGCGGGTCTGCTGACCGTGCTGACCGCGCAGCGGTGGAAGCGCGCCACCGTGCGTTACGAGCGTGATCCGGCCGTCGCGGGATCTGATCACGGGGCCGATCAGTGGAAGGCGATCGACGCGGGGGAGGACCCGACTCTCTGATCGCGGCGGGCTACCGCCACAATAGGTACCGACGACCGAGGAGGAGTGGCGCCAACTATGGACAATACGGTGGCGGATCAAGGGGCCAGTCGGATCGAGGCAGCTCAGACCGAGGAGGCTCCGCACGATCTGCACGGCAACAGCCCGGCGGCGTGGACCGCGGTGGCGATCGTGCTGGTCGCGTTCACGATCGGCGCCATCGCGATGGTGCTCGGGCCGAACTGGGTGCTGTTCTGGATCTCTGTCGGCATCGCGGTGCTCGGTGCGCTGGCCGGCAAGGTGCTGCAGCTGCTGGGCTTCGGGGTCCCGGCCGACGGCGACCACTGAAGGGCGGACGGACATGACTGTGCTTGACGACATTCTCGCCGGGGTCCGTGCCGACCTCGCGGAGCGCCAGGCGCGGGTCAGCCTGGACGACCTGAAGCTGGAGGCGCAGCGCAAGCCGGACGCCAAGGACCCGATGCCGGTGTTCCGCGGCGACGGGATCGCGGTGATCGCGGAGGTGAAGCGGTCCAGCCCGTCCAAGGGCGAGCTGGCCGAGATCACCGACCCGGCCGCGCTGGCCGGGGAGTACGAGCTCGGCGGCGCCGCGGCGATCTCGGTGCTGACCGAGGAGCGCCGGTTCAACGGCAGCCTGGACGATCTGCGGGCGGTCCGCGGGCGGGTCGACGTGCCCGTGCTGCGCAAGGACTTCGTGGTTTCGTCGTACCAGCTCTGGGAGGCGCGGGCGGCCGGTGCCGACATGGTGCTGCTGATCGCCGCCGCGCTGGAGCAGGAGGCCCTGGTCTCGCTGATCGAGCGGGCGCACTCGATCGGCCTGTGCCCGCTGGTCGAGGTGCACGACGAGGAGGAGACCCGGCGTGCGGTGGACGCCGGAGCCCAGCTCATCGGCGTGAACAACCGCAATCTGAAGACCCTCGAGGTCGACCGGGACACCTTCGCGCGGGTGGCCCCGACGATCCCGACCGAGCTGGTACGGGTGGCGGAGTCCGGGGTCCGCGGCCCGCATGATGTAATCGAGTTCGCGCGCGCCGGGGCCGATGTCGTCCTCGTCGGTGAAACCCTGGTGACCGGCCGCGATCCCCGCGCCTCGGTCGCCGACCTCGTCGCCGCCGGATCGCACCCCGCCATCCAGCAGCGGCACTAGCACATCCGGGCCGGTCCAAACGGCACCGGGACAGAAACTCTCCCGTGCCGTCAGGGCCGGGCTTGGAAGGTTTTTCGGATGAGTACTGTGCTGCCCGACCAGTTCGGGCACTTCGGCCGTTTCGGCGGCAGGTTCATGCCGGAGGCGCTGATCGCGCCGCTCGACGAACTCACCCAGGCCTGGCGCGAGGCCATGGCGGACCCGGAGTTCACCGGTGAGTTCGAGCGGATGCTCCGCGAGTACATCGGCGCCCCGAGCCTGCTGTACGACGCGACCCGGCTGTCGGACGTGGCCGGTGCGCGGATCCTGCTGAAGCGCGAGGACCTAAACCACACCGGTGCGCACAAGATCCGCAACGCGATCGGCCAGGCGCTGCTGACCAAGCGGATGGGCAAGCCGCGGGTGATCGCCGAGACCGGCGCCGGCCAGCACGGCGTCGCGACGGCGACCGCGTGCGCGTACCTCGGTCTCGAGTGCGTCGTCTACATGGGCGAGGTCGACACCGAGCGCCAGGCGCTGAACGTGGCCCGGATGAAGCTGCTCGGCGCCGAGGTGATCTCGGTGAAGACCGGCAGCCGGACGCTGAAGGACGCGATCAACGACGCGCTCCGCGACTGGGTCGCCAGCGTCGACAAGACGCACTACATCCTCGGTACGGCGGCCGGTTCGCACCCGTTCCCGGCGATGGTGCGCGACTTCGTCCGCGGCATCGGCGACGAGGCCCGCGAGCAGACTCTGGAGCTGACCGGCAAGCTGCCGGACGCCGCGGTCGCGTCGGTCGGCGGCGGGTCGAACGCGATCGGCCTGTTCACCGCGTTCATCGGTGACGAGGACGTCAAGCTGTACGGCATCGAGCCCGGCGGCGACGGGTTCGAGACCGGCCGGCACGCGGCGACGATCACGGCCGGCCAGGTCGGCGTACTGCACGGTGCCCGGTCGTTCCTGCTGCAGGACGAGGACGGCCAGACCATCGAGTCGCACTCGATCTCCGCAGGACTGGACTACCCGGGGGTCGGCCCCGAGCACGCGTGGCTGGCCGAGACCGGGCGCGCGTCGTACCGGCCGATCTCCGACGCCGAGGCGATGGAGGCGTTCCGGCTGCTGTCGCGGACCGAGGGCATCATCCCGGCGATCGAGTCCGCGCACGCGGTCGCGGGCGCGCTCGACATCGCTCGCGAGTTGGGGCCGGAGGCAACCATTCTGGTGAACCTCTCCGGTCGCGGGGACAAGGACATGGACACGGCCGCGAAGTGGTTCGGCCTCGGCCAGGAAGAGGCAAGCGGTGAGTGAACTCGTTGCCCTGGGCAAGGCCGGAGCCGCGATCCGGTCGGCGAACGACGAGGGCCGCGCGGCCCTGGTCGGGTACCTGCCGGCCGGTTTCCCGACGTACGACGGCGCGCTGGACGGACTGAAGGCGCTCGTCGACGGCGGTGCGGACGTGATCGAGCTCGGCCTGCCGTACAGCGACCCGGTGATGGACGGTGTCACGATCCAGCGCGCCACCGAGATCGCCCGCGCCGGCGGCCTGCGGACCCGCGACGTGCTCAGCACGGTCGAGAAGCTCGCGGCGTACTCCGAGGTTCCGGTGCTCGTGATGACGTACTGGAACCCGATCGAGCGGTACGGCGTGGACCGGTTCGCCGCCGACTTCGCCGCCGTCGGGGGAGCCGGGCTGATCACGCCCGACCTGATCCCGGACGAGGGTGCGGAGTGGATCGCGGCCGCGGACAAGCACGACCTGGACAAGGTGTTCCTGGTCTCGCCGTCGTCGACCGACGACCGGATCGCGATGACCACCGCGGCCTGCCGTGGGTTCGTCTACGCGACCGCCGTGATGGGTGTCACCGGCGCGCGGGACAAGCCGTCGGAGCTCGCGGCGCCGCTGGTGGCCCGCACCCACGCGGTGACCGGCCTGCCAGTCGGTGTGGGTCTCGGCATCTCGAACGGTGACCAGGCGGCCGGGGTGGCGGCGTTCGCGGACGCGGTGATCGTCGGCGCGGCGCTGGTCAAGGCGCTCGGGGACGGCGGTCCGGCCGGTGTCCGCGCGCTCGCCGAGGACCTGTCCGAGGGCGTCCGCCGGGAACCCCGCGCGGCCGTCGATCGTTAGAAAACCCGTGATGCGCTCCAGGAACGCCGCCCTGCTCTTGGCGGCGGTGGCTCTGCTCGCCCTCGCGGGCTGCGGCGGCAAGGAACAGAAGGCGGACAATCCCGGCGGGGCGATCATCCGTACGAGCCAGGACCCGAACGGGCTGCGCGGTGCCACCCTGGACCGGCCGTACTCGATGCCCGCGTCCGTGCTGACCGACACCAACGGCAACCCGTTCAACCTGGTCACGTCGACGAAGAAGCCCGTCACGCTGGTGTTCTTCGGCTACACGAACTGCCCGGACGTGTGCCCGACCGTGATGGCCGACGTGGCGTCGGCGCTCACCAAGCTCGACCAGCAGACGCAGGACCAGATCCAGATGCTGTTCATCACCACCGACCCGGCCCGTGACACCGGCCCGGTGATCCGCAAGTACCTGGACCGGTTCGATCCGGCCTTCGTCGGGCTGACCGGTTCGCTGACGTCGATCAAGAACATCGCGAAGGCCGTCGGCGTACCGGTGGAAGGGATGCAGAAGCTTCCTTCCGGTGGGTACGAGGTCGGTCACGGAGCGCAGGTGATCGGCTTCGGGAAGAACGACAAGGCGAACGTGATCTGGTTGTCGAACGCCGCCATCGGCGACCTCGCGCACGACTTCGGGAAGCTGGTGGAGGACAACCGGTGACGTACCGGAGCTGGTTCGGGTGGGTCTCGCTGGGCGCACGGTTGCTGCTCGGGGGCGTGATGCTGGTCGCCGGCGCGTTGAAGGTCGCCGATCCGGAGACAGCCGCCCAGGCGGTCCGTGCGTACGAACTGCTGCCGTCGTCGCTGGTGGAGCCGGTCGGCTGGGGCCTGCCGTTCCTGGAGATCGCAATCGGGTTGCTGCTGGTCGTCGGCTTCGGTGTCCGGGCGTCCGCGGCGGCCGCGGGTGTTTTCCTGATCGTGTTCATCGTCGCGGTCGCGTCGGCCTGGGCCCGCGGGTTGTCGATCGACTGCGGCTGTTTCGGCGGCGGCGGTCAGATCGCCCCGGGACAGACGAAGTACCTGCAGGAGATCCTGCGCGACTTCGGCCTGCTGCTGCTGGCCGGCTGGCTGTGGCTGAACCCGGCCAGCAAGTTCGCTGTCGTCCAAGAGCCGAGTACCGAACCGCAAGGAGCCACCACGTCGTGAGTACCAGAACCCCCGCGAATCCGCTGCTGCAGCAGAACAAGCGCCGGATCACGCCCGGGATCGTCGTGGTCGTCATCCTAGTGCTCGCCCTCGCGGCCGGTGTCGGCGTGCAGTACTACCGCGGTCACTCCAAGGTCGAGGTGACCTCGAGCGGCCGTCCGGAGCCGACGGTGATCACCGGCCCGGGGACCTCCGGCAAGGGCGTCACGGTCGGCAAGGCCGGCGCCAAGGTGAACATCGACCTGTACCTGGACTTCCGCTGCCCGCACTGCGCGGAGTTCGAGTCCGACAGCGGCGCGACCATCGACAAGCTCGTCGAGGACGGTACGGCGACACTGACCTACTGGCCGTTGCAGTTCGTGAACCCGGACGCCTCGCCGCGGCTGGCCAACGCGTTCGCCGCAGCGGCCGCGAACGGCAAGGCGCTGAGCTTCGTCGACGAGCTGTACGGCGACTTCTCGAAGTCCTGGACCAGCGACCAGCTGATCGAGCTCGGCAAGCAGCTCGGCGTCGGCGATGCGAAGTACCAGCAGGCGCTGCAGGACAACACCTACGCGGGCTGGCTGGAGTCGGTCGGCAAGGCCGCCGACGACCGGGGCGTGACCGGGACGCCGACCGTGTACGTCAACGGCAAGCAGCTGCCGGCCGACCAGCTGAGCGCGGACGGCCTGCAGAAGGCCGTGGATGCGATCGCATCGTGACCGTGCGTCTGTGGCCGTGCTCTCACTGGGCGAGTAGCGTTCCCACTTGCCATGTCTAGTCTGAGTCTCGCCGTGACGGTTCCGGCGTTCATCCCCAGCCCGAGCCAGGGTGTCTGGCACCTTGGTCCGCTGCCGATTCGTGCCTACGCGCTGTGCATCCTGGCCGGTATCTTCGCCGGGTACTGGCTCGGCCGCCGGCGCTGGGTGGCGCGTGGCGGCTCGGCCCCCGTCCTGGCCGACATCATGTTCTGGGCGATCCCGTTCGGGCTGGTCGGGGCGCGGATCTACCACGTGATGACCGACCCCGAGCTGTACTTCGGCGAGGGCAAGGACCCGATCGACGCACTGAAGATCTGGCACGGCGGGCTGGGGATCTGGGGTGCGGTCGCGTTCGGCGCGCTCGGCGCGTGGATCGCCTGCCGACGGTCGAAGGTGCCTTTCCTCGCGGTGGCCGACGCGATGGCCCCCGGGATCGCGCTGGCACAGGTCTTCGGCCGCTTCGGCAACTACTTCAACCAGGAGTTGTACGGCAAGGTCACCGACGTGCCTTGGGCGCTGGAGATCGACACCAAGGACGCAGCCGGCAACGTCGTCGGTCACACGCTGCACCACCCAACGTTCCTCTACGAAGCAATCTGGAACCTGGGCGTGATGGCGCTGATCATTCTCGCCGGGCGGCGCTTCAAGCTCGGCCACGGCCGAGCCTTCTTCCTGTACGTCGCGGCGTACACGGCGGGTCGAGGGTGGATCGAGACCATGCGAGTCGACACCGCGAACCACTTCCTCGGTCTGCGGCTGAACGTGTGGACGGCCATCATCCTGTTTGTCCTGGCAGTAGTCGCCTTCGTCGTCAGCGCCCGCACCCGCCCCGGCATGGAGGACATCGCCACCGGTCCCGCCGCGGCGGGACAGGACGCGGAGTCGAAGGCGGAGCCGCAGGACAAGGAGGCTGGGGACACGCCCGAGCCCGCCGAGGACAAGGTCGAAGCAGGTAGCACCAACGGATCCGCCAAGGCCGAACCAACCGACGGGCCAAGTGACTGAGACGCCGGAGGTCTCGGCGGAGCATCACGGGGACCACACGCACCGTGATGTGAACGGCGGCTGGCTGCGCCCGGCGGTGTTCGGGGCGATGGACGGCCTGGTCTCGAACTTCGCGCTGATCGCCGGCATGGACGGCGGCACGAGTTCGGGCTCGAAGTTCATCGTGCTGGCGGGGCTTGCCGGCCTGGCCGCCGGTGCGTTCTCGATGGCGGCGGGGGAGTACACGTCGGTCGCGTCGCAGCGCGAGCTGGCGCGCGCCGAGATCGAGGTCGAGCGTGCCGAGATCAGCAAACATCCGCTCGACGAGGAGATCGAGCTCGCCGAGACGTACCGGGCGAAGGGCCTCGACCCGGACCTGGCCGGCAAAGTCGCGAAGCAGTTCCACGCGGATCCTGACCAGGCCCTCGAGGAGCATGTCCGCGAGGAGCTCGGCATCGACCCCAAGGACCTGCCGAACCCGGTGATCGCCGCCGCGTCGTCGTTCGTCTGCTTCGCGGTCGGCGCCTTCGTCCCGCTGGCGCCGTACCTGCTCGGCGCGAACTCCGTCGTACCGTCGCTGATCCTCTCGCTGACCGCCCTGTTCGCCTGCGGCGCCGTCGTCTCCCGCGTCACCAGCCGTTCCTGGTGGTACTCCGGCCTGCGCCAACTGCTCCTCGGCGGGGCAGCCGCCGCCCTCACCTACTTCGTCGGCACCCTCGTCGGCCCCGGAATCGGCTGATCGAGCCCGCCGGCGACGCGGAGCAACTTCGCCCGGAGCCGGGGGATCGACGTGTCGAGCTCGTCGGTCGTCTCCGCCCCGACGCCGTCCAGGATCGCGAACGCATGCTGCCACCGGCGGCGCGCCTCGTCGTCCCGGCCCAGCGCCGCCAGCGCGTCTCCGAGCCCGTCATGGGCGCGGGCCTGGTCGACGGGCTGATGGAGCGCTGTCGCCAGCTCCAGGGCCCGCTGGTGGGCCGCCAGCGCCTCCACAGGCTCTTGAAGGGCCAGCCGCAGCCGGCCGAATCCCTGATGGGCCTCGAACTCCCAGTTCCGTGACCCCAGCTCGCGCGCCAGCTTCATCGTCTCCTCGCGACAGTGCCGTGCCTGTTCGAGGTCGCCCAACTCCAGGTACACGTGTGCGAGCCCGTCCAGGACCCGCAACTCGTTGTGCCGGTTGACGGTGGTCAGCGCGTGCTCGAGTGCGCGCTGGTAGTAGTCCAGGGCTTGTCGGGCGTCACCGAGCTGCAGCTGGATATGGCCCATCGCCGCCAGGATCTTGCCGATGCTCCGCGGCCGGATCCGTTCGGCCATGGCGAGGGCCCGCTCCCGGTATTCCATCGACAGCCGTGCGTCGCCGCACCGGATGTGGATCCAGCCGATGGCGTTGAGCAGATCGAGTTGGGCGTGCTCGTCGCCGATCTCCGCCGCGATCCCGAGTGCTGCCGTGAATCCGGCGACGGCTTCCGGCCGGTTGTCCTGAAGGCCGTGGACGTCGGCGGTGCCTTCGAGCGCGCGGAGTTCGCCCAGGCGGTACCCGGCGGCCCGGGCTGCGGTCAGCGCCTGGTTGAGCGTGTCGATCGCCTCCGGGTAGGCGCCGCGCAGCCGGTGCACCTCGCCCAGCCGGTTGAGTACGTCGACCTCCGCGGTCAGATCGCCGGCCGCCCGCGCAACAGTGAGTGCTCCGCGCTGCAGGTCCGCCTTCACGTCGTACCGGCCGAGGTCACGGGTGCACCAATGGAGGGACTTGGACAGATGCACCAGGCAGTCCGAATGGTCTGCAGCGGCGGCCACGGACGGGATCAACAGGGCTGTCGGGAGCTCTTCGTCGAGCCACTCGCGCGCGGCGTCCGGCGTACCGAGAATTGGAGGCAGCCCGTGGGAGGCGAACGAGTGCTCCGGGTTCCGCAGGCCGGCGGCTTCGGAGGCGGACTGGCAGTAGTGCTCGACCAGTCGAGCCGAAGCGGTACGTCGCTCGTCGGGCGGCTCGTCGTTGCAAGCTGCCTGGACAGCGTGCGCCCGGACGAGATCGTGGAACCGGTAGCGCCCCGGAGCAGGCTCCTCGAGCAGATGCACCTCGAGGAGGCGTTCGAGAACACCCGTGGCCGTGGCGTTGTCGACTCCGAGCAGTGGCGCGACCGACCACGGCCGGAAGTCCGCACCCGGGTGCAGGCCGAGCAGGCGATAGCTGCGGCGCAGGTGGTCGTCCAGTTCGCGGTACGACAGGTCGATCGCGGTTGCGACGCTCCGCGGGCCTGAGGTCAGCTCGGCCAGTCGGTGCTCGTGTTGCCGGAGGCGGTCGAGCAGGTCCTCCGGTCGCCAGGACGGGTGCGTACGGAGACGAGCCGCCGAGATGCGGATGGCCAGCGGGAGGCGGCCGCACAGCTCGGTGATCTCGGTCAGCACGGCCTCCGGCGCCCGGCCGCTGCGCGCGATCCGGGCGAAGAGCTCGATCGCGCTCGGCTGCGGGAGCGTGTCGAGCGACACTGCCGCTGCCGGATCGAGACCGGTCAGGCGGAGCCGGCTGGTCAGAATGACGCCACTGCCCGGCGTACCGGGCAGCAGCGGACGGACCTGGGCCTCGCCGGCGGCGTTGTCGAGGACGATCAGGACCCGGCGCCGGGCGAGCAGACTGCGCAGCAGACCGGCCCGGTCCTCCAGGTGCTGGGGGAGACCGCGCGGCGATGCTCCGAACGCCTGCAGGAGCCGCCCGAGGGCGTCCTCGGCCCGGACCGGACGAGCGCCTTCGGAGTGGCCGTGCAGGTCGATGAACACCTGGCCGTCGGGGTACTGCGGTGCGAGCCGGTGCGCCACCCGCAACGCCAGGGCGGTCTTGCCGACACCGGCCATACCGTCGATGGCGGCGATCAGCGGACCGTCGGACGCGGTGAGCGCCGCCAGTTCGCGATCGCGCCCGACGAAGTCGGCGACCTCGGCGGGCAGCGATCTGGGCACCGGTACCTCGTCTGGTGGGGCAGTCTCGGTGGAAACGTGCAGGACCGTGTCGGTTGCCAGCAGTTCGGCGTGCAGAGCGCGCAGTTCGGCGCCGGGGCCGACCCCGAGTTCGTCGGCGAGCCGGCCGCGGACCACGTCGTACAGACCGAGCGCCTCGGCGGACCGGCCGGCCCGGACGAGCCCTTGGAGCAGGCGA
This sequence comes from Kribbella sp., assembly GCA_036503355.1. GTDB lineage: Bacteria > Actinomycetota > Actinomycetes > Propionibacteriales > Kribbellaceae > Kribbella. The sequence goes on along the minus strand of DASXXB010000023.1, from coordinate 5,015 downwards.
ACCCACAGTGATTCGCGGAGCGGGTAGTCCCCGGTCAGCTGACGCAGCTCGGCGAGCAGCTCGGTGGAGGGTCGGCTGACGAGGTCCGCGCGGCGCTCGATCGCGCCGAGCCGCAGCTCCTCGAGGCGAGGCAGGACGGTGGTGGTCAACCAGTCCGAGCTCGTGTCCAGGAAGGGTCGCTCGGTCCAGGCGGCCAGCGCTGCGGTGATCGCATCCGGCCCGTCCGCGTCCAGCACTGCTTGCTCGAACCGCAGTACGTCGACCTGCTCGACCGGAACGGCCAGGCGGTAGCTGGTGCCGGCGGTCTGGACGGCGTCGGCTCCGACGGCTCGGCGAAGCCGGAAGACCATCGCGTGCAGGCTCTGCCGCACCTGGTCCGGCAGGTCGTCACCCCAGAGCCGATCGGCGAGCGTGCCGACCGAGACGGACTCTCCCGCCGACACCGCGAGGATCGCGAGCAGCGTGCGCAGGCGAGGGCCGCCGACCGTCGCGGGTACGCCGCCCACGATCGCCTGCACAGGCCCGAACAGCCGAATCCGAACGTCGGACGAACCGCCAGTCACCGATCACCCCGCAACCGTGTCCGAAGCAGCTTACTGAGCGAACAGATCAGGCCGGCCGGGCAATGGGGGTATCGCGTGCGCTACCTGAGTAGTCGCTTCGGCGTCATGGGGCGCGGCCGGATGGTCCGCCTAGGTTGTGCCTATGACGTCGACCAGCTCACTGCGGCCGGGCACCAAGCGGCTGGCCGTTCTCGCGATGGCGCTCATCGTTGCCTTCGTCATGGCTCCGGCCATGCTGGCCTCCAACGGAGCGACCACGGACCTTGCCGGCGAGGCCCGACTCATGGCGGCCTTCCGTCGCGCGTTCGTCATGTACTGGGATTCTGGCGAGGGTAGTTTCGGCTCCGACCTGCAGCGGGTGGTCGACTACTGGTTCCGGTACCACACCGCCAAGGCGTTGCTCAGCGCGATGTTGCTGGTGGTGCTCGTCGTCCTGGGCATGCTGATCTGGCGGGCGTTCCTCAGGGCAGGTGGCCTCAAGGCCGCGGCGCTTGCTGCGAGTGGTGTTCTCGCCACCGCGCTGGCGGTGGTGTCGCTCGCGGCCGTGATGGCGAACATTCACGGGATGGCGGCGCCGTTCGGGTCGCTGTTGCCGATGTTGTTCGGGGCTCCGGCCGGACCGTTGGACGACGCGCTGGCGCAGGTCAGGCAGCAGTTGGCGAGCGGACAGAACTCGCCCGCCCTCGCGGTCATCACGGACGACTACGTCAAGTTCCACGCCGTGATGGCGGTGGAGGGTTCGATCGTGGTCGCGGCGCTCGTCGTACTCAGCGTCCTGCTGTGGCGAGGGTTCACGCGGACGGACAGGGCAGAGCGGCGGACCAGGCGACTGCTGGCGGCGTACGGCGTCTTCGTCCCGGTGCTGTCGCTGACCCTGGCCGTCGTCGTGGTGGCGAACGCACTGACCGCCGCCCACCCACTTCCTGGTCTCGAAGGTTTCTTCGCCGGCGGCTGGTGACCAGATCAGATTCCTCCAGTAGCCTCGGCGGGATGTTTCCTGGCGCGATCGACGACCTTCCGGCCACCTACCTCGACCAGCTGGGCACCATCTTCACCCGCTTCAGCACCCAGGACTCCGGCAACATCGCGTACGGCGTCCACACCGGCGCCACCCGGTACTTCGTGAAAACCGCAGGCGATGCCTCCGACACCTCGCCGTACACCGACTTCGACGGCCGGGTGCAGCTGCTGCGCAACGCCGCCGAACTCGCGAGCTCCGTCGACCATCCGGCGTTGCCGAGATTGCACGCCGTGGTCGAGTCGCCGGCCGGCCCGCTGCTGGTCTACGACTGGCGCGACGGCGAACTGCTCGGCAGACACCACCCCGCACACGACCGCTTCAGGGCGCTGCCGACCGCTGAGATTCTTGCGGCGCTCGACACGCTCTACGACCTGCACGCGGCGCTGGACGCGGCCGGATGGGTCGAGGGCGACTTCTACGACTCGGCGCTGCTGTACGACTTCGGATCGCGGTCGCTCACGGTTTTCGACCTGGACATGTACCACCGCGGTCCGTCACGCAACACCATGGGCCGCATGTTCGGGTCGGAGCGCTTCATGGCGCCGGAGGAGCATGCGTTGGGCGCACCGATCGACACGCGTACGACGGCGTACGTCATGGCTCGCACCGCGCAGATCCTGCTCCCGGAACCGCCGCCCGCGCTGCAGGCTGTCCTGCTCGAGGCGACCACGACCCGCTTCGCCGGCTACCAGGCGTTCTACGAGGCGTGGCTGACCGCCTCGTCCAGGATCGCCGACAACCCGGCCAGCCTCTCCACATGATCCCCGGGATCAGGCTGCTCCAGCGCCCAGGCAGCTCGGGAGATCCCGGTGTACGCCGCCACCAACACCGCGCCACACCGCACGTCATCACTGCCATGGGCGGCGACGAGATCGTCCAGCGGTACGTCGACCGCGAGCAGCAGATAACCGAGGTCGAAGCCCGCCGGGCCGAGGCCGAACTGTTCCCAGTCGATCGCGATCACGTCATCGCCGTCCCGACCGAGCAGGTTCACCGGATGAGCGTCGCCGTGCATCGGCACGCGGGGAAGCTGGTCGAGAACCGCCAGCGCCGCGTCCCGCCGTACCCACAACTCTCTGACGGCCGCTGACTCCAGGCCGTACCGCCCAAGCGCAGCCCAGCCGCCCCGCCGCTCCACGGTCGCCAGACGATCTCGCAGTACGTCGCGAGCACCCCAGCCCGGCTCCTCGACAGAACACGCCGAGAACCGCCCCAGAGCCGCAGCCAAGCCCTCCGCATCCCGCTCGACAGCAACCACGTGAGCGAGGCGCAGTGTGATCCCGTCCGCATCGCGTTCGACCCCCAGACAGGTCGGCGCCCGAACACCCGGTGTCTCATCGACAATGCCCGACAACGCCACCAGCGCCTGCCGCTCCCAGTAGGCGTGATGGCGGGGCTCCGTCACGCCTGGGACCAGCCGTTTCACCACCTGACCCTCAGGCGTCAGCCAGACGCCGCCGGTCGCCTGTCCAGTGCCGGCCGTGAGTGGTTTCCAGTCGGGGGAGGGCTGCCAGGGCATGGGAACGGCTTATCAGTCTCAGCAAGTGAATTTCAGGTGCTGTGGGTGGTTGGGAGCACGGTGGACTGGGAAGATGGGAGGCTACTAGTGAGCGCTTGCTTACTCAGGGTCATCAAGGCGTTGCGCGGTGGACAGGAAGTCCATTTGGCGGGCGTCATGAGGTAGTCTCGGGACACCCGGCTTGGGCCAGTGTTGTCCCGCGGCCAGTTGTATTTGACCGTAGGACGACGGGAGCTCCTGAATGTATGGTCGCCCCCCATTCCCGGCGCAGGGTCTCTATGACGGACAGCACGAGCACGACGCTTGTGGTGTTGCCTTCGTCGCGACCCTGACCGGTGAACCGAGCCACGACATCGTGGCCAAGGCCTTGACCGCCCTGCGGAACCTCGAGCACCGTGGCGCGTCCGGTGCCGAGCCCGACTCCGGCGACGGTGCCGGCATCCTGCTCCAGGTCCCGGACGCCTTCTACCGCAAGGTGTGCGAGTTCGAGCTGCCCGCGCCGCACAGCTACGCGACCGGTATCGCGTTCCTGCCGGCCGACCCCGACGACGCCGCGAAGGCCGTCGTACGGATCGAGGAGCTGGCCGCCGAGGAACAGCTCACGGTCGTCGGCTGGCGCGACGTGCCGACCACGCCCGAGCTGCTCGGCGCGACCGCGCGGTCGGTGATGCCGACGTTCAAGCAGCTGTTCGTGACCGCGAAGGCGGGTCGCGTGCTCGGCCTGGCGCTGGAGCGGATGGCGTTCCGGCTGCGCAAGCGCGCCGAGAAGGAGACCGCGACGTACTTCCCGTCGCTGTCCGGCCGGACCGTCACCTACAAGGGGATGCTGACCACCGACCAGCTGGACAAGTTCTTCCCGGAGCTGACCGACCCCGACCTCGCGTCCGCGATCGGTGTGGTGCACTCCCGGTTCTCGACGAACACGTTCCCGTCCTGGCCGCTGGCCCACCCGTACCGGTACATCGCCCACAACGGTGAGATCAACACCGTCCAGGGCAACCGGAACTGGATGCGCGCCCGCGAGGCGCTGCTCTCGAGCGACCTGATCCCGGGCGATCTCGAGCAGCTCTACCCGATCTGTACGCCGGGAGCCTCCGACTCCGCGTCCTTCGACGAGGTGCTCGAGCTCCTGCACCTGGGCGGCCGCTCGCTGCCGCACGCGATGCTGATGATGATCCCGGAGGCGTGGGAGAACGCCGCCACGATGGATCCGAAGCGGCGCGCGTTCTACGAGTTCCACTCGACGCTGATGGAGCCGTGGGACGGCCCGGCGTCGGTGGTGTTCTCCGACGGCACCAAGGTCGGCGCGGTGCTCGACCGCAACGGCCTGCGCCCGTCGCGGTACTGGGTGACCGACGACGGCCTCGTCGTACTCGCCTCCGAGGCCGGGGTCCTGGACATCGACCCGGCGACCGTGACCGAGAAGGGGCGCCTCGAGCCCGGCCGGATCTTCCTGGTCGACGTCGACGCGCACCGGATCATCACCGACACCGAGGTGAAGAACGCGCTCGCGGCAGAGCACCCGTACGACGAATGGCTGCACGCCGGCCTGATCCGCTTCGAGGACCTGCACGAGCGCGAGCACGTCGTCCACAGCCACGCGTCGGTGACCCGGCGCCAGCAGGTGTTCGGGTACACCGAGGAGGAGCTGCGCGTCATCCTCACGCCGATGGCGAAGATCGCGGCCGAGCCGATCGGCTCGATGGGGACCGACACGCCGATCGCGGTGCTGAGCGACCGGCCGCGGCTGCTGTTCGACTACTTCGCGCAGCTGTTCGCCCAGGTCACGAACCCGCCGCTGGACGCGATCCGCGAGGAGCTGGTGACCTCGCTGTCGTCCAGCCTCGGCCCCGAGTCGAACCTGCTCAGCCCGAGCCCGGCGTCCTGCCGGCAGGTGGTGATCCCGTTCCCG
>DASXXB010000022.1:0-2252 GCA_036503355.1 Kribbella sp. | reverse complement strand
GCTGTTCCTGCTGCAGGCGTTGCAGGCGGCCGGCCGTACGGCGGAGGCGCTGGCGGCGTACGAGAAGGTCCGGCAACTGCTGGCGGACGAGCTCGGCGCGGACCCGTCGCCCGAGCTGCGCGACCTGCACCAGCAGTTGCTTGACAGCGAACGCGCCGCGGCCTGGACCGCGCGTACCCGGCTGCCGCTCCCCGTCACCGGCTTCATCGGCCGCGAGGACGAGACCACCAAAACCCTCGACCTGCTCTCGGACGACGACGGTCTCCCGGTCGTCGTGCTGTCCGGCCTGCCCGGCGTCGGCAAGTCCGCCCTGGCCACCCGGATCGCCCACGCCGCCAAACCCCGGTTCCCGGACGGCCAATGGTTCGTCCGCCTCCGCAGCCGCTCAGTTGATGCCGTGCTCGTGGAACTGCTGGGCTACTGCGGCATCTCGTCCGATGCCGTCCCGGACGACCCTCGCGGACGAGCCGATACCTACCGTGAGCTGTTGTCCGGTCGCCGTGTACTGCTTGTCCTCGACGACGCGACGTCGGCGGCCGAGGTCGAGGCCGTGCTGCCGAACCACGCAGGATGCGCCGTGATCGTCACCAGCCGGAGCTCGCTCGGGGAGCTCGCGGTGACGGCCGGTGCGAGCAGCGTCGCCGTGGAAGTATTGACCGCAGACGAGGCGGCCGGCTTTCTCCGCAAGACAGTGCGGTCGACGGACGACGGCGCGCTGTGGGAGCTCGCGGGGTTGTGCGCCGGGCTGCCGTTGGCTCTGAGGATCGCGGCCGCGGCGGCGCGAACGCTGCCGGCCGCGCAGTTGACGTCGTACGTCGACCGGCTCCGGACGGACCGCCTCGGCCGGCTGTCTCGCTCGGTCGGTGATCAGGGCGTGCGGGAGTCGTTCGACCTGTCGTACGGCGCGCTGCCTGCACAACTGCGCCGGTTGTTCGGCGTGCTGGCGCTGCATCCGGGCGACGATTTCGGGCCGGGTGTCGCCGCCGCACTGCTCGGGGCCGGCACGCCTGTCGCGGCCGTCGGGCTCGACCAGTTGGCGGCAGCGAATCTGCTGATCCGTGTCGGTGTCGACCGCTACAGGTTCCACGACCTGGTCCGCGAGTATGCGCAGGGCCTCGAGGTCACGGGCCGGGAGCAGGCGGCACACCGGATGCTCGACTGGTACCTCGTCTCTGGCCTCAACGCCAGGCGCGTGCTGTACGCGGGCGGAGCCGAGCGGTACGTCGGCGCGATCGACCCGGTGGTGGAGCCCGCCCGGCCGACGTCCGAGCTGGACGGTTACGACTGGTTCGACACCGAGTGGGACAACCTGGTCGCCGCGATCTACTGGGCCGGGACACACGGGCACTCCAACCGGTGCTGGCAGTTGGCTGGGACCACCTGGCCGTACATCAGCCACCGGCGGCGGTGGCAGGACCACCGTGCCCTCTACCTGTTCGCGATCGAGCGTGCGCGGGCCGAGCGCCGGCCTGACGGTGAAGCGCTGATGCTCGGCTGGCTCGGCAGCGCGCAGATCTATGCGCGGGACCGGGCAGCCGCGAGTGCGACGTTCGCGGAGATGCGGCGGCTCAGCCGAGCCATCGCGGATCGTTCGGCCGAGGCGATCGCAGTCCGCGGGTCAGCGTTGGTGCTGCACTGGCAGAACGACGCCGCTGCCGCGCTGGCCTTGTACCGCGAGACGCTGGAGCTGCACGACCAGCTGATCGGACGGGCGGAGTCGTTGAACAACATCGCCGACTGTCTGTATCGTCTGGGCGACTTGGAGGCGGCGAGGAGCGCCGCGGTCCAGGCGATCCGGACGTACGAGTCGGTGAACAGCCGGCACGGTATCGCGATCGCCAACGGAACCCTGGCCGAGATCTGTCTGGTGCAGGGCGATCTGGAGGCGGCCGAGCGGCTGATCAGCAGTAGCCTCGCCATCGTGCGCGAACTCGGAGCGGTCGTCCTGGAAGCCGAGGGCACCGCGGTCCTGGCGCTGATCCACGAATCCGCGCAGCGGCAGGATCTTGCCCGGAAGACCGCTCGCCAGGCAGCTGACCTGCTCCAGGACGCGGGCGCCAACGTGTTCGTGGCGCGCATCGCGCACCTCCTGCCCTAGGGCATGTCTCCTGATCCCACGCCTACTGCGGGGCACTCGGCACGGCATCTCGCCGCACGGGTGCAAAGGGAACGATGCTCCGCATCGACCCCTTCGCCCCCGCGCGCCGAGCTACCGCACCGAGCACCTCCTCGCTACGACGTGGGATCAGGAG
>DASXXB010000021.1:0-4427 GCA_036503355.1 Kribbella sp. | reverse complement strand
CGCCGAGGTGTCGGCGGTGGCCACCTTCTACACGATGTACAAGCGCCGCCCGGTCGGCGACTACCACGTCGGCGTCTGCACCAACACGCTGTGCGCGGTGATGGGCGGCGACCTGATCTTCGACCGGCTCAAGCAGCACCTCGAGGTCGGCAACGACGAGACCACCGAGGACGGCAAGATCACCCTCGAGCACCTCGAGTGCAACGCCGCCTGCGACTACGCGCCGGTGATGATGGTGAACTGGGAGTTCTTCGACGACATGACGCCGGAGTCCGCGACCCAGCTGGTCGACGACCTGCGCGACGGCACCGAGGTGAAGTCGCCGCGCGGTGCGACGATCAGCAGCTGGCGCGAGGCCGAGCGGGTGCTGGCCGGCTTCCCGGACGGACGCGCCGACGAGGGCCCGACTGGCGGCAAGGCCTCGCTGGCCGGTCTCCGGCTTGCCCGCGAGCGCAACTGGACCGCTCCGAACGGCAGCGGCTCCCCGGCCCCGCTGGACGCCGCCCCCGGGCCGCGTCCGGAGGACCAGCCCGGCCGTGAGTCGCAGGCCGTGCACACCGACGACACCCGGAAGGAGGACTGACGATGACCACGCTGACTCCGGTGCTGTCGGACAACTGGGACCAGATCAGGTCCTGGCAGCTCTCGTCGTACCAGCGCTCCGGCGGGTACGACGCGCTGCGCAAGGCGCTGGCCATGCAGCCGGCCGAGGTGGTTGCCACCGTCAAGGACTCCGGTCTGCGCGGCCGTGGCGGCGCGGGCTTCCCGACCGGGATGAAGTGGTCGTTCATCCCGCAGGACAACCCGAAGCCGAAGTACCTGGTCGTGAACGCGGACGAGTCCGAGCCGGGCACCTGCAAGGACATCCCGCTGATGATGGCCTCGCCGCACACGCTGGTCGAGGGCGTGATCATCGCGTCGTACGCGATCCGCGCCTCGGCCGCCTTCATCTACGTGCGCGGTGAAGTGCTGCACGTGGTCCGGCGGCTGCAGCAGGCGGTCCAGGAGGCCAAGGACGCCGGCTTCATCGGCCAGAACATCCTCGGCACCGGCTACGACCTCGACGTCATCGTGCACGCCGGCGCCGGCGCCTACATCTGCGGCGAGGAGACGGCGCTGCTGGACTCGCTGGAAGGACGTCGCGGTCAACCCCGTCTGCGTCCTCCGTTCCCCGCTGTCGCGGGCCTGTACGGCTGCCCCACTGTCATCAACAACGTCGAGTCGATCGCATCCGTTCCCGTGATCATCAAGAACGGCGCGGACTGGTTCTCCTCGATGGGCACCGAGAAGTCCAAGGGCATGACGCTGTACTCGCTGTCCGGGCACGTCACCCGCCCGGGACAGTACGAGGCACCGCTCGGCATCACGCTGCGCGAGCTGCTCGACATGGCGGGCGGGGTCCGCGAGGGACACCAGCTGAAGTTCTGGACGCCGGGTGGTTCGTCGACGCCGCTGCTGACCTCGGAGCACCTCGACGTACCGCTGGACTACGAGGGCGTCGGTTCGGTCGGCTCGATGCTCGGCACCAAGGCGCTGCAGATCTTCGACGACTCGGTGTGCGTCGTGCGCTCGGTGCTGCGCTGGACCGAGTTCTACAAGCACGAGTCCTGCGGCAAGTGCACCCCGTGCCGTGAGGGCACCTGGTGGCTGGTGCAGATCCTCGAGCGGCTGGAGAAGGGCCAGGGTTCCGAGGAGGACCTGGAGGTTCTGCTCGACCTGTCCGAGAACATCCTCGGCCGGTCGTTCTGCGCGCTCGGCGACGGTGCGACGGCGCCGATCACCAGCTCGATCGCGCACTTCAAGGACGAGTACCTGGCGCACTTCGAGAACGGCGGCTGCCCGTTCGACCCGATGGCAAGCACTGTCTTCGCTACCGCTGGAGCCAACGCATGACGATCCAAGCGAACCCGCCGGCCGGGTCGGAGGTGGAGCGGACCGACCTGGTCACCGTGACCATCGACGACATCGAGGTCAAGGTTCCGAAGAACAGCCTGGCGATCCGGGCCGCCGAGCAGATCGGCATCCAGATCCCGCGGTTCTGCGACCACCCGCTGCTCGACCCGGTCGGCGCCTGCCGCCAGTGCCTGGTCGAGGTGACCGACGCCGGCAACGGCCGGGGGATGCCGAAGCCGCAGGCCTCCTGCACGCTGACGGTCGCCGACGGCATGGTGATCCGGACCCAGGTGAGCTCGCCGGTGGCCGACAAGGCCCAGCACGGGAACATGGAGTTCCTGCTCATCAACCATCCGCTGGACTGCCCGGTCTGCGACAAGGGCGGCGAGTGCCCGCTGCAGAACCAGGCGATGAGCAACGGCGCGGGCGAGTCCCGGTTCCACGCGTCGCACGGGATCAAGCGGACCTACCCGAAGCCGATCAACATCTCGGCCGAGGTGCTGCTGGACCGCGAGCGCTGCATCCTCTGCGCGCGCTGCACGCGGTTCTCCGAGCAGATCGCCGGCGACCCGTTCATCGCGCTGATCGAGCGCGGTGCGCTGCAGCAGGTCGGCATCTACGAGAAGGAGCCGTTCGAGAGCTACTTCTCCGGCAACACGATCCAGATCTGCCCGGTCGGTGCGCTGACCAGTGCGGCGTACCGCTTCCGTTCCCGCCCGTTCGATCTGGTGTCGGTGCCCTCGGTGGCCGAGCACGACTCCTCCGGTGCGGCGATCCGGGTCGACTACCGGCGCGGCAAGGTGATGCGCCGGCTGTCCGGTGACGACCCGCAGGTCAACGAGGAGTGGATCTCCGACAAGGACCGGTTCGCGTTCCAGTACGCGAACACCGGCGACCGGCTGACGCACCCGATGATCCGTGAGGACGGCGAGCTGCGGCCGGCGTCCTGGCCGGAGGCGCTGACCTTCACCGCGGAGAAGCTGAACGCCGCCCGCGGCGCCGCTGCGGTGCTGACCGGCGGCCGGCTGACCGTCGAGGACGCCTACGCGTACTCGAAGTTCGCCCGGGTCGCGCTGGACACCAACGACATCGACTTCCGGGCCCGGCCGCACTCCGCGGAGGAGGCGGACTTCCTCGCCGCCGCGGTGGCCGGCACCGGTCTCGGTACGACGTTCGCGGACCTGGAGAAGGCCGGCTCGGTGCTGTTCGCCGGGTTCGAGCCGGAGGAGGAAGCGCCGTCGGTGTTCCTGCGCGTCCGCAAGGGCGTGAAGACGCACGGCACCAAGGTGTTCACGCTCGCGGCGTACGCGTCGCGCGGTGTGGAGAAGCTCGACGGGGTCGTCGTACACACCTCGCCGGGGACCGAGGCCGCCGTACTCTCCGATCTCGGCAACGCCGGTGAGGCCGGGGCAGCTGCCCGGGCCGCGCTCGGTGCGGACTCCATCATCATCGTCGGCGAGCGGCTGGCGAGCGCTCCGGGCGGGTACTCGGCGGCGCTGCGGCTGGCGCTGGACACCGGCGCGCAGCTGGCCTGGATCCCGCGGCGTGCGGGCGACCGGGCCGCGCTCGAGGCCGGCTGCCTGCCGGGCCTGCTGCCCGGTGGCCGGCTGGTCAGCGACCCGCAGGCGCGTGTCGACATGCAGGCCGCGTGGGGCGTCGACAACCTGCCGGCCGAGGTCGGCAAGGACCTGAGCGAGATCGTCCAGAACGCCGCATCCCTGCAGGCGCTGGTGGTCGCGGGCGTCGAGATCGACGACCTGCCGGACCCGGCCGCGGCGCTGGCCGCGCTCGAGGCGGCGCAGTTCGTGGTGAGCTTCGAGGTCCGCAAGTCGCAGGTGACCGAGTACGCCGACGTGGTCTTCCCCGTCGTACCGCCGGTGGAGAAGTCCGGCACCTTCGTGAACTGGGAGGGTCGCGAGCGGCCGTTCCCGGTCGTGCTGAAGGTGCCGGCCGCGATGCCGGACGTGCGGGCGCTGGCCGCGCTGGCGCAGGAGATGGGGCACTCGCTCGGATTCAGCACCACCGACGGCGCGAAGCGGGAGTTCGACGAGCTCGGCCGCTGGGACGGCGAGCGCGCGCAGGAGCCGACGTACCACGCCGGCCCGGCGCTCGGAGCGTTCGACTCCACCCGGCTCGCGACCTGGCGGATGCTGATCGACGACAGCCGCGCCTGCGACGGTGAGCCGCACCTGACCGCGACCGCGCGGACGCCGGTGGCCCGGATCTCGCTCACCACCGCGCGCCGGATCGGCGTCGCGGACTCCGACGAGCTGGTGGTGAGCACGGACGCCGGAAGCATCCGGCTGCCGGTCGTGATCACCCAGATGACCGACAACGTGGTCTGGCTGCCGACGAACTCGGCCGACTCCCACGTCCGCCGCTCGCTGCACGCAGACCATGGCTCGATCGTGACGATCGCCGGAGGGAACGCATGAACATCCCGCTCGCGGTACCTGACGCGGGGGTCGGGCACGACCCGTGGTGGGTCATCCTGATCAAGGTCCTCTTCATCTTCGTCTTCCTCGTCGTGCTGA
>DASXXB010000020.1:0-9014 GCA_036503355.1 Kribbella sp. | reverse complement strand
GCTGGTCACGTCCGGTTGTTCGGTGAGGTCCTCGGCCTGCTCCAGCGGGCGGCCGCGGAGCGCCCACTCGTCGTGGTGGTGGAGGACTTGCACTGGGCGGACGCCTCCAGTCGCGAGCTGCTCGTGTACTTGGTACGCAATCTCGCCAACTCCGCGGTGCTGGTGATCGCCACGATGCGCAGCGGTGAACTGCCTTCGGGGCACCCGACCCGGCAGTTGCTGTCCGAGCTCGGCCGGCGCGCCGAGGTGGTGGGGCTCGAGCTGGCTCCACTAGGCCGGCAGGAGGTCAGCGAGCTTCTCGCGGCTCTCGACGGCCGTGCCCCGCATCCTCTCGCCAGTAGCGAGATCCACCGTCGCAGCAGCGGGAATCCGCTCTTCGTCGAGGCTCTGTACGCATCCGGCACAGTGTCCTCCGAAGGACTCGGCGACCTGTTGCTCGGCCGGATCGCCGATCTCTCGCCGGCCGCGCGGAAGGTGCTCACGACCATCGCGGTGGCCGGTGGCGCAATCTCGGACGACCTGTTGTCCGACGTCGCGGGCGAGCCGGTGGACGACGCCGTACGCGAGCTGGTCGAACGCAATCAAGTCTTCGTACTGGACACCGAGTACGTGATCCGGCACGACCTGATTCGGGAGGCGGCGTACGGCGCTCTGCTGCCCAGCGAGCGGCGGCGCCTGCATGCGCGGTTCGCGGCGGCGATCGAGGCAGGGCCTGGGTCGCAGGCGGCGCTCGCCGAGCACTGGACGGTAGCGGGGCAACCGGGCAAGGCATTGGTGGCGGCGTGGCGGGCCGCCGCGACGGCCGAGCGGCAGTACGCGTACGACGAGCAGCTGAACATGCTCGACCGGGTCCTCGACCTGTGGTCCGACGTCGAAGCCCCGGCCGACCTGATCGGAGCCGGCTACGTGGCGGTGCAGGAGTTGGCGGCGACAGCGTCGTACGCCACCGGTCGCTCTCGCACCGGGGTGGAGCACGCGACCGCGGCGCTCGCCGTCATCGATCCGGACACCGAGCCCCTGCGAGCGGCCGGACTCCTTCGCTTGCGTGGGTTGTTGCGCTGCCGGATCGACGGCACCGGCAGCGACGATCTGGCACGCGCAGTGGAACTGGTGCCGGAGGGAGTCGACGACGTACTGCGCAGCCGGTTGCTGTCCGGCCTGGCCTTCACCCTGCTCGTCGGGACCCCCGGACCGGAGATGGGCCGACATGCGGAGCAGGCGCTCGAGCTGGCGGAGCGCGTCGGCGACGACCAAGCGCTCGCTGATGCACGGCTGACCGCCGGTGGTATCGCGCTCCACGGTGATGGCGGCCCTGGAGCGGTTCAGCAGCTCATGCAGGCTGCGCGGCGGGCGGCCGAGGCATGTGGCGACCAACACACGTACCTGACGTCGTTGCAGTGGGAAGGCCGGGCGATCGCCGATGCCGGACGCCCTGAGGAAGCGGTGGTTCTCCTCGAAAGGGCCGAGCAACTGGCGGAGCAATGGGGCCGGATGCGAGCCAGGGGTTCGATGCTGGCGCAGAACCGGGCGGAGGTGCTGATCTCGCTGGGTCGCTGGGACGAGGCCCTCGAGCTGGTGGACAACGCGCTCGCGGACGGTCCGCCGCCCTGGTACGACGCGGCGCTGCGGATGGAGGCCGCGATCATCGCCGTACGGCGGGGCAGGTACGACGAGGCCGCCGAGCAGCTCGCGCACATGGCCGTGCCGCCGTCCGGACTTGCCAGCGAAGTCGGACTCCAGCGCCTGCCCGTCCAGCTGGCACTCGCGGTCGGCACCGATGACGTGCCTGCGGCCGATCGGCTACTGGCCGAGGCGCTCGACCTCATGCCGGACTGGCCGGCAGCCGATGTGGTCGTCACGGCCCGGCTCTACCTGGCGGCGCTTCAGCTGGAGCGGACCCCGGCTGGGCGCCGGCGGCAGGTGCCCACGCGATCGGACCCGCTGCGGAAGCGACTGCCGGACCCGGACCAGTGGCCGATCGTCGATGCGGTGCTGCGGACCGGGGACGCGTTCGGCGCCGGGACGGCCGCGGCCTGGGATGCGGCGGCCGACGCCTGGCGCGTGGTCCACGACGTCCACGAGCTGGCCCTTGCACTCGTCGGGGGAGCGGCCGCCGCCATCCGTTCGAACAACAAACCCGGCGCCCGCCGGCGGCTCGACGAGGCGCGGGAGATCGCGACTGGACTGGCGGCTGCGCCTTTGCTCCACGAGATCGACGACCTCACGCACCGCGCCGGCCTGTCCGGGACCACGGCCCGCGAAGTGCCGGCGTACGGCCTGACCGAGCGCGAACTCGTCGTACTGCGAACCCTCGCCCGTGGCCTGTCCAACGCCGAGATCGCCCGCGAACTCTTCGTGTCCCCGAACACCGTCGCCACCCATGTGGCGCGCATCCTCCGCAAACTCGGAGTCGCCACCCGCACCGAAGCCGCCGCCGTAGCCCACCACACCGGCCTACTCACCAACAACTGAACCGCGGATCAGAAGCGGTCCGCCACGACGACGCTGATCCGGGGCTCGTCCCCTACGAGTGCCTTCAGATCGCCGGCATCCGAGGTGGCGATGACCACCGGCCCGGCCTCCGCGAGAGCCGTCGCCACCAGGATCGCGTCAACGGCCTGCCCGGAGCCGAGTCCGGCCGTGCCGATCAACTGGCCGGCCCGTTCGCCGAGGGTACGACTGACAGGCTCGACGACGATCCCGCTCAGCACCCGGTAAACGGCCGCGTCCCGGCGTTCGCCGCGGAGCGCCTCGGCCAGGATCGCGGCCGAGGTGACGACGCGTCGGCCGTCGGCGTGCGCGACGTGCAGCCTGACGTACATCGCCCGGTCCGTCGCAGCCCGGGACAGACCTTCGTTGTCGAGGACGAGGGCTCCCTGAGGTGCAGAACGTACTCGCTTGCGTGGACTCACGACTCGGGCCACTCAGCCCGCGCACGAGCGAGTTCTTCGTCGGTCACCGGTCCGTGCACCGCGGCGAGTTCGCTCAGCAGGTCGCCGAGGCGATCGTGCTCGAGCTGCCGGACCAACGCGTGCGTGACATAGGCGGACACGTTCCCGCGCCCGGCCCTGGACCGAAGCTCCTCGGCGAGGTCGGTCGGGATGGTGACACTCAGCTTGTCCGTGTGTGCGGGCTCACTCATGACCCAATCCTACTCCTGGTGGGATTCTCGCGCAGGCTGTGGAATTCAGGTGCTGAGAGGGCGGGGTGCTGGAAGGGTGGGCGGGTGGATGTTGGTGGGGTACTGCGGGAGTGCTGGGATCTGAAGCCGGTGGGGCTGGAGGTGCTGGCCGGTGGGATGAACTCGGCGGTGTGGCTGGCGTCCGGTGGTGGGTGGCGGGTGGTCGTGAAGGCGGTGGGGCTGGACGACTCGGGATTCGGGCCGGGGCTGGAGTTGGCTGCGCGGTTGGACGATGCCGGCGTACGGACCGGTCGGCCGCGGGTGAGCAAGCATGGGCGGTTCGTCGAGCGGGTGGACGGGCGGCAGGTTGCCGTGCTCGAGTACGTCGACGGCGTGGAGTTGGGGCCCGCGGATCAGGCGGCGATCGGCGATCTGCTCGGGCGGGTGCATTCGGCCGCTGCGGTCGAGCCTGGTGCGACGGCTGACTGGCTGCGGTTCCTGCTGCCGTTCGAGGAGAGCGTGGATCTGGAGCCGTGGATCCGTCCGGCGGTCGAGGGCGCCGTCGCCGACGCCATCGCGCTCGGGCCGGTGTCCTGGGCCTGGCTGCACGGGGATCCGGCCGCGGAGGCGTTCCGGCAGCAGGATGACGGCGAGGTCGCCCTCATCGATTGGGGCGGCGCGATGCGTGGCCCGATCCTGTACGACGTCGCGTCCGCCGTGATGTACAACGGCGACCCGGTAGTCCCGGCGTACCTGCGCCGACGACCCGACCTGACCGGTGAACTCGACCGTGGCCTCCCCACGTTCCTGCGAGTGCGCTACGCCGTCCAGGCCGGCTACTTCGCCTGGCGCATCACCAACAACATCCTCACCGGCATCGCCGGACCGGCGGACAACCACCAAGGCCTGGCCCACGCCCGCCACGCCTTCGGCCTGTAGATCGGCGTTATCGCAGGAGACCGGCTACAGCCTCCGGCTCGCCTACGCTCGTCGCGGAGGTGGCACGTCGGACATATTCACGGGCGGGCGGCCAGAGTGTGACGTACTGGTCTCCGCTGTCGGTGTCGTACCGGATGACGGTCACGGTCTCGATGTCGACGGCGAACAGATGGAAGCGACCGGGCTCGGGCCGCCACCCGAGCCGCGTCTCCGCCTCGTGCGCGAACCGCCGCTGCACCTCGGGATCCTCGACCACACGCGCCGTCCCACGGATCTTGAACTCACCCTCGGCGCCGTCCCTGTTGGTGACGATGTTGTGCACCAGCACCCGTGGATCCCGCAGCAGATCGCGCGCCTTGGCGGATCCCCACATCATGCACAACCAGAACTCCCCGACCATCACCAATGGCTCCACCGGACTGATCCGGGCGGTCCCGTCGCGCCGGACCGTCCCGACCAGCACCACGCCGGGCCGAGTCAGCCGCAACTCGCCGAGCTCGGCCAACCGTGCCTGCTCACTCATCAGCTGTGCCCATCTCATGGTTCCGCTCTATCAATCGGCACCGACAGATTCCGTTCTCGGCAGCCGATCCGGGGTCGACGGAGTGTTACTGACGCGGGAGGTACCTGTGGATGCGATCGTTAGGGCTGACGCGGTCCACTGAGCTCGGTGGTCTGGGGACTAGGCTCGGCAGCGATTCGTCATCGAGAACTTGGGAGTCAATGTGGCCACCATCGAGGCCGTCGGCGCGCGCGAGATCCTCGACTCGCGCGGCAACCCCACTGTCGAGGTCGAGGTTCTGCTCGACGACGACACCATCGCCCGGGCGGCCGTCCCGTCGGGCGCGTCCACCGGCCAGTTCGAGGCCGTCGAGCTGCGTGACGGCGACAAGAGCCGGTACGGCGGCAAGGGCGTGCAGAAGGCCGTCACCGCCATCCTCGAGGACATCGACAAGGAGATCGTCGGGTACGACGTCCACGAGCAGCGCCTGATCGACCGGGCCCTCCTCGACCTGGACGGCACCCCGAACAAGGCCAAGCTCGGCGCGAACGCGATCCTCGGCGTCAGCCTCGCGGTCGCGAAGGCCGCGGCCGACAGTTCCGGCCTGCCGCTGTTCCGCTACGTCGGCGGCCCGAACGCGCACGTCCTGCCGGTGCCGATGATGAACATCCTCAACGGCGGCGCGCACGCGGACAGCAACGTCGACGTCCAGGAGTTCATGATCGCCCCCATCGGCGCGCCGACGTACGCCGAGGCGCTCATGCAGGGTGCGACCGTCTACCAGGCGCTGAAGGCGGTGCTGAAGGAGCGCGGCCTGTCCACCGGTCTGGGTGACGAGGGCGGCTTCGCGCCGAACCTGCCGAGCAACCGCGACGCGCTCGACCTGATCCTGACCGCGATCGAGAAGGCCGGCCTGCAGCCGGGCAAGGACATCGCGCTGGCGATGGACGTGGCCGCCAGCGAGTTCTTCACCGAGGGCGTGTACGCGTTCGAGGGCGGCAAGAAGTCCGCCGACGAGATGATCGCGTACTACGCCGACCTGGTCGCGTCGTACCCGCTGGTCTCGATCGAGGACCCGCTGAACGAGGAGGACTGGGACGGCTGGAAGAGCCTCACCGGTCAGCTCGGCGACAAGATCCAGATCGTCGGCGACGACCTGTTCGTCACCAACGTCGAGCGGCTGCAGCGCGGCATCGACGCCAAGTCGGCGAACAGCCTGCTGGTCAAGGTGAACCAGATCGGCTCGCTGACCGAGACGCTGGACGCCGTCGACCTCGCCCACCGCAACGGCTTCACCTGCATGATGAGCCACCGTTCCGGCGAGACCGAGGACACCACGATCGCCGACCTCGCGGTGGCGACCAACTGCGGCCAGATCAAGTCCGGTGCGCCGGCCCGGTCCGACCGCACCGCCAAGTACAACCAGCTGCTCCGGATCGAGGAGGAGCTCGACGACGCGGCGACGTACGCCGGTCGCTCGGCCTTCCCCCGATACCAGGGCTGAGTACTGCATCTAATTTTGGGAGGTCGCAGGTATGCCGTCCCGTCGGGATTCCGGTGCACGCCCCGGCTCGCGTCCGTCGAGCCGGACCCAGTCGCGTCCACCGGCCCGGCGGGGTGAGGCGCCGAAACGCCGTACGGCGGGAACGCAGGCGGAGCCCGCCCGGACCAGGGGCTCCCGCAACCTGACCGGCCGCGCGGCGGTCGTGCTGCTGGTGCTGGGTGCGCTGATCGTGTCGTACGCGCAGAGCCTGCGGGTGTGGTTCGACCAGCACCAGCAGATCACCGCGCTCAACCAGGAGATCCGGGACCGGGAGAAGCGCGTCGGCGAGCTGAACGACGAGATCGCCCGCTGGCAGGACGACGCGTACGTGAAGGCGCAGGCGCGGCAGCGGCTCGGCTGGGTGATGCCCGGTGAGGTCGGGTACCGCGTGATCGGCGCGGACGGGAAGCCGCTCGGTGCGCCTCCGGAGCCCACGGCACCCTCGGACGGTACGTCGGACGCGCAGAAGCCGACCTGGTACACGAAGCTGTGGGGGAGCGTGCAAGGCGCGGGCAACCCGCCCGCACCGGCTGCTACGCCGACCCCGACGCCCACCCCTGAGCCGATCCTCAAACCGTCACCTAAGGTGACCAGGTGAGCGTCAGTCCTTCCGATCAAGAAGCAGTCAGCAAGCAGCTCGGCCGGACCGCCCGCGGCATCCGGTCGATCGCGCACCGCTGCACCTGCGGGCTCCCCGACGTGGTCGAGACCGAGCCGCGTCTCCCGGACGGTACGCCGTTCCCCACGACGTACTACGTGACGTGCCCGCGGCTCGCGTCCGCGATCGGGACGCTCGAGTCGTCCGGCCTGATGAAGGAGATGACCGATCGGCTGGCCGAGGACGAGGACCTGGCCGCTCGCTACCGGGCTGCGCACGAGTCGTACCTCGCGCACCGCGAGTCGATCGAACACGTCGAGGAGATTGCCGGCATCACCGCGGGTGGCATGCCCACCCGGGTCAAATGCCTCCATGTCCTCGCAGGCCACTCCTTGGCCGCCGGCCCGGGCGTCAATCCGCTGGGCGACGAGGCCCTGGAAGCTCTGGACGACTGGGGCCGCAGAGGCCCCTGTGTCTGAGGCCCGGGCTGGGCGCGTCCGAGGGGGAAAGTAATGAGGGTGGCGGCGGTTGACTGTGGGACCAACTCGATCCGGCTGCTGATCGCGGAGCTGGTCGATGGGCACCTGATCGAGCTCGAGCGGCGGATGACGATCGTCCGGCTGGGGCAGGGCGTGGATGCGACCGGCGCGTTCGCCCCGGAAGCGCTGGAGCGGGTGTTTGCGGCTGCTGAGGAGTTCGCGGCCGTTGTCCGGTCGCTGGAGGTCAGCAGGATCCGGTTCGTCGCGACCTCCGCGGCGCGGGACGTCAGCAACCGCGAGGCGTTCTTCGCCGGCATCGAGGAGCGTCTCGGCGTACGGCCGGAGATCATCACCGGCGAGCAGGAGGCCGAGCTCAGCTTCCGCGGCGCCACCACCGCGCTCGACCTGCCGGCGCCGTACCTGGTCGCCGATATCGGCGGCGGCTCCACCGAACTCGTCCTCGGCGACGCGAACGGCGTACTCGCGGCCCAGTCCCTCGACATCGGCTCCGTCCGGCTGACCGAGCGCCACGTCACCACCGACCCGACCACGCCGGCCGAGCTCGCGGCGATCACCAAGGACATCGACGCCCTCCTGGACTCCACGACGGTCCCGCTCGCGAAGGCCCGCGCGCTGATCGCCGTGGCCGGCACCGCGACTACCGTCGCTGCGGTCGCCCTGAACCTCCCGGAGTACGACCGGACCGCCGTCCATCACGCCCGCCTGACCACGGATCAGCTCCGCGCGACCACGACCTGGCTGACCACCTCGACCCACGCGGACCGCGCCGCAGTCCACTCGATCCACCCCGGCCGCGTCGACGTGATCGGCGCCGGCGCCCTCATCCTCCAACGCCTCGTCGACCGCCTCCCCATCACGACCCTCACCATCTCCGAACACGACATCCTCGACGGCACCGCCCTCACCCTCGCCTGACCCGCGTCGAAGACCCGCCCCGGGCTAGTGGGCGCGGACGCCGTTCAGGGCTATGGCGAGGACTCGGTCTCGTTGGGCCTGGTCCACGTAGCCGGCGGCGGTGAGGCCGCTGACCATGCGGAGGAGGTCGTCGAACGAGACGTCCGCGCGGGCCTCGCCGGCTTCCTGGGCGCGGACGAACAGCGGCGTACCGGCGGCGTACATCGCCTCCCGGGCCGCCTGGAAGCTGTCGGTCTCGCGGTTGAGCGACTCCCAGATCGCGCGCTTGGTCGCGGCGTACCCGACGAAGCGCTGCAGCCAGGCGGTGAGCGCCTCCCACGGCGGCAGGCTCGCCGCCTCCTCCGCGGCGATGCACAGCTCCTCGATCTCGCCGAAGTACACCGCGTTCAGCAGGTCCTGACGGGTCGGGAAGTTGCGGTAGAGCGTGCCGATCCCGACACCGGCCTGGCGTGCGATGTCCTCCAGCGACGCGCTGACGCCCTTGGCCGCGAACGCATCCCGTGCGGCGCCGAGCAGCGCATCGAAGTTCCGCCGCGCGTCGGCCCGCTGCGGCCGCCGTACGTCGACCCGCAACGCGGGCCTGTTCTCGCTCACCATTCGATCACCTTAACGAGCTTGGTACCGGAGGCACCCCTCCGCTATAGTGGAGGCATACCTCGACTTTACCAGGCCGGGGAATCCCGCGCCCAAGCTCTGGCGCGTACCAACCCCTTTCGAAGGACTTCTGCATGCCTGCCATCAGGTCTGGAAACCCTCGCGTGACCCTGGCGGTCCTCGCCACGGTCGTCGCCTCCTTCTCCATGTTGCAGTCGCTGGTCAGCCCGGCGCTGCCCGTCATCCAGCACGACCTGCACACCACCCCCGGCACGGTCACCTGGGTGTTCACCGCACTCCTG
>DASXXB010000019.1:0-21470 GCA_036503355.1 Kribbella sp. | reverse complement strand
GCCGACGCAGCGCCAGCTCTCCGGCTTCTGGCCCGGCTATTTCGAGAACACGAGCTGGGGTCTCGGACTGGGCCTGATCACACGCCGTACGACCCTGGGCCCGTCCGCCGGCAGCTACGGCTGGGGCGGCTTCTACGGCACTGCGTGGTACAACGACCCCGCCGAGGACCTCACCGCCCTCCTCATCCAGCAAAGAGCCCACGCCGGCGACTTCCGCCTCCCCCTCCCCCGAGACTTCTGGACCACCATCTACCAAGCCCTCAACAACTAGCCAGCACCACGTCCGATTCTCCGGTTCGACCCACTACAACCACTCAGACAGCCACCACCGCGCCGACTCGTCTGCGCTTGTTAATCGTCTGGTTCGAAGTCGATCAGGTCGTCGATGGCCCGTCGCAGCCAGTCGTAGAACGACGGCAGCGTCTCCCGGACCTCACGTCCAGGGTCAGCGAAGTCGTGGATGATCAGAACCTGCTGCTCGCCAACCTGCCAGCAGGCCACATCGTCATTGTCCTGACGCCGCGCGAAGGGAACCAGGCGCCGTCCCGGATACCGCGCCTCCAACCCACGGTATCGATCGTGCAGCAAACCACCCTCGAGAATCAGCCACGGCTCCAGATCAACCAACCCGAGCTCCACTACCCGAATGAACGACGCGGGGTAGGAGAAGCCATCCGGGAGATCCACGAGGCTGAGCATGTATCCCATTGTCGGTTCCCTCTCCCAGGTACTGCATCAGACATTTCGTACGCGGTCGGCGACCTCCGGCTCGTCCTCGCGCCGCCGGTACACCCACTCCTCCCCGCTCAACAGCTCACGTGGCTGGTCGGGCGGTAGAGCAACAGCCTCGAACCGAACGTCAACGGGAGGCGAAAAGTCCGCTACCACATAGGCCTCCGCCTCAGCCGCGATCAGCCTTTCGTCACCACTCAGCGCTTCATAGATGAACCTGGCCTCGATCAAGGGGTAGGTGGGGCTGACAGCGACAGCCCTGAGAGTAGGCGTGACCAAGTCCCAGAGCCCACGCTGAAAGGACAACAGCACGTCGATCCGGAAGGATGCAGAATCGATTGTCATTTTGGATTCCCTGGAACGATGTGGACGCTTCCATCAGCTCGGTAGTGGAGAATACCGATCGTCGTTGGGCTCGCGACTCCGTCTTTCGTGATGTACGTTCCAATGCGATAACCGAGTTCGATGCGCTCCTTGAGACCTTTACGACCGAGATCGTCACGATTGAGCGAGCGTGATGGCAAGTTCCTCCTCGAAGAGGACGATGGCTTCCGGGTCGTCGTTGAAATACTGCTCCCAAAAGCCGCGACGCCAGCGACCCGGCCGAACCGATAAGAATCCCGCACCGGAGACCACAGCCGCCCAATTCGACGGTATAGTGTCGTCCGTCGTCTCAAACATTTCAGATGTCCACAAACCGGGCGCGCCGTCGGTATGGTTCAGCCGCAGTTCAACGTACCGTCCCGGCGAGGCGACGATCTCGATCACAACATACTCCTCGCCGACACGGATTGAGCCTCCCGATTTACCAGGCCCTCCGGTTTCGGAGTCCACAAGTCGAATGCACCGAACCTTCATATTCTCCTCGATCAGTTGAATTTGACCTTGTAATCAATGTCGTAATTCACACGACCAGTCGCCTTATTGTAATAGAAGTGGACCTGGAATGGGCCAGATGGACTGCGGTAAGTTTGCGTGGAGTACTTCCCCCAGTCCTCAATTCTACTTCCGTCCATCGTCAACGCGCGAATAACCGATGGATTACCCAAATCTTCACCACGAATGATTATTCGCGCGGAGTCTATGACTTCCGGTTTCAGATAGCCTGCCTTTGTCGAGATAGCGTCGGCTTCTTTGCGCGACACCTGTATCTCCAAACCGTTGCGCGCAGCGAGGGTTCGAGCTGAGTCCGGTCCAAGACGCACAGCCTGCGCAAGAGCGTCACTCCGTGCTCTGCCTAGAGCCGGGAACCGGCTGGCGACGAGGCCGACGGCTATGTCGGCGGCTAGTTGGGAGCAGTTGCCTTTGAGGACGCAGGCTTGGGAGTCGAGGATGCCGGCGGCGCCGGCGGAGATTACGCCGGTGGCTGAGGAGACTTCGAGGAGGATGGGGACGGCGGGGGCACAGGGGCGGGCGAGGGTGCAGACCACGGCGCCTACCAGGGCGGCTGTGGAGATGTAGCCGGAGACGTGGGAGACGTCGGTGAGGGTGCCTTCTACGTCGTCGAGGCCTTGGAGGTCGGTGGTTTTGAGGGGGTTGCCGGTGCTGTAGGCGTAGGGGTTGGCGGAGCCGCCCTGGTCGGGGGTGAGGAAAGTGCCGGTGGTGGGGTTGTATTCGCGTTGGCCCAGCAGGTAGTTGCCGCTGGGGAGTTGGAGACCGCCGATGTAGCCCGGCGTCGGCGACCCGGCCGGCGGGTCGGCCGGGGTGCCGGGCGTCAGCGGGTTGGACGGCGTGCCCGGCGTCAGCGGGTTGGACGGCGTGCCCGGCGTCGGCGGGTTGGGCGGAGGGCTGGGCGTGGGTGTGGTGGCGGGGCCGGCGCGGGTTTGGCCGTAGGGCTCGTAGGCGTGTTGGGTGGGCTTGGTGGTGGCTGTGGTGAGGATTGAGCCGTTCGAGGTGGTGATGAGCGGGGCCAGGGCGGTCGAGGTTTGTTCCGCGAGTAAGCCGCTGCCGTACAGGTAGCGGGTGTCCCCGGCCTTAAGGATCTGGGGCGACAGGGGGTCCCACAGGTAGCGGCTGGGGTGGCCGCCTGTGGTGGAGGTGGCGCGGCGGCCGTCGCCGGAGTGGGTGTAGGTAGTGGTCGCGCCGGCTGTGGTCGAGCTGACAGGCTTGCCTGCGGCGGACCAGGTGTAGGTGGTGGTGCCGTCGGAGGTTTGGTTGCCGTCGGGGTCGTAGGTGTAGGTACGCGCCGTTGGCGGGTCGAGTGGATAGTCCGCGGGTGCCGTGATGGATGCCTGCAGCTCATTGCCCGGGCCGTACAAGGACCAAGTGCTGCCAGTGGGCCGCATCTCCCAGGTGCGGTTGCCGTTGGCGTCGTAGGCATAGCGGAGATAGTCGCGTACGTCGTCCGTGCATTGGTCGACGCCGTAGCAGGCTGCTGTCAAGCGGTTGAGAGGGTCGTAGTTGTACGCCGACTTGCCCGCGACCGAGTCGTCCGAGCGCGTGACGTTGTCGGCCGCGTCGTACGCCGAGGTGATCGTGCGGAGCGTACGACCGCCCCGAGCGAGGACCAACGAGGTTGTGCGGCCGCGGAGGTCGACGCGCTCGGTCTTGACCAGGCCGCCTGGCTGGGTCGTGGTGATCGTGCCGTGCGGAAGGTCGTAGCGGTACGACGCGAGCGGTTTGCCGTCGGCGGAGGCCGAGGCGAGACGATCCACCGCGTCCCTGGTGAACGACTCGGTATGACCAGCTGCGGTCCGTCCGACAAGATTGCCGACGGCATCCCAGAGGTAACTGATCGTCCCACTCGTCCCCGCGGACGAAGCGAGCCGATCGAAGCTGTCGTATCCGAACCGCGTGACGCCAAGGCCGTCGGTCATCGACGTACGGCGACCCGCGGCGTCCCAGGTGTAGCTGACCGTCGGCGTCTTGTCGGAGTACGCGATCCTCAGTGGCGCACCGCGGGCGTCGAGAGTGAACGACGCGGTCCTGCCCGACGGAAGTGTGGTGCGGATCAGTCGGCCGGCCTTGTCGTACGTGAACCGCCAGGTACGGCCGCCGTACGTCGTCGTGATCGTCCGTCCGGCACCGTCGTACGTGAAGGTCTGCGCGCGGCCACTCGCGTCCACGGTTTTGATGACCCGGCCGGACGCGTCGTACGTCGTGGTGGCCTCGGGCAACGATGGTCGCGTGACGCCGACCAGTGCGCCCGTGTCGTCGTAGCGCAGTTTGGTGGTGCCGCCGCGGGAGTCGACCAGCGTGGACACGCGGCCCTGCGCGTCATACGTCTGGCTCGCGGACACCTCGAGCGGACCGCGTTGTGTGAGCGGCTGGTCGTCGTCGTTGTAGGTGACCGTGCTGACCGCGCCACGCGGTGACACGACCTTCACAGGGCGACCCCAGCCGTCGTACTCGACCCGCGTCACCTGGCGCAGCGGATCCGTGATCCGCACCAGGTCGCCGTCGAGGGAGTATGCGTACTGCGTGACCCGTCCGAGCGGATCGCGGGACGCCGCCACCAGGCCGCGCGAGTCGTAAGTCACCGACGACGTACGACCGCCGTACGCCGTTCCCGTCGGATTGCCACGAGCGTCGTAGCTGTAGGTCGTCCGACGCCCGAGGGGATCAACAGTCGCGACGACGTCGTTGCGCGCGTTGTACGTTCGCCGGGTCACCGCACCGACCGCGTCGGTGGAGGCGACGTCGCGGCCCAGCGCGTCGTACTCGTGCCGGGCACCGTGACCGAGATTGTCGAAGACCCGAATGAGGTTGCCGGAGGCATCGTAATGGAACGTCGCCGTGGCGCCGGTCGGATCGGTCTGCCGGATCAGCCAGTTCCGCTCGTATTCGTTGATCCACTTCCCGCCGGTCGGGTCGGTCATCGTGGATGTGCCGCGAATCCCCTCGGTGTCCCACGACCACGTGGATCGACCGCCCTTCGCGTCGGTCTGCGCGACGACACGCCCGTCCGCGTCGTACTCCGTCACGACAGCCGACGCGTCCCCCACGCGCTCCGATTTCAGCCGCCCGTCCACGTACTCGTACCGCGTGCGGATCCCACCAGGCGAGGTGACCCCGGTCAGCCGCCCTTCGGCGTACTCGTACCGAACCGTGCGCGGAGCCATGCCCGGGCCGGACAACCGCACTGCAGCGATCTGCCCCTGTTCGTTGTAGTCGTAGGACAGCGAACGCCGCCCGTTCGTCACCGTCCGGACGCGGCCCGAGGTCTGCGCAACGGTCACGCCCTGACCGTTGCGGTCCCGGATCGCTTGCAGCTCCCCGGTCGCGGAGAACTGCATCTGCAGTTGGTCGAAACTCGTCAACAGGTACCCCGAGCCGGCCCGCACCAGAGTGAACCGTGCGGCGCCCGGCTCCACCGCGAAGGCGGATCCTTTCCGCGTGAACCCGATCTCGCGGCCGTCGGACGCCAGGTACCGCGCGCCGGACGGCGACAGCTCCAGGCGATCGGAGTACGACGCCCGCCAGCCGATTCCGAGTGAACCGGAGGATCCGTCGTTCGAGTTGTACGTCCGGGTCACGGACAGCGGTACGCCGACCGCGGTCACCGAAGCGTCCGTCTCGACGGCGGCCAGCGCGCCGGTCAGCGAGTTGACCGGATCGGACTGCAGCGCGAACGGCCCGAAGAACGCCCGCGCCTGCTTGTCCGGGAGCACGAAGCCGGGCGCACCGGCGTAGATCATCATATTGGCGGCAGCGGCTCCCTTGCCATTCGTCAAGGAAACTGTCAGCAGGTTCGGTGAGCCGATGAACTTGCAGTCCAGCGGCACAGCCACCGACCAGCTCAGCGACTGAGTGCGCGCGGGTTTGGGCTTGGGGACGTTCTCGCAGGGCCAGTGGCCGACCTGCCAGGTGCGAGCGTCGGTGATGCGCAGGTTGCACAGGTCGATCGACGGGTTGAAGGTGCGGGCCTGGAAGGTGAAGGTGAGGCCGGTGCCGGCGTGCGCCATCCCGCCGTCGAGGGCGAGTTGGTCGCCTTTGCTCAGCAGCTCACCACCGGCGGAGACCGCGACGTCGGGATGCAGGCAGGTGTACGCGTCCGGCGGAGTCGCGTGCGACGTCGGGGTGGAGGGCACGAGGAGGAGGATCGCCAGGGCGAGCGCGAGAAGCCGGTGTCGCATGGGCGCCTCCGCTGGGTTGATGGGTTGTGACAGAGAGTTTACGGAGAACGGCGTGCGAAAGGGGTGGATGGTTACAGGTTGTGGATAACGGGCAGTGACCCTGGCGTACGGGGCGCCGCGGAGTCGCTACGATCTGCGGGAACAGAGTGAGGAACGTTCGAATGATGGTCCGCCCGCTGGCGGGTTTGCCACCACAAGTGTGAGGGTGTGGCTCATGAACATCGGTACCCGGAAGATCGTCGTCGACGAGGCGATCGCGCAGCTGCGGCTGTACGCCGAGACGAACGGCGCCGTGCTGCAGTACTACGACGGGCTGCCGGGGATGACCACCGTCGGTGGCTCCGACCCGAACCGGATCACGCTGGAGGATCTGGCCCGGACGATGGTGATCGGCTCCGACCTGCGCGCGCTGGACATCCCGTGGCTGCTCGAGGTGGAGGCCGAGAAGGCGCTCGCGGCGATCCCGGTCGACGCGCGGCTCGAGGACGCCGCGGCGGGGACCGAGTTGTTCGCGGCCGCGATGGCGCTGGACGAGCTGTTCACCGGCCACCGCGGGTTCGGGCACGCGAAGAAGTCGAAGTTGCTGCACCTGAAGCGGCCGTACCTCTACCCGGTGACCGACAGCTTCATCCGGATGACCTACGGCACCGCGTCGGCGGGCGAGGAGTTCCTCAAGGCCGTCCGCGACGACCTGGTGAACCCGGCCAACGTGCGGGACTTCAAGCTGCTCCAGGTCCGCCTGATCGCGGAGCCGGCCACGTCGGCGGCGCGGCTGCTCGGCGAGGTGCCGACGCTGCGCCTCCTCGACATCCTCGCCTCGCTGCTGGGAGAGGCCAAGTAGGGCTCAAAGTACTCCGAGTCGCGCGAGCGGCTCGACCAGTTCACGTTCCTCGTACGACAGGTGCGACAGCAACGTGTCGTCGAGCAGGTCCACGGCGGCGCGCAGACCGTCGATGCTGCCTGAGCCGTCAACGAGCGCTACCAGTGCTTTGTCGACACCTTCCAGGACGTCGTGGATGATCTTGTGCTCTTCCTGCAAACGGTCCACGACAGGCGCGAGCGCAGGGTCGGCCCGGCGTAGATGCGGGAAGAGCGACGCGTCCTCGAGCGAATGATGCGTCGTCACGAGCCGGCAGTACGACTCGCAGTACGTGCCCAGTGTCCAGTTGTTCTGCCGCATGGTCATCGTGTTGATGTGCGACCGCGCCGCGCCGACTCCCAACGTTCCGGCGGCGACCTGCTCCACCAGGTCACGCACCTGTTCGAGCTCGGCCCGCAGGTGGTCGTGTACGTCGATCAAGTGCTGACCGGACTGCAGCTGGTACGGCGTGTAGGTCCGCGACGGGTCCTGCGCCGGCCCAGTAGGCCGCTCCGACTCGTCCAGCAGTTGTACGTCGCTGCGCCGCACAGCCGGAGGTGGTGTCGGGACGACGCTGAACCCACCCGCACGCGCAGCCGAACCAGCCGAACCAGCCGAACCAGCGGAAGGAGCAGAAGCAGCGGAAGCAGGAGAGGCCGGAAGCCGACGAGCAGCGTCAACCGCCTCCCGCACACCGGCGGCAACCTCGGCGAACCGGCGGATGTCGTCAGGGTTGTCGGAGGCAAGGATGTAGGTGCTCATGCCCTCCCCCAGCGTCAGCTCGGTCAGCTGGTCGATCCACAGCTCCTCCGGCCCCTGCAGGAACCCACCGCTGCCACCGAAGTGCCCGGAGATGTTGTAGAGCCGCCGTACCGCAGCAGGGTCCCGGCCGGCTTCGACGGCCGCCTCGTCGATCACCTTGTTCATAGCAGCCAGCTCGTCCGGCCCGGCGTACCCGCTGCTCGGCAGCCAGCCGTCCGCGAGCCGTCCGGTCAGTGCGAGCATCCGCGGCTTGTACGCACCCAGCCAGATCGACACGTCGTGCGCGGGCGCCGGACCGCGCTTCGCACCGGCCACTGTGTAGTGCTTGCCCGCCAGCCGGATGCCACCGCCACCGGGTGTCCAGACCTCGCGCATGATCGCGATGGCCTCCTCCAGGGCCGTGATGCTCTGGCCCGTCGTCAGCCGGGGACCGGCGTTCGCAGCGACCGCGTCCAGGAATCCGCCGGCGCCCAGGCCGAGCTCGACGCGTCCACCGGTGATGAGATCCAGCGTCGCGACGCTGCGGGCCAGGACGACGGGGTGCCGCAGTGGGAGGTTGGCGACGTTGGTGCTGACCTTCACCCGCTGAGTGTGGGCGGCAACCACCGACAGCAGCGTCCACGCGTCCATCAGCCGCGGCTGGTACGGATGGTCCTGGAAGGTCACCAGGTCGAGCCCGACCTGCTCGGTCAGCTGCGCCAGCGCGATCACCCGGTCCGGACTGTCGACCGCCGGGGTCAGGAACGTGCCGAAGACCAGCTCGTGGCCGTAGTCCATGGTTCACCTTTCGAAGGAGCCTCGCGCACCAAACTACTTCGACAGACCAATAATCTCAACTACAGAACATCTACTGCCGGACGAGCAATCCGAACGCTTCAGCCGTGCTCAGCTCTGCACCACGTGCGTACGCCGCCTCATACTCGGCCTGCCCGAGCGTGGCCGAGACCGCGGCGACCGCACGATCAAGGTCCTCGGTTTCGGTAGCGGCCGTCAGGTAGTTCTCGGTCGACCGAGTGGTGGCCACACACCCGAGCAACATCGCGGCGAGCGTCTTGTCCGGGTGACACGCTGCGATCCCCTCCAGTGCCCAGCACATGCCGCGCAGCGAGTCGAACTCCTCCGACACCCGGTACGCCTCCATGTGGAGCTCCAGCGCCTCGTCCGGCCGGCCCTGCAACTCCCTGAGGAACCCGAGCTCGTCCAGCACCAGAGACAGGTAGAGCACCGCCTCCTTCTGCCGGCGAGCCGTGTCGACCAGCTCTTGCAGTCGAGCCGACGCGTCCTCCAGGTTCCCGCTGCGACGGGCCGCGAACGCCAGCACGATCTCCGCCAGGGCCTGTGTCGCGCGCTGTCCCTGCTCCGAGGCCAGCCGCACCGCGCGTTCGCCGTACGTCCGGGCCGCCTCGTACCGACCGCGCCGGACCGCAGTCCACCCGAGCATGCCGAGCGCGCTCGCGACCTCGGGCCACATGCCGATCGCTTCCGCTGCCTCCGCACCCTCCAGATGCAGCCGCTCCGCCTCGTCGAAGTCCCCGACGAGTTCCGCGTGCGCGCCGAACCAGCCCGTCGCCTGCAGGACGCCCCAGCGGTCCCCCAGCGAACGAAAGATCCCGATGCTCTGGCACGCGTCGTCGTACAGCGCGGGCAGGTCCGCCCGTACGTGCGCATGCTTCGCGCGCGCAGCCAGCACCGCACCGACGCCCCATTGGTTGCCCTCGGCCTCGAACCGCTTCAGTGCCTCCTCCAGCAGCGACAGACACCCTGGAAGATCACCTGCGTCGCTGGCGGCATACGCGATCCACCACTGCCCCATCGCCTCAGCCGTGTCGATCCAGCGGTCTCGCTCAGCGGCCGCATCAGGCCGGCCCAGCAGGTACAGGTATCCGGCCCGCCAGACACCAGCTCGCGCAGAACCAGGTACAGCCTCCAGCGACCGCAGTGCCTCCACGTGACGACCACGGAGGAACCAGTACCAGGCCAGCGCGTCCACAAGTCGCTCAGCCAGATCCAGCTGCCCCGTGGCGACCGCACGATCCAGCGCGGTCCGGAAGTTGGCCGCGTCCTCGTCAAGCACCTGCAACCACCTGCTCTGCTCAGCACCGAACAGCTCAGGCCGCGCGGTCTCAGCGAGCGCCACGTAGTACGAGAGGTGCCGTTGACGCGACGACTCCAGCTCATGAGCGGCTCGGAGCTTGTCGATGCAGTACGCCGCCACCGACTCCAGCAACCGGAACCGTGTCCCGTCGACAGGTACGACGAGCGACCGGTCGACGAGCCGTACCAGTACATCCAGTACGTCGTCCTCACCGCATACAGCTGCCGCAGCTTCCGCCGTACAGCCGTCTGCATGTACTGCGAGACGCCGCAGCACGGACTGCTCCGACGCTGACAGCAGCTCCCAGCTCCAGTCGATCATCGCGTGCAGCGTCTGCTGCCGTGGTGCAGCGCCGCGATGCCCCGTCGCCAGCAACCGGAAGCGGTCGTCCAACCGAGCTACGAGCCCACGTACTCCCAGCGCTCGTACCCGGGTCGCTGCAAGCTCCAGTGCCAGCGGGATCCCGTCCAGTCGCCGGCACAGCACCGCTACGTCAGCAACCGTGTCCTCGGTCAGAGCAAAGCCCCGCGATGCCGCAGCCGCCCGGGTGACGAACAGTTGCGCCGCACTGCACTCACCGACCGTCTCTACGTCAGCTGTCGGCGGCGGCACTGACAGAGGCGGCACGCTCCACACCACTTCACCAGCAAGCCCCAGAGGCTCACGACTCGTCGCCAGCACTCGCAGCGCCGGAGCCGCTGCCAGCAACCGGTCGGTCAGTACGGCGACCTCCTCGACCACCTGCTCGCAGTTGTCCAGTACGAGCAACCTGGAGCCCATCACTGCAGCCAGCCGGTCGACAACCGCTCCGGCCTCCCCGGTGTCACGCAGATCCAGCGCCGCCTGCACTGCGTCGGTGAGCGCGTTGGCAACAGACAGGGCATCCGGAGTGATCGCAGCCAGCTCAACCAGCACGACACCATCAGCGAACCGGTCGGCAACAGCCGAAGCAGCTGCCAGAGCCAGGCGGGTCTTGCCTACGCCACCCGGCCCGGTCAGCGTCACCAATCGCGACGTACCGAGCGCGCGCCCGATATCAGCCAGAGCGTCAGCCCGCCCGATCAGCTCGGTCATTTGAGCAGGCAGGTTGCTGCGCGCACGCGGCAGGTCCTGCGTCAGGATCGACTGCTGCAACGCCACCAACGCCGGGCCGGGGTCAAGGCCGAGGTCTTCCAGCAGGAGCTCGCGCAACTCGTCGTAACTCTCCAGAGCCTCACTCTGCCGGCCGGCGCGGTACAGCGCCTTCATGTGCGCAGCACGGAGCCCCTCACGCAGCGGGTGCTCACGAACGAGCTCCGACAGGTCGGACACCGACAGGTCCGCCTGCTCGCACGCACTCAGCCGCTGGTCGGTCAGTTTGGCGACAGCCGTTTCGACGAAGGGCTCGTCGGCGAAGTCGGCGTACGCCGGGCCACGCCACAACGCCAGCGCCTCCTCGACCGCGCCGGATCCCAACAGCTCACGGAAGCGCAGCGCGTCACAGTTGGCTTCGGAAACGACCAGTGAGTAACCGGCCGGACCGGACTGCACCAAGGACCGGCTGCCAGGCTCGGCATCTTCGAACGCACCTCGCAGCTGGGACACCTTGGCGGACAGCGTCCCGGACGGGTTGCCGGGCAGTTCCGAGCCCCACAGGTGGTCGATGAGCCGGTCAGCGGGCACTGGTCGCCCTTCGTGCACCAGCAGGTCGGCGAGCAGTGCACGCACCTTCAGCCCCTGGACGACCACGGGCTCCCCCGCGTCCGTCCAAGCCGTCACCGGTCCGAGTACCCCGAAGCGCATGACGGCACCCTATTCCGGCCGTCGGTGAAGAACCGGAAAGAAACCGTAAACGCCTTCCGGCAGAGTCTGTTGCAGACGGAAGGAGGACGGCAGATGCGACTCGCAGTGATCATCGGCAGCACCCGGCGTGGCCGGTTCGGACCGACAGTGGCCGACTGGCTCGCGCAGCAGGCAGCCAAGCAGTTCGACATCGACCTCGTCGACCTGGCGGCCGCCAACCTGCCGGCCACGCTGCCGGACACCGACGAGCAGACACCAGAAGAAGTCGGTGCTCTGGGCAGCAGGCTGGCGATGGCGGATGCGTTCGCCGTCGTCACCCCGGAGATCAACTGCAGCTTTCCCGCCTCACTGAAGACCGCGCTGGACTGGTACTACGAGGAGTGGCACGCCAAGCCCGTCGCGATCGTCAGCTACGGCCGGGAGCACGGCGGGTGCCACGCGACCGCCCAGCTGCGGCAGGTCTTCACTGAGCTCCAGGCCGTCACCATTCGCAACACCGTCGCACTGCCCTGCTACTGGGAGCAGTTCGCCGCCGACGGCGGTTGGCCCAAGCCCTCCGCCGGCTACGAGGCAGCAGCCAAGCTCATGCTCGACCAGCTCGTCTGGTGGGCCGAAGCACTACAGGACGCCCGCAGCAGGCGCCCGTACCAACCCTGAGAGGAAAGACCCATGAGGAAGCTGATCGAATCCACCTTCGTCACGCTGAACGGCGTCATCGAGAACCCGCAGGACTGGTGCGCCCCGTACTGGGACGACGAGTACCTGGGCTACAACCAGAGCCTGATGGAAGGTGTCGAGGGACAGGTGCTCGGCCGCGTCACCTACGAGGGCTTCGCGGACGCCTGGCTGTCGCGGGCCGGTGACCCGTTCGCCGATGTCTTCAACGCGATGCCGAAGTGGGTCGCCTCCCGCACGGTGACCGAGTGGAGGTGGAACGCCCGGCCGCTCGAGGGCGACGCCGCCGACGCGGTCCGCCGGCTCAAGGAGTCCGAGGGCGGCAACCTGATCAAGTACGGCACCGGGTCGTTCTCGAAGACGCTGCTGGAGAACAAGCTCGTCGACGAGTACCACTTCTGGATGATCCCGGCGCTCGCCGACGGCGAGAACATGCTGCACGGCAGCGGGATCGACCCGACGCACCTCGAGCTGCTGGGTACGACGACGTTCAAGTCGGGCATCGTCGTCCACAAGCTCGCCCCGAAGGCGTAACCGAGGGCTTAACCGCGGGCTTAACCGAGGGGACGCGGCCGGTACGACGACGTACCGGCCGCGCCGCCCGGCTAAGGCACGATGTTCTGGTTGAGATGGAACACGTTGCCCGGGTCGTACTTGCGCTTGACCTCCGCGAGCCGGTCGTAGTTCTGCCGGTAGTTCTCGCGGATCCGGCCCTGGTCGTCGCCGGCCATGAAGTTGACGTACCCGCCGGCCTCGGAGTGCGGGGCGACGTCGTCGTAGTACGAACGCACCCACTCGATGTTCGCGTCGTTGTCCGCCGGGTCGGGCCACATGCCGGCGATCACCGTGGCGTAGTTCGCGTCCCGGTAGGCGAACGCGGTCGCGTCCGCGGTGACCCGGTGGCAGGCGCCGTTGATCGGGTAGATGTGGACCGTCGAGTTCACCGTCGGGAGGCCGGGCGCGTGCCGCAGGTGCGCCTGGATCGCCTCGTCGGTCAGCTCGGTGACGAAGTTCGCCTTCCAGTAGTGCTGCAGACCGGGCGGTACGAGGGCGTCGAACGCACTGTTCAGCGCCGGGTACGGCATCGGCCCGACATGCTCGGCCATCACCGGCGCGAGCTCGCGGAACTTCGAGATCTGCGTCTCGCCGTCGTCGAGATCGCCCGCCCAGCAGCCGACGATCGCCGCGAACGGCTCGCCGTGCCGGTCCTCCGGGATAAACGGCAGCGGCGGCGCGATCTGGAACGCCGGGAACCCGCCGAGCTGCTCCGGAGCGTCCTTGATCAGCTCCCGGAACCCGGCCAGTACGGCGGCCGCGTCGGACAGCTCGAAGAACATCGGGCCGCCGTAGATCGTCGCCAACGGCGCGAGCCGGAACTCCAGCGCGGTCACCACGCCGAAGTTGCCGCCACCACCACGCAACGCCCAGAACAGGTCCTCGTTCTCCTTCTCGCTGGCGATCAGGAACTTCCCGTCCGCGGTCACCACGTCGGCCGAGACCAGGTTGTCGCAGGACAGCCCGAGGCCGCGCGCGAGGTACCCGATCCCGCCGCCGAGCGTCAGCCCGCCGACGCCGGTGGTCGAGATGATCCCGCCGGTCGTCGCCAGCCCGAACGCGTGCGTCGCCGCGTTGAAGTCTCCCCAGGTCGCGCCGCCGCCGGCCCGCGCGGTCCGGTTCACCGGGTCGACCCGGACGTTGCGCATCCCGCTCAGGTCGATCACCAGACCGTCGTCGACCGTCCCGAACCCGGGCACGCTGTGACCGCCGCCGCGAACCGCGATCTCCAGCTCGTTCGTCCGCCCGTAGTCGATGGCCGCCATCACGTCGCCCGCGTTCTCGCACCGGACGATCGCCTGCGGCCGCTTGTCGTGCATCCAGTTGTTGACCCGGCGCGCCGCGTCGTACCCCTCGTCACCTACGGTGAAGACCTGCCCCCGCGTGCGTTCCCGGAGGTTCTCGATCATGTGTCTGCTCCCCTGTGAAAGTCCCGTCGCAGATCGGCGCACGCGGACAGCGCGCACCGCGCAGACCGGTCGTCACCGTCGAGCACAGCGCGGAACCTTCACCCCAGAGAGCGCCTGAAACCCCCCGACGGGCGGCCGGTCCTCCCCCAGACCCGCCCGTTGTTCCGAATCTCCCAAGCCGGACGGGTTTCGTCAATCCCCTGGCAGCGTGCTGAGCAGCCGCCCCTGGGCCTGCTCGAGGTGGTAGGTCAGGTGCTCGGCCGCGGCCGACGGGTCACCGCCCTCGATCGCCCGGAGGATGGCGGCGTGCTCGTCGGCCACCGTGGTCGGCGCGGCCTTGCGGTGCGCCTGGTACTGCCCCATGGTCAGATGCACCTCGCCGATGATCAGCTCGTGCATCCGGGACAGCCGCCGGCTGCCGACCGCGGAGACCAGCGCCGTGTGGAACGCGATGTCGGCCTCGACCTGGTTCTCGAACAGGTGGTCGCGCGCGGCGTACTCGATCGCGACCTGCGCGCGGGCCGCGTCGGCCGGCACCTCACCGGTCGCGGCGAGGGCGGACACCGCTGCCCGCTCGATCGTCATCCGGCTGAAGAACAGGTCCCTGATCTCGTCCTCACCGAGGACCGGCACCACTGCCGTCTTGTGCGCCGTACGCCGTAGTAGTCCGAGCGCGGTCAGCCGCTCGAGCGCGGCCTTGGCCGTCGGGCGGGCCACGTCGTACTCGGTGGCGAGCCGGACCTCGGTGAGCTTCTCGCCCTGCGGGATCTCGCCGTTCACGATCCGCTTGCGGACCGATTCGTAGAGCGCGTCGGTCAGTGAGGACGGCCCGAGCTCCAGCCGCGCTTCGGTACTCACGGCACCCCCTCTCCCCAACGAAACTGGTCTGGCAAGTGTACTGGCCTAGTAACCCGCAGCCTTGTCAACGACGTTGTGCAGCGGTTCGCCGGTGACGAAGCGGCGGATGTTGCCGGCGACGATCTCCGCCGAACGGCGCAACGTGCCGTCACTCGTGGCGCCGTTGTGCGGCGTCACGATGACGTTCGGCAGCGACCAGAACGGGCTGTCCGGCGGCAGCGGTTCCACGCCGTGCGCATCCAGCCCGGCGCCTGCGATCTGCCCGGATCGCAACGCCGCCAGCAACGCCTCGTCGTCCGCGATGCCGCCGCGCGAGATGCAGACGAAGTACGCCGACGGCTTCATCCGCGCGAACGCGTCCCGGTCGAAGACCCCTGTCGTGGACGGTGTCCGCGGCGCCGTGACCACGACGAAGTCCGACTCCGCGAGCAACTGATCGAGGTCGCAGAGTACGTCGATGTTCGGCGACGGCTGCTCCGGCCGCCGTCGTAGGCCGAGGACACGCAGATGGAATGCCTTCGCCTTCAGCGCGAGGTCGAGGCCGGAGTGCCCGAGGCCGTAGATGCCGACCGTCCGCCCCGCCAGTTCGCCGTGCCGGTAGTGGTCCCAGCGATGCTCGGCCTGCGCCTGCATCCAGCGCGGGACGTCGCGGTTCAGCATGAGCATCAGCAGCATCGCGTGCTCGGCCAGCGAGATCCCGCCGTTGCCGGCACTCGAGGTCAGCACGACCGGTGACGCCAGCATCTGCGGCGTGAGGTCGGAGTCGACGCCGGCCGCCGGGCTGTGCACCCAGCGCAGCCGCGGCGCCTTCGCCAGCACCTCGGGCGGGACGTGGCCGATCACCGCCTCCAGCTCGCCGAAGACGTCCGCCGCGTCGTCCAGCGAGTCCACGAAGCGCAGCGCCGTCCTGCCGGCGGCTTCGACGTACGCCGGATTCTCCTTGCCGACGACAACGATCATTTCAGCCCCGTGGTGGCGATGCCGCGGATCAGGTACTTCTGGGCCACGGCGAAGAAGATCAGGATCGGGATCAGCGACAGCAGCGACATCGCGAACAGCATGCCCACTCCACTCTGGGTCTCGGAGTCGACCATCGAGTTCAGCGCCACCGGCACGGTGAACGCCTGCGTCCTGGTCAGGTAGATCAACGGTACGAAGAAATCGTTCCAGGTCCAGATGAACGTGAAGATCGTGGTGGTCACCAGTGCAGGGCGCATCAGCGGCAGGACGACGTACCAGAAGGTCAGGAACGGCCCGGCGCCGTCGATCCAGGCGGCCCGGTCGAGTTCGCGCGGCAGCGTCCGGATGAACTGGACCATCAGGAACACGAAGAACGCGTCGGTGGCCAGGAACTTCGGGATCAGCAGCGGCCAGTACGTGTTCACCAGGCCGAGCTGGGAGAAGAAGATGTACTGCGGGATGACCAGCACGTGGAACGGCAGCATCACCGAGGCGAGCGTGACGGCGAAGTACACCTTCCGCATCCGGAACTGCAGCCGGGCCAGCGCGTACGCCGTCAGCGAGCACGAGAACAAGTTGCCGGCGATCGAGGCGATCGTGACGACCAGCGAGTTGACGAAGAACGCCGAGAACGGCCGGTTCAGCGCATGCCAGCCCTGCTTGAAGTTCTCGAAGGTGACGTCGTGGGGCACGATGCCGGGCTCGGTGAGGATCTGGTCCGGCGGCTTGAACGCGCTCACCACCATCCACACCAGCGGATAGATCATGATCGCGACGAACACCAGCAGACCGGTGTGCTTGAGCAGAGAGCGGTTCGGCATCAGCTGTCTCCGTAGAAGACCCAGTACTTCGAGACGAGGAAGTGCAGCGCTGTCACGATCGCGATCGCGGCCATCAGGACCCAGGCGAGCGCCGACGCGTACCCCATGTCGAACGCGACGAAGCCCTGCTGGTACACGTACAGCGTGTAGAACAGCGTCGAGTTGGCCGGGCCGCCGGTGCCGCCGCTGATGATGTGCGCCTGCGTGAAGGTCTGGAACGCACCGATCGTCTGCAGGATCAAGTTGAAGAAGATGATCGGCGTGAGCAGCGGCACGGTGACGTTGGTGAACTGCCGCCAGACCCCCGCGCCGTCGACACGCGCCGCCTCGTACAGCTCGTCGGGGATCTGCCGCAGACCGGCCAGGAAGATCACCATCGGGGACCCGAACGTCCACACGTTCAGCACGATGAGCGTCGCCAGGGCAGTGCGCGGGTTCTGCAGCCAGCTCTCGCCGTGGATCCCGATCAGCGCCAGCCCTTTGTTGATCAGACCGTCGTCGCCGAAGATCTCCCGCCACAGGATCGCGATCGCGACACTCGACCCGAGCAGTGACGGCAGGTAGAACGCGCTGCGATAGAACGCCAGCCCGCTCAGGCCGCGATCGAGGATCAGCGCGAGCAGCAATGCGAAGGCGAGCTGCAAAGGCACCGAGACCAGGACGTAGATCAACGTGACCTTGACCGAAGCCCAGAACTGGTCGTCGTGGACCATCCGCTGGAAGTTCGCCAGCCCGGTCCACTCGGGCGGGTTGAGGATGTCGTACTTCGTGAACGCCAGGTACAGCGACGCGAGCAAGGGCACCACGGTGATCAGCAGGAAACCCAGCTGCCAGGGGATCAGGAAGACATGCGCCGCCCGCCCCTGGCGGTTGAGGTGGAACGCCGGGCGCGACGTCATGCGGCCCGCTTGATCCCGGCGGCGATCTCGTCGACGAGCTTCTTCGCGCCGTCCGGCACCGTCGTCCTGCCGAGCGCGATCTCCTCACAGATCCGCGACATCGTGGTCCGCCAGGTGCTCGATCCGGGCGGTGCCTCGTACCGCGGTTTGCGCTCCGCCGCGCGCTCGTCCGCGACCACCGCCAGCATCTCCTTCTCGTCCGGGCTCGCGAACGCGGCGGACTGCTCGGCGACCTTCGGGTTGATCGGCGCCCCCATCGTCAGCCGGACCGTCTTCAGCATCTCGGCGTTGTTCACCGAGTAGTCCAGGACCTTGCCGGCCGCCTCCAGGTTGCCGTCGTCGATCCGCTGGTAGATCGCCATCCGCGGGAAGTACAGGTACTTGTGCCCGGCCGGTGCGTCCGCGGCGACCGGCGCCGGGCGCAACCGGAACTTCTCCTTGGGGAACATCTTGGCGTCGTCGATGATGTGGTTGGAGTTGCCGAACATCACCAGCGTCTTCTTCCCCACCTGCGCCCAGTCCGGGCCCATTCCTTCCTGCTCGCTGAGCGACAGCGCCCCGCCGGCCTTGCGCAGCTTCTCCCACCAGTCGAGCCAGCTGCCCAGTCCGTCCACGGTGAAACCGGCCTGACCGTCCTCGGTCCACAACTGCTCGCCGCGCTGCCGCAACCACGCCTCGAAGGTCAGGTCGTGATCGGGCACGTAGGGAACGCCCTTGCGCTTGCCGGGGTTGTCCTTGCTGTAGGCAATCAGCAGCTCGGACAGGCTGTCCCAGCTCCAGGCCGGTCCGGGCGCGGGGATCGTCACGCCGTCCGCCTTCGCGACGGTCTCGTTGTAGCGGATCACCGGTGTGGTGATCGCGAACGGGAGCGTGTTCAGCTGGCCGCCGAGCTTGAAGCTCTCGATCTCGTCCTTGCTGTAGTCGTCCCACTTCAGCGTGGGGATGTCGTCGAGCTTGCGGTACAGCTTGCTCTTGTTGTACGTCAGCACCTGCGGCGACGCGATCCAGAAGATGTCCGGGACGTCACGCGCCGCGATCTGTGTCGTCATCCGTTCCTGGAAGGCGGTGTAGTCGGCGAATTCCGGCTCGATCGTGATGCCCGGGTTCGCCGTACTGAACTGCTTCAGGGCCTTGGTGTAGTTCTGCTGGCGGATGCTGTTGCCCCACCAGGCGTACCGCAGCGTCGCCTTCCCACCGCCTCCGGACGGTCCGCCGCCGCTGCCGCCGCAGCCGGCCAGCCCGGTTGCCGCACCAGCCATCAGGGCGGCCTTGAGAAACCCTCGTCGATCCATGACGCTCTCCTCACACGCAGACGAGTACTTCGAACAACCCGAGTTCTGGTACCTGCACCCAGCCGTCGTTCACCGGGAGGCGCTCCCCTGCCTTGAGCGCTTCGACCTCGCGTACGCCGTCCGGGACCCGCA
Organism: Kribbella sp.; assembly: GCA_036503355.1. Taxonomy (GTDB): domain Bacteria; phylum Actinomycetota; class Actinomycetes; order Propionibacteriales; family Kribbellaceae; genus Kribbella. Next base: position 2,564 of record DASXXB010000019.1, on the reverse strand, counting down.
ACCGCGCCGGTCCGATCGGCACCGGCGGCGCGAACCGCTGGTCGCTGTCACCGGACCGGTTCAGCAGATGTATGACGTGCCCGGCGGCCGATCGCCCGACGACGATCTCGACCTGCTCGGGCAGATCCGTTTCCACCGCGCCACCCACCTGATCCACGAACAAGTCACGGTGCACGGTCAGCCCGACCTCCCGGTAGGCCAGCCCGACCGTCCACGGGAACAGCACGACGTTCCCGCGCTTCACCATCCCCGGATGCTGCAAAACCTCATGCCCGTAACACTTTTCCGGCGGCCCGTACGGCGCCCGCGACAACGCTCGAAGCCCCACATCGGAGTCGGTGGGCGCTTCCACGACCTGAAATGCACCGACGACCGGCACTCCACCCTCGAGCTGCAACCCGCGCGTGGCTGCTTCAGTCGAGTAGCTCGCGAGCCGCCGCACCGGCAGTCGCAGCACCTCTGTGGAGCCGGAGGCAACGATCCTGCCGTCGAACGCCCCGAGCTCGACCGGGCCGGTGTCCGGCAGCACGACCGTGTCATAGCGGGCCACGTCCACGTCGGCCAAGCGCTCCTGGAGCAGCACGTCGAAGGGCACGTGACGTTGGAGCAGCGAGAGGTACAGCCCCTCGAACTCCGCACGGGAGTGCACTGGTCGGACCAGTAGCGTCCGCGCCGCGGGCACCAGGTCGCGATAGATGTCCGCGTGATCGCGATGGAAGCGCGTCAGCTCGCCCGCGACCTCCAGACAGGCGTACGGCGTGGTGGCCGGCGTACCCATGACGTATGTCGACGGGTTCGCGCCACGCGCGATCGCCTGGACCAGGTACTGCGCGAAATGGTGCGGGTCCTCGCTCGCCAGCCGGTACGGCATGTCGACGAAGCCGACGGAGTTGGTCAGCACCGGAACCGTCGGCCGGTAGGTCTTCGCGGCACTCACGTTCTCACTCGTCCGGTGATGCCACAGTCGCCGCCCCACGGCGTTGTTCGCCTCGTGGAAGACGATGTCGGCCTGGTCACCGAGCACGAGCGGGGCCTCCGGTCGCCGCGCGGCCAGGTGTGCACGGATCCGCCCGGTCAGATCGGCCAGCACACCTTTCGCGAAGTCCTGCCAGTCCCCGTACCCGGGCTCACCACGGCCGGCCGGCAGCGTTCCGTCGTACCGCTCCTGACAGGAAACGCAGTGGCAGACCCCGTGGTAGACGCGGCTGTAGTCGACCTCGTTGAACGACATCCAGTTGCAGAAGAAGCCGTCCAGCGGATACCGGTCGAGCACCTCGTCGAGGACCTCGAACAGCTTGACCTGGTAGTAGTCACCGCTCGGGCACACACTGGTCAGACCGTTGTACACCTGCCGCTCGCCATCCGGACCGGTGAAGCACCACTCCGGATGGGCCTCTGCCCGCCGGTGGTCGATCTTCGATAAGTCCATCCGGCCCATCACCCGGATCCCGCGTCGTGCGGCAGCCTTCACGGCATCGCCGACCAGGTCGCCGGACGGCCGCTCGGACAGGTACGGGTTGCGCGTCTGGAAGTCCAGGTCGGTCGGGTAGTTCGACAGGATCCCGCCGACGCTCAGCAGCCAGGTGTCGGCGCCGAACTCCTGCAGGTAGTCCAGCACCGACTCCACGTCCAGCCCCGCGTCGATCTCGCGCAGGTTGGTCTGGAACATCCGGAACGGGTCCTGCCACCACAGGCTCATGACCGCTCCCGGCGCAGGGTCCGGTAGAGCGCGGAGTGATCCAGTTCGCCGTCGCCGTCCGCGATCGCCGCGTTCATCAACTGCTGCGTCGCGGCCGTGTTCGGCAGGGCGAGATCCAGCTCGGCCGCGGCCTGGACGGCCAGGCCGAGATCCTTGCGCTGCAACCGCAGCCGGAATCCGGGCTCGAATGTCTCCTGGACCATTCGCTCGCCGTGCACCTCGAGGACCCGCGAGCCGGCGAAACCACCCATCAGCGCCCGCCTGACGACGGCCGGATCCGCCCCGGCCCGCTCCGCGAACAGCAGCCCCTCGGCGACCGCTTCGATGGTCAGGCCAACGATGATCTGGTTGGCGACCTTCGCCGTCTGCCCGGCGCCCGGTCCGCCGATCAGCGTGACGTTGCGGCCGAGGACCTCGAAGATCGGCCGGGCCCGCTCGAACACCTCGGGCCGCCCACCGACCATGATCGTGAGCGTCCCGTCCCGCGCACCGAGCTCGCCACCCGACACCGGCGCGTCGAGGTAGTCGCAGCCCAGCTTCTCGATCAGCTGCGCGAAGCCGATCGTCGCGGTCGGCGAGATCGAGCTCATGTCGATCACCAGCGAGCCCGCCCGCAACCCCTCGGCCACGCCGTCGGGAGCGAACAACGCGGACTCGACGTCCGGAGTATCCGGCACCATCAGGATCACGACCTCGGACCGTTCGGCCAGCTCCTTGGCCGACGTACAGCGTTGGGCAGCGAGGTCGGTGCGACCGCGGTAGACGGACAGTTCGTGGCCGGCGGCAAGCAAGTTGTCCGCCATCGGACGCCCCATCACCCCGAGTCCGACGAAGCCGATCTTCATGAGTGGCTCCAATCCAGGTG
>DASXXB010000018.1:0-1615 GCA_036503355.1 Kribbella sp. | reverse complement strand
CTACACCGCGATGGTCACGCCGTTGATGCGGCCCGACGTGTTCGGCGCGCTCGCGACGCACGCCGGCGATGCGCTGTTCGACGTCTGCTACCGGCCGGAGTTCCCGGAGCGGGCGCGGACGCTGCGGGACAAGTACGACGGGAGCTACGAGAAGTACTTCGAGGTGCTGGAGACCAGGACCGGTCGGACGACGATGGAGGACCTGCACCTGCTGGAGATCTACGGATACGCGTCGGCGTACTCCGCCGAGCCCGACGGCACCGTGCTGCTGCCGTTCGACGAGCTCGGGTCGATCGTGCCGCAGGTGTGGGAGCGGTGGATGTCCCGCGACCCGGTCGAGATGGCGAAGCAGTCGGAGTACGCCGAGGCGCTGGGCTCGCTGCGCGCGGTGTGGATCGATGCCGGCAAGCAGGACGAGTACTACCTCGACCTCGGCGCCACCGCGTTCCATCGTGCGGTGCAGCAGGCCGGCGTACCGGACGAGCGGATGCATTTCGAGCTGTTCGAGGGGACCCACGGCGGCATCGAGTACCGCTATCCGATGGCGGTGCGATGGCTCGCGGAGCAGTTGCGCTAATTGACGTGCCCGTGGCCTGCGGACGCCGTACCTTCGAGCCATGAGCTGGCCTGAGGGGATAGCGGCGCGTCCGCTGACGGTGGACGACGTCGAGGCGTGGGCGGACCTGCTGGCCGCCAAGGAGAAGGTCGACCAGGAGGGTGAGAACTTCGACGCGGGGGATCTCGCCGAAGAGGTGCAGCGACCCAGTCTCGACCTGACTCGCGACAGCGTCTCGCTCTGGGCGGACGGCCGGATGATCGGGTACGGCATCGCGCACGCGCGGGAGTCCGTGGTGGACGACGACCGCGTGCGGACCGAGGGCACCGTGCACCCCGAGTGGCGGCGGCGCGGCCTCGGGACGCAGCTGATGCGCTGGCTGATCGATCGGGCCGGCGAGCTGCACACCGCGACGCATCCGGAGGTTCCGGGGTACGCGGCCGCCGGTGCGGTGAGCACCAACGCGGGCGCGACCGCCCTGATGAAGAGCCTCGGCTTCGAGGAGGTCCGGTACTTCTTCGACATGCGCCGCCCGCTCGACGAGCCGATCCCCGACGTACAGCCGGCGGACGGGTTCCGGCTGGAGGCGTTCGACCCGTCCCACACCGACGAACTGCGGGAGGCGCACTACGAGGCGTTCTCCGACCACTGGGGCTGGACGCCGCCCAGCGTGGAGACCTGGCGACTCCGCACCGTGGAGTCCCGGGCGTTCCGCGGCGCGCAGTCGTACGTCGTGCTCGACGGCGAGACCGTGGCGGCGTACGTGAACTGCTTCGAGTACCCCGCCGACACCGAGGTGACCGGCATCCGCGAGCTGTACGTCGGCCAGGTCGGCACCCGGCGCGCGTACCGGGGCCGCGGGCTGGCCCGGGCGGCGCTGGCGAAGGTCCTCGCCGAGGGCGCACAGGCCGGGTACCAGCGGGCCGCGCTCGGCGTCGACGCCGACAACCCGACCGGTGCCCTCGGCCTGTACGAGAACCTCGGCTTCACCACCAATCAGAAGTTCGTCAACTACCAGCTGCCGCTGGCTTGATGTTCTGGTTCCGGTGGAACACGTTG
>DASXXB010000017.1:0-12305 GCA_036503355.1 Kribbella sp. | reverse complement strand
CTACGGATGAGTGTTGCGGGAGGCAACGAAAGATTGGGCTATTTGGGTGATGAGGGGGTAGGGGATGGGCTGGTTGAGGGGGAACTTGAGGGTGCCTTTGCCGGAGCGGTAGGGGGCTAGGGCTTGGGTCAGTTGGTCGTCGGCGGGTGGGATCGGGTAGAGGGCGATGTGCGACTTCCAGCCGCTGAAGTGGACCAGTGGAGTGCCGTCCAGGGTGATGGTCGGGATCTGGTAGCTGATCTTCTCGCCCGCGTCCGGTACGGCGGCGTGGAGCGTACGGCGTACCTGTTCCAGCACTTCCCGCACCTCGGGAGGGAACGACGCGATGTACTCGTCGACGGTCTCGAACTTGTCGGCCATCTGACTACCCTGCCACTGTCAGCGGCTCGAAGGGCATCGGCTCGGGGGTCGGTGCCGCGTCCCACGGCTCGTCGAGCGGGGTGGGGCGCCACTTCCACGACTGCGGTGCCTGTGCGGCTCGGCCGGTGAGCCGGCGCAGCTCGAGCCAGGGGTCGTCGGCCAGGCGCGGCTCGTGCGGGAACAGGCGGGTCAGAACGCGATCGCAGAGCTCGGCGGGCGGTTGGAGTGAGCAGTTCAGGCCCTGCGCGAGGTCCTCGCCGTGGACGAGCAGCTCCACACACGCCATCCCGGCGAAGCCTTCCGGGTCGCCGATCCCCCACGGATGGAAGGCACGCGTCTCCGGCGGGCTCGCGCGGACGACCAGCGCCAGGATCCGGCCCGCGGCGTCGACGAAATCGAGTACGCCGGCCGGCGGCGCCAGCGGCTGTGCCTGCGCGGACCAGCGAACGTACTGCGTCCGCGCGCCGACCGCGAGTTGCGACGCCCAATGGAGCGTTGCCTGTCCGATGTGTTCGGCCGTCTTCCGGCAACTCCACTCGATCGTCCCGGCCGGTACTGCCCAATCAGCGTCCACCGCCGGCCGCAGCGCCTCCACCACGCACTCGGTCGCCACCTCGACGTCGCCTGCACTCACCACGAACCGCTCCTCTCGACGCCCCAAGTCTGCGGCCCGCGAAGTTCGAAAAACAGTCTGTTGCGCAGCGCCCGTTTTTGACATAGATAGAAGGAGAAGCACCACGTCGCAGGCGGACCTCACCAGCCTCGCCACCGCGGCCCCGCGCAGGCACGTCGGCCCCGCGCCGGCTCAGGCCGGACCTCCTGCGGATTGTGTGGGTGGATGCGTCCGCGGCAGGTCGAGACCCGCAACCGGTGAGTCCTGCTGGTCCTTTCAGGTGCGCCGCACTCCGCATCGAGGACAAGCTCGGCGACCCCGGGACCTCGTCGTACACCCGCTGATGGAGGGAACGCGCTGGTAGTTCTGCAGGTCGACAGTACGTATACGTCCACTGCGCGGTGAACGGGTTGGTCGCCCGGCGTGCGGCCGGGGGCAATAGACCTATACGTACTGTCGAGCTGCAGCCACCTCGCCCGCGACCGGTACCGGCGAGAGTGGCGGACCGTCGGTCGGGGGTGAAGACACCGTCTGGGGGCCGTGGACAAGTAATACCTTGTCCGCACTCACCACAGCCTGTCTCACGACCCTGCAAATGCCCCGCACATCGAGCTGGCGAGCCGAATAGTCACCGAGATGGTCAACCCCTGTCGGGCAGCCGTCCTCGAGGTCACCCCGGCTAACTCCAACGCTGTTCGGTCAGTGAGCACTGGCCGCGTCGAGAGCCTTGGGCTCGGCTGGAACGACCTTGTTGTTTACAAGCTCTTGTTGTTGGATCGCCATGCAGGCAGAAGTGCCGTTTTTCGACGATTCAGGCCCGTTTCGAGGGGGTTCTGCCTGCGTGGCGGTCCAGAACGAGGCGCCCCGGATCGCAGCGCCCGGGCGGAGACGGCCCGGACGAGGTGACCGGACGAGGTCACGCAGGGGCGGGTGTTGGAGTTCACGGGCGCGCTAGAGGGCCGTGGTTATGGGCGACGGCGCAGGTTCGTGTGGGTTTCCAGGGCGGGGATCAGGTGGCTGGCGATCTTGGCGTGGCCGGCGACTGTCGGATGGACCTGGTCGGTGCAGTCATCCTCGGTGATCCACCCGGTGGAGTCGATGCAGACCAGGTTCGGGTCGTCGAGCGACTTCACCGCGGCCTGAATGGTGTCCGCGTGCTTCCCGCTGAAGGGCGTGAGCGCAACGATCGTCGTCGACGGGTACGCCGCCCGCACCCGTCGTACGTAATCGGCGTACTCCTCGACCTCCAGCGTCGGATCGTTGACGCCGAGGTTGATCACGACCACGTCGGACGGCTCGACGCGTTCGGCGGGCGAGCCGGCGAAGTTCCACCCGAACGAGTCGATGCCCGGAGGCACCTCGCCGTTGCCCGGGCGGCTGATCCCCTGGCTCCCGAACCCGACCTGGTACGACGTGGCGCCGAACGCGCGCGCGGTGAGATAGGCGTACGACGTCGTACCGTCCGCGCCCTCGGACTCGGGATGCTCGCTCAACGACCGCACGCCCTGCGTGATCGAATCGCCGTAGAACTCCAGCCGCGGGCCACCCGGCCGGCCACTGAGCCGCAGTACCGACCTGACGTCGAGCACCAGCCCGGCGAACACGACCGCGCACCCGAACGGCGGATTCCAACGGTTGGCGTGCTCGTTGACGTCCTTCACCACCACCTCGACCTGGTGGCGGCCGTCGGGAGCCGACAGCTCGATGACCGGCGCGTCGACCACATGCAGCGAAGGCTCGCCGTCGTCGACCGTGATCCACAGGTGCGGCGCGACGGTCAGCCCGTCGGTGTCGAAGAGCAGTTGCAGCCGCTCACCGGCGTACGAGAACGAGATCCGTGAACCGGAGTTGACGGTGATCGCCACGCCGGGCTGATGCCCCCACTGTCCCTCCAGGACGATGCGCGGATCGGACGGGGCGACGACCTCGCCAGGCTCGAACGGCACGGGTACTCCTTGTCTCGGGATGCCGTGCCATTCTGCCTGGTCGGTCACCAGCCTTCCTTCCGAGCCCGTGCCTCGAACAGCAGGATCCCGGCCGAGAGCGCCACGTTCAGCGAGTCCGCCTGGCCGAGCATCGGGATCGACACCTTGTCGAACCCCTCGTCGTGCCAGGCCCGCGAGAGCCCCGACCCTTCGGAGCCGACCACGAAAGCCGTCGGGCCGTCGTACTGCGGAACGCGATAGCTCCCCGTCGCCGCCGGATCGGCGAGGTGGACACGAAACCGGTGGCTGCGCAGCCACGCCGCCGCGGACGGGATGTCGTCGAACTCCACGATCGGCGTCGAGAGCACGGTGCCGCGGCTCGCCGAGTACACCGCCGGATGCGTGGGACGGGCGCGCCTGCTGGTCAGCACGAGGCAGTCGGCGTTGGCCGCGTCCGCCGTACGGATCAGCGTGCCGAGGTTGCCGGCGTACTCGACGCCGTCGGCGACCAGCACCAGCGACTGGTTGGTGAAGCGGAACGTGTGCGGCCGCCATTCCGGGACCCGGGCGATCGAGATCAGGCCGTCGGGACGGGTCCTGCGAGCCACGCGGGCGAGCAGCTTCTCGGAGATGCGGTACACCTGTTCGGCGCGTGCCGCGATCCGGTCGATATCCGGTACGCCGGCCTCCGGGCACCAGAAGAGTGCGTCGATCGTGGCGGTCGTGGTGAGCAGCCGGTCGTGTTCCCAGACTCCTTCGACCATGATCCGGCCGGGCGAACCGTCCTTGCGCAGGGCGAGCAACTCACGGACGCGGGGGTGCTGCGCGCCGATGGGACGGGCAGAGGGTTGCACAGTCATGTGCGGGCTCCGTACGGAGAGAATCAGCAAGCGCGCCGGGGGCCGACAGGCCCGCTCCGGCGGGGCGACACCCGCAGGTGCCGTAGTACTGACGCGGCCTTTCCGACCGCATCAGCCAAGGATTCTCATCACACTCCGGATAGTAAGCACCCACCGAACCACCGTCACCCGGTTTTCCCTCACCACCTCCCCCTCACCACCTCCCCCTCACCACCTCCCCCGTCGGGAGCTCCTCGGTTGTCCACAGGTTGGCGGCGGGCGAGTTTTGGTCTGTCGGTGCGGGTGGTTAGAGTCCTTTTCTCCGATAGCCGCGCTATCACACGGGAGGGAGTGCGGATGGACGCGACACTGCTCGACGCCGAGGCCGAAGCGGCCGTGCTGCGTGTCTATCGCCAGGTGTTCGCCGTGCTCGCCCGCGAGGCCGGTGCGATGATCGTGGATCCCGACCTGCTGGACGTCGACCAGGCGATCCTGGACGCGTTCGCCGAGGCCGGCAGCGACGGGCTGACCGTCGAGCAGGCCACGCTCGCCTGCCGTGCGTTCTCGCACGACCTGATCGTCCGGCGCTTCGACGTGCTCAGGCAGTACGGCGCGATCACCAAACTCGTCGACCGGCCGAACGAGTTGCGCCACCGCGCCGCGTTCGCGCCGTACGTGATGCTGATGTTCCTGCGCCGGATGTCGGTCCAGGGCGGCCAGGCCGAGCTGCACCAGCTGCTCACCCTCGAGGCGCACAGCGTCAGCGACCCGCAGGCGACCGAAGAGGACGGCAAGGCGTCGGTCGAACGGCTGACCAAGGTCTTCCGCCTGCTCGGCAACGAGCTGGCGATCCTGGTCTCGACCAGTACGACGGCGCAGCTGCGGGAGAACGCGCAGCTCGCGTGGGGCAACGAGCGCCTCATCGAGCAGGCCGGAGAGGTGCACCGCCTGGTCCTGGGCCGCTGGCCCACACTGCATCGCGACTGCACCACGCTCCGGATGGCCCTCGCGGCGTACGCCGACGCCGTGCAACTTGCCGCCGGCCGCCTGGTCGAGCGCGCCGGTACGACGCGGGCGCTCGGACTGCTGCCCATCGAGACGTGGCTGACGTTCACTCGCGGCAGCGAGCCCGAGACCTTGGCCGCCGTCCTCGACGGTCTGCTCTTCGACGCCGCGGCGCCGGACTTCTCGGCGCAGACGATGGTCGAGGCGGTGGAAACGGGGCGCCGCAGCGGGACGGCCAGGATGGCACCGCCGCGCCCGACCGCCGATCTGGAGGCGCCGGAATCGGCCGCGGCGACCGATCGCGAGGACCTGCGTGCGGAGGCCGAGCGGGTGCTGGCCGGGCGTCCGTCGGTCGACATCGTCGAGGTCGTGGACGAGGCCGGCGACTGGGTCACGGCCCGCCGCGTGCTCGCCGAGCTCACCGCGGCGCATCTGCACGACGAGCTCGAGTACGAGCTGGTCTGGTCCGACGGCATGCGGATCGACCCGGCCGCCGGGACGTCGTGGGCGACCGAGGGCGTGTTCCGCCGGGTGGTTTCGTGAGTACCGAGGCCGTCGAGCGGCGGCTGCACAATGCGCTGTGGTGGGCGAAGGTGCAGTCCGCGGGGCCGCTCGAGATCGACCCCGACACGCCGGCCGTCGCCGGTCTCACCAGGGCCGCGGCGCCGGACGGATCGACGGTCTGGCTGGTGCCGACGCTCCCTTCAGGCGCTGGTCACAGCGTGCTCGAAGAGCTCGGCGCTCCCCCGGTCCCGGTCGAGCTGCCGAACGAAACGGCCCGGCTGCTCGCGATCTGCGTCGCCTGCTGCTGGACGGACCGCAGCGCGGCGGCATGGCCGGGCACGACCGGGACGCTCGCGCAGATCAGGTCCGTGTACGCCGGGATGCGCGGCCGGGCCGAGCAGCCGAGCGACCTGACCCTGATCATCGGCAGCCTGCGCCGTCTGCACGCGACGCACTGGCTGCTCTGGGACGAGAAGGCCGGCGAGGTCCGTCTCGGCCCGCGCGTCGTGACGTGGACCGCGACCGACCTGTCCACGCTCCGCGACCTCTGCCGGCATCTCCCCGATCCACCTGCCCCGGTGCTGTCGCCGCCGGCGCCCCCGGTGGACCAGACAGAGGTGCCGGATGACTGATCAGCACGCGTTGTTCGACCCACTGCTGCAGGACCTCAGCGATCGATCGCGCGACGAGGTGCTCGCCGCGTTCAGCGCCGTGCAGTACGCCGCGCACCCGGTCGCCGAGGTGCAGCTGGCCGGCCTGCGCGACGTCACGCTCCGCCGCCAGGTGCAGCGGATGCTCAAGCTGATCGGCCGGACGCTCGTGCACGTCGACGGCACCCACTGGACTGCGGGGTACGACGACGACATCGCGGCGAGCCTCGCCGCCCAGGGCTGGCAGCCGTTGCCGGTGATCGACCGCGCGGTGCTGGTGCTGGTGCTGATCCACTCGGTGGCGATCCCGCGCAGCGAAGGCATCCTCACCGGCGACAGCTGGAAGTCCGCCCGGCCGACCACGGTCGACGAGCTGCGCACGACCAGGATCAGCGGGGAGGAGCGCCGGCTCGCACTGCAGCGGTTGCGTGCCGCCGGGTTGATCCAGCTGTCGGGCGATCACTCGGGCGGCCCGTCGTACATCCCTGGTCCGCAGCTGCAACGACTGACGCCGGCCGCTCGCCGTCGGCTGCAGGATCAGCTCATCCTCGCCGCCGCCCCGGCCAGCCCGATCGCCGAAGCCATCCGCGCCCGTCACGGCGTCCCTGTGGAAGTGGGAGAAGAAGTATGACCGAGGACGGGCCGTTCGACATCCTGGGGTCGAAGGTGCTGCTGGGCGTGCAGGTCGTGGACCTGTCGCGGCTGTCGACGCACCCGATCCCGATGATCGGCCGTGGCCTGATCACGGTCGCGGGTCAGGGCCCGACGGACTCCAACGGCGCCGGCAAGTCGTCCTGGATCGCGGCGCTCAGCCTGTTGCACGCCGACGACCAGTGGCGTCTGACCAGCGGCGCGCCCGGCGCCGCCGAGCTGCTCTTCACCGCCGAGGCCGCGGGCCAGGAGGGCAACTGGTCGAACGTCGACCGCGGCTACATCGTCGGCGTGTTCTCCGATCCCGACCTGACCGACCTCGACGAGATCGAGGCCGCCGCAGTCACGGTGTGGATCCGCATCAACCGCAAGGCGTCGTACATCGACCTGCGCTGGAAGCACGGCCTGCACATCCCGTACGGCGCGACCGAGGCGGAGCGCGCCGCGGGCGCCGACGCGTTGTGGGCGTCGCTCCCGCACTCGAACGGCCGCACCGACTTCCACGCAAACAAGCTCTCCCAGGTGCTGTACGGCGGTCAGGTCCGGTGCGTCTCGTTCCTGTCGACGTCGGTCCGCTCGAGCCCAACCGCGAACCTGCTGGCCGAGCCGCTCAACGAGCTGGGCCCGGCCCGGATCTTCAACGCGATCGCGACGCTGACCGGCCTCGACCACGAGCTCGAGCAGGAGCAGGCACACCGCTCCGCCGAGCACACGCAGCGTGAGGCCACTAAGCAGGCGTCCTCGGACCTGCAGCGCTGGGAGCAGGAGATGGCGACCGTCGAGGCCGGCATCCTGCAGCGCGCCGCCGCGCGTGAGGCCCTGGCTGCTGCGAAGGAGTCCTGGAAGGCTCGCTCGGCGCGGCACCTGATCGACGGCTCCGCGCGGAACACCGAGATTCTCGAGGAGATCGCGGCGCTGGACGAGCGGGCCGCCGAGCAGGAGGCCCGGAAGGAAGCGATCGAGGCCGAGATCGACGCGTTCGGCAACGAGGAGAACCTGCTCCGCGACATGCAGCTGACCCGTCAGGAGCGGGACAAGCTGGACGCCCGCGACCGGGAGCTCGACCTGGCGCAGCGTTCGGTGCGCGAGCAACTGGAGCGCCTCGGCCAGGAACACCGGCGGCTCCTGGACGCCGGCCGCTCCGCGGACGGCCGGGATCTGGCGGCGGCGGGTGCGGAGCAGACCGAAGCCCGCGCCGTGCTCGAGGAACACATCGGCCGCGACCACGCCGCGCGTTCAGCGGTCGACCATGCGACGGCCGAGTTGCGCGAGGCGGAGAGCGGACAGACCGTGTCGGCCCCGCAGCAGCAGGTCCTGGAGAACGCCGGGATCGAATGCGGCGCGCTCACCGACATCACCGAGCTTCCCGCGTCCGGGCGAGCGGAGTGGGAGCCGCGACTGGCGCCGTACCGCGAGGCCGTCGTCATCGACGCCGGTGACGCGACAGTCGCCTCGACTGCGCTGGCCGACGCCGGGTACGCCGGATTCCTGCTCGTGCTGGCGAATCGACCGGGAGCTACGGCCTCCCGGACACGCGGGCCCAAGTCCGCGGACAAGCGGTTCGAGCTGGACGCGTTCTTCGCGGCGATCGCCGAGCGGGCTACCAAGGACAACATCGACGACGTCGCCGGCGTGGTCGCAGTCGGGCAGTTCGACGAGCCGATCACCGGCCGGACCGCCCGGATCGAGGCCGCCCGCCGCCGGCTCGAGGCCGCGGTCGAGGCCCGCACTGTCGCCTCGGCTGCCTTGGACCAGGCCCGATCCCGGGTCGAGCAGGCTGAACGCCGTACGGCGGCCGCCCGCGCGCTGGCCGACGCGGAAGCGGTGCAGGAGCAGATTCTCGCGCTGCGCGAGACCGTCGACCGGCACGAGGCCGACCGCGATTCGCTCGCTCCCCAGCTGCAGGCCGCGAAGGAGTCGGCCGAGGCCGCCGCCGGGCAGCAACTCGTCCGCGACGAGCGCCTGAAGAACCTCGAGGCGACCCGGCGCGACCACGACCGGATCCTCGACGAGCTGACCGGTCGGCGGCTCGCGTTGCGCGAGGAGCAGAGCGCGCTCGACCTCACGACGCGTACGACGGCCTGGGGCGGCACCCCCGACGAGGCGGAGGAGTTCCTGGTCGCGCTGCCCGACGACGCACAACGCCGTACGACGGCCGACTGGAACCACCAGTCCTGCACACAGCTCGACGACGTCATCCGCCGCTGTTTCCCGAGCGCACGCTCGCGTGAGGAGATCCCGGCCGAGCTGTGGGAGATCCTCAACGGCCCGGACGGCTGGACGAACGGCACGCTGAGCGATCGCGTCGGCCTGGTCCCCGCGCTGCACCGGACGCTGAGCAGCCACCTCGCGCAGCACGAGACGTTCGACAGCCTGCAGCAGCAACAGATCGCCAGCCAGCGCGCCGAGCGGAACGCGGCGCTCGAGCGGGCTCGCGAGGGTCTCGACGAGGCGGAGAGCACGGCCCGCGCGCACCGCGCGTCGCTTGCCGACGGCATCAAGGCGCGGCTCAGGCTGGTGTCGCAGGAGTTCGACCGGCTCGATCAGCAGTACGGCGGGTACGGCGCGAAGCTCGAGTTCCCCGAGCCGGATCCGCCCGCCGAGCCGGACAAGCCGTGGCGCTGGACGGTCACGCCGAAGTGGCGGCGGTCCGAAGGCGGCCCGTTCTCCGCGTTCAACGTGAAGGGCAACACGGCGCAGATGGACGAGAAGGCGGTGAAGCTGGTGTGCGCGGCCGCGCTCGCCGGCGGGTCCGACCGTCCGCTGCTGCTGATCCTCGACGAGCTCGGCCGCAATCTCGGCTCGCAGCACCGTCGCGAGGCGGTGGCGCTGTTCGAGCAGATCGGCCGCGACCGGAACATCACGGTGATCGGCGCACTGCAGGACGACATGGAGCGGTACGCCCTGGCCTCGTCCCGGCTGTACGTGAAGCTCCGGCGCAGCTCGGACACCATGCCGTACAACCAGGCGCCGGTCGTGAAGGGCAACGAGGACAACGCGGCCCGGGTGGAGCTGCTCCGCGAGTGGATGACGTCGTACCGCGGCTCGACCCCAACCCTCGACCTGGCCTCCCCAACGCTCACCTCCTGACCAAGGCGGCGCCGCGGGTGCTCGCAGCCCCTCGTCTCGGCGAGCGCTGGGCAGCTGCGGGCGTGCGTGACTGGCGTACCCAGGCGAGCGCACTGGGCGGTCTGCTCGCCGCCGTACCGGCTTGACACTTGTTCAGATTTCGATGCGTTATTACCAAAAGCGGACCCCGGTGCAGACCTGGGACCCGCTGGTGCAGCAGTATGGTGCGGTGACTTTTCCGGAGAGCCGCCGTACCCGCGCGCAGCGAGCGGCCGGAGCTCTGGTCAAGCGGTCGTATGACGGCGTACCGTCACCTGCATCCGGCACCGTGTCACTGCCCTGCACAGGATCACTTCCGCCGACCCGGCCGCCTCATGATCGGAGGGCGTGAATGGCATCCTGGCTGCTCCGCGCCCAATGGTCGCACCGTGACGAGACCGTCGAGCACCGCGCGCTCCGCGTCGGCCGTACGCTGACCGCCGTCGCGGTCGCGTTCCCCGACGTCCACAACTGGACCCAGGACGAGCGCTGGGGGTTCCACGTCCTCGAAGCGGACGGCTCCACGCCGCTGCAGGAGATGGTCGAGGCCACGACGAAGGTCCTGGCGAACGGCACGAGTACGACGCGGCTACACCTGCAGAGCACGGGCGACCTGCCGTGGCTGTTCGACCTGTCCATGGGCGGGACGATGACGACTGTCTCGGACCAGCTCACGCTGCACTGGAGCGACGAGGACGCGCTCGAGCAGTCGGAGCGGTTCGCCCAGATCCTCCGCGCGGTCGTCACGATCTGGGAACCGCAGTGGGCGAGCATCGCCGACACCGAGCTCGCCGCCGCGGCCGGTGTCTTCCGGCGCGGGATCCCGATGATGGGCTGGCTCACGTACGTCCGCGGCATGGTGGCAGGCGCGCCGGGCATCGACATCACGCTCACGCCGTACGAACGCGGCACCCTGCTGCAGGCGCCGGTCTCCCCGATCGACCTCACCCCGGTCCACATCTGCGCCGCAGCCGCCCTGGTCGGCATCGCCCCGGAGGAATAGCCAGTCCCTCACGACGGGCGCGCTCTCCCAGTGGTCGGGCTCCTCGGATGACGGCACCTCGAACCTGCTCGCCCTTGCCGGCTGCCCGACCAGCGAGGCAGGTGCCTGCTCAGATCGGTCAACGGCGTACCCGATAGCGCAGGTGAAGCACCCGGCTGGCCTGGAGCACCACGTCGGGATCCTCCAACAGGTGCTCCGCCTGGACCGACCCGAAGTACCGCCTGCCGGCCCCGAACACCACAGGTACGACGTCCATCCGCACCTCATCAACCAGTCCCGCGGCGAGCGCCTGTCCACCGACATCACCGGCGGCCACCTCGACGATGCGGTCCCCCGCAAGCTCCTGCGCCTTCGCGATCGCTGCCTCGACGCCGTCGACGAAGTAGAACGGTGCCTCAGGATCCCAGCCGTCGGGCGCCCCGCGGTGCGTCACGACGACCACGTGGTCGATCCCGCTCGGCGGCTTCCCGTCCCAGCCGTCCGTCAAGTCGAAGACCCGGCGGCCGGCGACTGTCACCCCGATCTGGTCCCAGTACGACCGGGTGTAGTCGTACGACGTCTGCGACACCTTCACCACACCGCTGTCGTCCAACGCGACGTCACCGCTGGTCAACCAGTCGAACAGCGGTCCGGGCTGGTCGTTCTCGTCCGCGACGAAACCGTCCACCGACACCGAGCTGTACATGACGACCTTGCCCACGGGGCTCTCCTCTGCTTTCGGGTGCCCTCAAATTAACGTGTCGTGAGCCGTCACTCTTGTAAGAAATCAATCGGCCGGCAGCGGCCAGCCATCCAGTACGTGGCCCGGATGTTCGCGCAGGAACCGCCGCCGAACTTCGACGTACCGGGTCGGCGTGAGCCCGGTGAACGCCCGGAATTCGTGGCCGAAGTGCGCCTGGTCGAAGTAGCCCGCGGTACCGGCGAGGTGGCCCCAGTCGATCGGTTCCGCGAGGTTCATCGCGAACACGGCGGAGGTGAAGCGCCACGTGCGGGCCAGCCGCTTCGGCGTGACACCGATGAGCTCCTTGAACCGTTGAGCCAGGTGAGTACTGCTGACACCGGCCGCCGTACTGAGGTCGCCAATCGACACCGCCCCGCTGGTCGACGCGATAACCCCGGCCGTATGGCGTACCAGCCCCAGGCCGGCGGTCTCAGACAGCCGTCGCATCAGCTCCGCCTCGAGCAGCGTCAGCATCTCGTGCGGTCCGTCCGCGGTAGCCAGCTGATCTCGCAGCTCATCAGTGGCGGACCGGCCCCAAGCCTGCTCTATCGTCACCGGCCGGTCACACAGCTCGACCGCAGGCATCGGCAGGAACGGCGCCAGCCCCCACGGCTTGAAATGCACCCCGACGGACCGCGTCCTGATCGGGTACCCAAACTCGAACGCGCGGCTAGGCATGGTGACCACGCACCCGTCTGCATACTCGCCGGTCTCGACGTCGGCACCGGCCCGGATCCGGAACGGCGCCCCAAGGTTCACGATCAACAACGCCGACGGACTCGCCGGCTGTCGACGGCGCTTGAAAGCTGGTCGGTTCCGGCGGTTGAAAAGTGAGCGGTTGTGGGCAGTCTAGGACTCGTTGTTGTCGGTGGTGGTGCGGATGCTGGGGAGGCTGTCGATGCCGCGTCCGCGGAGGCGGTAGCTGG
>DASXXB010000016.1:0-8885 GCA_036503355.1 Kribbella sp. | reverse complement strand
CGATCCGTGAGACCCGCCCTGTCCCGGCCGTCGTCTTGTCGATTGTCCCGGGTGCGCCTGGCATCGAAGCTCTCGGCCATGGACACAACAGCGCTCTGGGCGGTGCACGGAACAGTCCCCGCACCTGTCGCAGCTGTCGCCGGATTGCTGCTGGCCGTCCGGGAGGGCCGTGTCGGCGACGACAACCTGCTCGTTCTGGCCAGAGCATCAGCAGCCCGGCAAGGGGCGATGACAGTCGTTGCAGGGGACGGCCCTGGCGTCTATCGGGCCGAGCTGGCGGGAAGGGCCGAGCCGGTCGACGTACAGGTCGACAGGTCGAGCCTGCGGGTGCAGAGCTGGTACGCCGGTGTGTACCGGGTCACCGCCGACCGGGCAGGAGCCGTGGTGACCCACCACGTGCATCGCGTCCTACCGGACCATCCGGGCTTCGCGAGCGGGATCGCCGAGGTCGGTCTGCGGACCCGGATGGCCCGCGACCTGAACGAAGTACTGCGTGTCATCGCCGACCGGCTCGGCTGCTGACAGCAACCGCACCGGCCTGTCAGCACGATGGCGGCCCGGTGTCAGGCCGGCCGTCCATCGTGGAGACAACAACAACCGATCGCATCAACCAGGAAGGCACGACCATGCCGACGTTCAACACCTCCCAGCCGATCTCCGCAATCCTGAACATCCCCGCCGGAAGCATCCGGTTCGTGGCCGCCGACCAGGCCGAGACCGCGGTCGAGGTACTGCCCGCCAACGCCTCGAAGGGCCGCGACGTGAAGGCCGCCGAGGCGACCACGGTCGAGTACACCGAGGGCGTGCTGCGGGTCGAGGTCGTCGCGAAGAACCAGTACTTCGGGCCGTCCGGAGCCGTCGCGGTGACCGTACAGCTCCCCGCCGGCTCCCAGGCCGAGGTGAAGGCCGCCAGCGTGGAACTCCGGGCGACCGGACGTCTCGGCGACGTCGTCATCGAGAGCGCCCAAGGCCCGATCGACCTGGAGGACGTCGCGAGCGCCCGGATCACGAGCTCCGCGAGTGACATCTCCCTCGGCCGGGTCAACGGTTCCGCCGAGATCCGCACCAGCAAGGGCGACATCCGGATCGCGGAGGCCGTGCGCGGCAACCTCGTCCTGCGGACCGACGTCGGCGAGATCGACGTCACCGCGGCGGTCGGGGTCTCGGCCACGCTGGACGCCGGCACCTCCACCGGCCGGATCGACAACTCGCTCAAGAACAGCGGCAGCGCGGAACTCACCATCCGCGCGACCACCGCGGTCGGTGACATCGTCGCCCGCAGCCTCTGACACCTTCTGACACCCTCTGACACCTTCTGACACCCTCTGACACCCACTGACACCCCTCTGACACCCCTCTGACACCCTCTGCCATCGAAGGAGTACCTGCATGACCAACGAATTCTCCGGGCCGGGCCTGCGCCGGCTGCACGACGTACTGGCCAGGCACGTCGACTCCGGGAAGATCCCCGGGGTCGTCGCCCTGGTCAGCCGGGGCGAGGGTGAGCCGCACGTCGAGACACTCGGGACGATGCGCCACGACGGCGGGCCGCCGATGCAGCGCGACACCATCTTCCGGATGGCGTCGACGTCCAAACCGGTCGCGGTCTCGGCCGCGATGGTGCTGCTCGACGAGTGCCGGCTGCGGCTGGACGACACCGTCGAGCAGTGGCTGCCCGAGCTCGCCGGCCGGCAGGTGCTGAAGACGATCAGCAGCCCCGTCGACGACACCGTGCCGGCCCGCCGGCCGATCACCGTACGGGACGTGCTGACGTCGACGTTCGGGCTCGGCATGGACCTGACGATGATCGGTACGCCGATCATGGCCGCGCTGTTCGAGCAGGGCATCACGCCGAACCTGCCGGTGCCGATGCCGGAGCAGGACGAGTGGATGCGCCGCCTCGGCACGCTCCCGCTGATGTACCAGCCCGGCGAGCGCTGGCAGTACCAGATCAGCAGCGACCTGCTCGGCGTACTGGTGTCCAGGGTCACCGGTCAGTCGTACGACGAGTTCCTGCGCGAGCGGATCTTCGAGCCGCTCGGGATGAAGGACACCGGGTTCTCCGTGCCGGCCGACCAGATCCACCGGCTGCCTCCGTTGTACGCACCGGACCCGGAGTCGGGGGAGTTCCACGTGTGGGACGAGGCCGAGGGCGGGCGGCACAGCACACCGCCGGCGTTCCAGGGTGGCGGCGGCGGGCTGAACTCCACCGCCGACGACTACCACGCGTACTTCCGGATGCTGCTGAACCACGGCGTACACGAACGCCGGCGGATCCTCTCCCGGCCGGCAGTGGAGCTGATGACCAGCAACAGCCTCACGGCCGAGCAGTTGGCTGCTCGGGAGGCTCTGGCGCGGGACAACGTGCACATCTCGTTCGGCCAGGGTCAGCAGGGTGGCTGGGGCTTCGGGATGGCAGTGCGCACGTACCGGGGCGACTACGCGCCAGTCGGTCAGTTCGGCTGGGACGGCGGCGCCGGTACGTCGACGTACGCCGACCCTGTCAACCAGATCGTCGGCGTCCTGCTCACCCAGGTCGGGACCACTGTGCCGTCCGCGGTGCAGCTGGCCAACGACTTCTGGACCACGCTCTACCAGGCGCTCGACGACTGAACCTGATGCCCCCGGCAACCGCCGGGGGCATCAC
Source organism: Kribbella sp. (assembly GCA_036503355.1). Lineage (GTDB taxonomy): Bacteria > Actinomycetota > Actinomycetes > Propionibacteriales > Kribbellaceae > Kribbella. The sequence goes on along the minus strand of DASXXB010000016.1, from coordinate 6,238 downwards.
GCACACCGTCGGACAGCCAGCAGCGCATACACCCGGGCAGCGTGCAGTACGTCGGCCAGTACGACGTGCTCGTCCGCGGCGTGTGCGTAGCGGACGTCGCCAGGGCCGTACTGCAGCGTCGGAATGCCTGCTGCGGCGTACTGCCGAAGGTCCGACCCGTACGGCGCTCCCTTCACCGGCGGTGCCGACCCACCGACGTCGGCCACCGCCTGCAGCGTGTCAGCCAGCAGCGGATCCCCATCAGGTAGCAGGCCGGACGCGAACGCACCACCGGGCCAGCTGACCGCGACCGGGTGCTCCCGCAACCAGTCGTCCTTCGAACATGCCTCCGCAACCGCCGTCTCGAACGCAGCCCGCGCGTCCGCGGGCGCTTCACCCAGACGTACGCCGTACCGCCCCTCGGCGATCAGGCGATCGGGAACCGTACTCGCCCAATCGCCCGCCGCGATCGTGCCGACCGAGAGCGGGTTCGCGAGATCGAGGTGCGCGAACAGCGGATGCGGGTCCCGGTTGCGTTCGTCTTCGAGCTCGTGCAGCGCGGTCTGGATCAGGCCGAACTTCTCGATCGCGTTCACCCCACGGGTGCGGGTCGAACCGTGCGTGGCGAGCCCCGGCACCTCGAGCCGGAACGTGAGCGAGCCCGCGTTGGCCGGGATGACCGTGCCGGCGGTCGGCTCCGCGATCAGGCACGCCGCGCCGCGATGACCGCGGCGCAAGGTCGCGAAGGTGCCGACGCCGCCGTCCTCCTCGCCGATCACCGTGTGCACCGCCAGCGGCTTACGCAACCTGACGCCCGCGCCGACGATCGCCGCCACCGCTCCGAGGATCGCCGCGACACCGCCCTTCATGTCGCAGGTCCCGCGGCCCCACATCACGCCGTCCTCGACCCGCGCGTCGAACGCGTCACCCGGCACCACGTCGACATGCCCGTTGAGGATCAGCCCGGGTTCGGTGTCGCCGCCCAGTACGCCGACGCAGCCCCACGCCTCGGACCGCTCGACCTCCATCCCGGGGAACTCCGGATCGCCGGTCGCAAGCTCGAGCCGCCAGTGATCCACCGCGAGCCCGAGCACCCGCAGCCGCGCGGCACACCACGCCTGTACGTCGACCTCGGCCGCGGTCCCGTCCACGCTCGGGATCCGCACCAGCTCTCGCAGTTCGGCCACGATCCGCTCGTCGTCGATCGCTTCCAGAACGGCCTGTTCGGTCTCGTAAGTCACGGCACAGGAATACCACCGATCGGCCGACAAAGTCTGGCCGTTCGGCCGACAGACTGTGCGGTGCGGCCGCTGACAGCATTCCTCAGGAGACGGCCCGCCCCGGGTCGTCCTGGAGGGGGAAACCACCATGCACCGCAAGAAGAAGATCCTGATCGCCGCCGCTGCCACACTCGTGATCGGCGCGGGCTCGGCGTTCGCCTACTGGAGCACCACGGGCTCGGGCACCGGCACGGGCAGCACGTCCGCCGGCGCGAGCAACCTGACGATCACGCAGACGTCCACGATCGCGAACATGTACCCGGGTGACAGCGCGCAGACCATCAGCGGCACCGTCACGAACGGCGCGTCCAACAGCGCGTACGTCAACAGCGTCACGGTGAGCATCGCCAGCGTCACCCAGGACCCGTCCGCCACCGGCAGCTGTGACGCCACGGACTACACCCTGTCGAACCCGGTGATGTCCGTCGCCACCGACATCCCGGCCAGCGGTTCGGCGGGCTTCACCGGCGCGACGATCAAGTTCAACAACAAGCTCACGAACCAGGACGGCTGCAAGGGCGCGACCGTCAACCTGGCCTACGCCAGCAACTAGTTCGCCGCCGTGGTTTCCCAGGCCTGGGCGGGGCGCCTCCTCGACCCAGCGCCCCGTCCAGGCCGGGACCGCACCAGTTCTTGGGGGAGTGAGCAGTAGATGCGAGGCACGCGAAAGGCCCGGCACCGGATGATCAGGTTCCTGATCGCCGGCCTGTGCCTGCTGCTCGGAGCGGCCGGCCTGGCGTACGCCGCCCAGCCCGCGAAACCCGGCCTCACGCTGGGCATCTCGCCGGCCAGTCAGTCGGTGACACGCGGACAGACAGCGACGTACGCCGTCAGCGTGACGTCCACCGGAGGCTTCACCGGCGCGGTGTCACTCAGCGCCAGCGGTATGCCGAGTGGTGCGACCGTGGCGTTCAGCCCGGCGTCGGTGAGTCTGAGCTCAGGTAGTACGGCGAGCTCGACGCTGACCGTGAGTACCACGTCCACCACACCGACCGGATCGGTCACCCTGACTGTGAAGGGCGTGAACGGGAAGGTCAGCGGCACAGTCACCGCCGGTCTGACCGTCAACGCCCCCGTGTCGAGCAACCTCGCGATGACCGCGACGCCCGCCTCGATCACGCTGACGCCCGGATCCACCGCCGTGTACACGGTCCAGCTGACCCGCACGAACCTGCCCGCTGCCGTCACGTTCGGTGTCGCCGGCGGCCTGCCGGACGGCGCCACCGCGACCTTCACGCCGAACCCGACGACCGGCAACTCGTCGACGCTGCAGATCACCACACCTGCCACGGCCGACGACGGCACCTCGACGCTCTACCTGATCGCATCCGGCAAGAACCCCGCCGGTGTCACGCAGTACGCCTATGCCAGCGTCCAACTCGTGCTGCTGACGAGTGGCAAGCCGTTCACCATCAGCGGCAACCTGTCCGGCGCCCTCGCGCCCGGGGTGTCCCGGCCGCTCGACCTCACCCTGACCAACCCGAACAAGAAACCCATCGCCGTGACGAACCTGACCGTCACCGTGCAGTCCGTCACGCGGACGTCGTACGCGACCAGCCACAACCTGCCGTGCGGACCGGCCGACTACAAGGTCACGCAGTACGGCGGGACGTACCCGCTGACCGTCCCCGGTAACGACAGCGCCTCGCTGTCCGGCCTCGGGATCGCACAGTCCTCCTGGCCGCAGGTCGCGATGCTCGACACCGCGTCGAACCAGGACGGCTGCAAGGGCGCCACGATCGCGCTCGCCTACTCCGGCTCCGGACAGGGGAGCTGACCATGCTGACCATGCTGACCATGACTCGACGTGTGCTGCTCGTCCTCGGACTCGTCGTCCTCGCGATGACCGGAGGCGGAGTCGCCTGGGGATTCTGGGGCGGAACCGGCACCGGCACCGGATCGGCCACGACCGGAACGTTGGCCGCTCCAACACCGGTCACCGCCGTAGCGCCACCAGGTGGCGGAACCGTCGGCGCGAGCTGGACGGCGCCGGCCCGGGCCACCGGGTACTCCGTGATCCGGGTACGCACCAGCGACAACGCGACAGCCGCCGCCTGCAGTACGTCGCAGGCGTCGCCGACGACCGCGACCTCCTGCGACGACCTGAACGTGCCTGACGGGACGTACCACTACGTCGTCACGGCGTACTCCGCCAGTTGGACGGCCACTGCGACCAGTGCGGATGTGACCGTGCACAACTCCCGGCCGTCCGTGACCGTCAACCAGGCGTCCGGGCAGGCCGATCCGACCGCCACGTCGCCCGTCAACTTCACTGCCCTGTTCAGCGAGGCGGTCACCGACTTCACCAGCGCCGACGTCACCGTCTCCCCGTCCAGCGCGACGGTTGTGGTGAGCGGCAGCGGTACGACGTACAACCTCGCCGTCAGCGGACTGACGAGCAGCGGTCCCGTCACGGTGTCGATCGCGGCCAACACGGTCCACGACTCGGGAGGCGCCGGCAACACGGCCTCCACGAGCACGGACAACACGGTCACCTACGACGCAACCGCCCCGACCGCAGGCGCACCAGTGGCAACGGCAACCGCATCCTTCGGAACCTTCGTCGGCAACACGGCCGTCACCCTCACCGACACAGCCACCGACGACTTCTCCGGCGTCACCTCGGTCGCGTACTACCGCTGCGCCGGCGCAACCGGCACCTGCACCTCCACCAACTGGACCGCCATCGGCTCATCCACCACGCCGGCAACCAACTTCGCCGTCACCAAGCCCGCCCCCTTCGCCGCCGACGGCCCCTACCGCATCGTCGCCGTCGCCACCGACGCCGCCGGCAACATCAGCAACCCGAGCACGCCGACCCAACTGACGGTCGACACCACCCCACCCACCGCCTCCCGCCCAACAGTGAACGGACACTCCTGATGAGCATCAAACGGCTGTGGACAGTGGGTCTGGTCGCCCTCCTTGCCGGTGTCGGCGTCCTCCGAGGCCCGGAAGCCTTCGCGGCGTCGAACGTCAGCAACGTCACCTTCAACGGCTCGTCTCTCGTCGGTGGGGCAACAGCGGACTGGACGATCGGATTCAAAACCGGCACGGGCAACGGCAGCGCATTGACCGCTGGCAGCACGATCACGGTGACCTTCAACGGCGGCTTCAGTGAGCCGAACTCGCCTGTTGTGACGCTGAGCGGCGGATTCAGCGGATGTACTGCGTCCAGTATTGCCGCTGACGGTCCGTCCAGCGGCGCTGACGTCGTCACGGTCACCTTGGCGGGCGCCGGATGTGCGCTTGCCAAAAACACCGCCGGTGCGCTCAAGCTCGCAGGGCTTACCAACGCGCCCGTCGGCACCTATTCGGCGAACAACTTCACCGTGTCGACCTCGAGTGACACCAATCAGGTCTCAGCGCCCAGCGCGATCACCCTCACCGCGGGCTCGGCCAGCAAGCTCGCGTTTGTTCAGGGTCCGAGTGACGGGTTCGTGGGTACGCCGCTGTCACCCGCGATCACCGTGCAGGTCCAGGACCAGGTCGGCAACGCGGTGTCCGGTTCCGGTACCACGGTCACGCTCACTCCTTCGACCGGAGCGATCACCTCCGGTGCGACCGCGACCACCGACGCGAGCGGCAAGGCGACCTTCAGCAGTGTGGTCATCAACGCGACCGCACTCGGGATCACGCTGACCGCGTCGGCCAACGGGCTGACCTCAACGGCGGCGTCGGCGGCGTTCAACGTGACCGTTGCGGTGAGCAGTGGGGCTGCGCTCACGGACACTGCGTCGGACGGTGGGTCGGGGGTCAAGTCGGTGGCGTACTACTACTGCACGGGTTACTCCGGTAGTTGCACGAGCGCGAACTGGACGCTGATCGGATCGTCGACGAGTGCTGCGACGAACTACCAGGTGAGCTGGACCGGCCAGCCGGCGAACGGCGCCTACCGGGTCGTTGCCATCGGCACCGACAACGTGACGAACGTGAGCCAGCCCAGCAACTCCACGCCGGTCTCGGTCACCAACTGAGCCCCTCGAGCAGTTCCAGGACGCGGCGGGCGCCGGGGTTGATGAGTGCCAGCGAATGCGGGGCGCGGTCGTGGGCGAACTCCGCGATGCTCACGAACGCCGCTCCGGCGCACAACGCGACGGTTGCCAGGCCACCTGCCCGCAACGCGGCCTCGACGAACAGTTCGTCCACGCCGGGCGCAGCGCCGTCGCGAGCGGCGGACGTCGCCAGCGAGATCAGGTCGTAGGCCCGCGACCCACTCCCGGCCGCCTCGACGTCGATGATTCCGTTGACCTGTCTGTCGCCGAGGATCAGGTTGCCGAGGTTGAGATCGCCGTGCACGAAGTCGTCCTCGGGCAACGGCTGATCACGGTACGGCCGGCACAACTCGCCGTACCGCCGCAGCAGCTCGACGGTCTCCTCGTCGTACCCGCTGACGCGTTCCCACACGCCGTCCCAGCCTTCGAGGACGACGCCCCGCGACCAGCCGGACCAGCTGGTCCCGTCCTCGGGCACGAGGTCACGCTGCAGTTCGCAGATCGCGATCAGCTTCCGGGCGAGCGCCGCGTCGACGAGCGAGTAGTCGCGCACCGGCGTACCCGGGACGAAGGCCTGCAGCTGGTACGGCGAGCCGGCCGCGGTGGTGCCGACGTACAGCCACTCCGGCGTGGGGTAGCCGACGGCCCGGGCGCGGCGGACGAGCTCCGCCGCGCGCCGGACCCGAGGTGCCCACGACGGCTTGGCAGTCCACTTCAGGACGACACCGCCGGTGAGCTCGTAGGCGCCCGACTGGAAGCCACCGGTCAGTTGCCGCACGAGCGCATAATCGGTGCCTAAGGCAACGTTAAGCTCGGCGACAACCGACTCGGTGGTGTCCATCAGGGCGTCAGGCGATGCAGGTCGCGGGGGAACAGCGTGACCTCACGGACGTTCTCGGCGCCGGTCAGCCGGGCCACGAACCGCTCGAGCCCGATCGCGAACCCGCCGTGCGGCGGCATCCCGTGCTTGAACGCCTGCAGGTA
>DASXXB010000015.1:0-3534 GCA_036503355.1 Kribbella sp. | reverse complement strand
ACCGCGGCGACGGTGTGACCAGGAGCTTGGTCAGGATGCCGGCGTCACGTTCCCAGATGATCTGGATGCCGTAGAAGATCGAGACGAACAGTGCCGACTGCGCGATGATCCCGGGCGCCAGGTAGTCGAGGTACGGGACGTCGCCGGTCGGGATCGCGCGGATCCGGCTGAACGTCTGGCCGAAGATCACCAGCCAGAGCACCGGCTGGATTGCCCGGGTGATGAGCTCGGTCCGGTCGTGCCGCAGCTTCTGCAGCTCGACCAGGCAGAACGTGCCGATCCTGGAGATCAGGCGGAGCGGTCGTGACTCAACCCAGGCGCTGGGCCGTACGACGGGTGCCACGGACATCGCGCTGGCCTCCCTTCGCGGAAGCTTCGAGGCTCTCGCCGGTGTGGTGCCGGAACACGTCCTCGAGGCTCGCGTCCGGACCGAGCTCAGCCTTCAACGAAGCCGGCGTACCCACCGCTCGCAGCCGTCCGAGGTGCATCAGGGCGACGCGGTCGCAGAGGACGTCGGCCTCTTCCATGTAGTGCGTGGTCAGCAGCACGGTCATCCCGTACCGCTCCTGCATCTCCTGCACCCGCGCCCACACCGAGTCCCGCGCGACAGGGTCGAGGCCGACCGTCGGCTCGTCGAGGACCAGCAACGCGGGCCGGTTGACCAGCGCCTGCGCGAGCTCGAGCCGCCGCACCATGCCGCCGGAGTACGTCGACGCGAGCCGGTCCGCGGCATCGCTGAGGTCGACGATCTCGAGCACCTCGGCGACCCGCGCGGCCCGTTCCCGCCGCGGTACGTCGAACAGCCGCGCGAACCACGACACGTTCTCCCGGCCGGTGAGCGCGCCCTCGATCGAGAGCTGCTGCGGCACGTAGCCGAGCATCCGCCGTACCGCCATCGCGTCGCCCTTCACATCCAGCCCGAACACGCGGACCGATCCCGACTGCGGCGGGTAGAGCGTGTTCAGCACGCGCAATGTGGTGGTCTTGCCGGCGCCGTTCGGACCGAGCAGCCCGAAGCACTCACCGGGGGCGACAGTCAGGTCGAGGTCGTCGACCGCGACATGATCGCCGAACCGGTGGCTCAGCCCGGTGACGTGCACTGCAGGTTCCGCACTCATACACGCTGCTCCTCGGGATGAAGGCGTTCGGCCAGTACGGCGAGAACGGGCAAGGCGGCCCGCAACGCATCGCGATCCGCCGCGGTGAGGTCGTCGAGCGCCCGGCTGACCAGCGCCGTACGACGGTCGCGCCAGGCCTCGACCTGCTCGCGTGCCGGATCGGTGAGACTGAGACGCGCGACCCGGCGATCCGTCTCGTCGGCGGTCCGCTGCAGCAGGCCGCGCTCTGTCAGCTGACCGACGAGCGTGGACACCGTGTTCGCGGCCAGACCGAGCTCCGCCGCGGCCTCGGCGACCGAGATGCCGGGGTTGCGGCGGACCAGGCGGACCAGCTCGCCCTGGGAGTCGGTCAACGCCGACAGCGGGAACGGCCGCCCGACGGACCGGCGCAGGTGACGACGCACCAGCCCGGTCGCCGCCAGCAGCTCCTCCGCGAGCACCTCGGAAGCCATGACCCGAGAATACCTCTGTCCCAGAGATATTTCACCGGCAGAACCCCAACAATTCGGGGTACTCGGCACGGTCCGACGTGCCGACGATCGATGCCATGAGTACAACCGAGAGCAACAAAGCCGTCGTCAAGGACTTCATCGACGGACTGTTCACCAAGGGGGATCTCGGCGCGGTCGACACCTACCTCGCCGAGGACTTCATCGCGCACAACGCGCCGGGCTTCGGCGGTACGCCGGATCGGGAGGGGTTCCGGTACGCCGCCGCACAGATCCGCGCCGCCTTCCCGGACTGGCACAGTGAGCTGCACGAACTGATCGCGGAGGGCGACCTCGTGGCGGAACGGTTCACGGCCAGTGGCACCCACCGGGGCGAGGTGATGGGCGTGCCGCCGACGGGCAGGACCGTGACGCTGCCGGGAATCAACGTCTTCCGCGTCCGCGACGGTCGGATCGTCGAGCGCTGGGGTCAGCTCGACGAGCTGGGTCTGCTGAAGCAGCTCGGCGTCGTACCGGCGTAGCATCACGGCCATGGGGGCGGAGGATCGCCTGGAGGTGCTGATCCGGCGCTGTTACGCGGGGCTGGACGCCGATCTGTTGCGGTCCGAGGTCCTGACCCGGCTGCGGGGTGTGCTGTCCGTGGACGCGGCGTTCTTCGCGACGGTGGATCCGGCCACGGTCCTCTTCACCTCGGCGGTGGCCGATCAACCGCTCGCCACGATCACCGAGCAGTTCCTGGCGAATGAGTTCGGCCAGGACGACGTGAACAAGTTCGCCGTACTCGCGGGTGGGCCGGAGCCGGTGCGGTCGCTCGGTCAGGCCACGCGGGGTGACTGGCGGGCGAGTCCGCGGTACGTCGAACTGATGCGGCCGCTCGGGCTCGGCGACGAACTGCGCGCCGCGCTGATGTCGAACGGGCGCTGCTGGGGCGTCCTCTGCCTGCACCGGGAGGACGCCGAAGCCGGTTTCGCCGACCGCGAGATCCAGCTGGTACGACGACTCGCACCGCACCTCGGCGAAGGCCTACGCCGGGGGCTGCGAGGCACGCTCCCGGAGAACCCGGCCAACAGCGAACCCGGGACACCCGCGAGGACCGGTCCTGGGGTGGTGATCCTCGACGGGATGCTGCGGATGCATTCGGCCAATGCCGAGGCGGAGTACTGGCTCTCGGAGCTCGGGCCGATCGGCGATCTGCCGATGGCCGTGCGAGCGGTGGCAGCTCGGATGCGGCTGGATCAGGCGACCACCCGGATGAAGGTTCGGACGCGCCGAGGCGAGTGGCTCGAGCTGCAGGCGTCCAGGCTCGGGGAGGACGGGCAGACCGTGGTGGTGATCGAGCCTGTGACACCCGCTCAGCTGGGTTCGTTGCTGCTCGACCTGCACGGGCTGACGCCGGCTCAGCAGCGGGTGACCGAGCTGCTGCTCCGCGGGTACTCGACGCGGCAGATCGTCGAGCGGCTGTGCCTGTCGCCGTACACCGTGCAGGAGCATGTCCGGGCGTCGTTCGACAAGGTCGGCGTCGGGAGCCGACGGGAGCTGGTGAGCGTCCTGCTCAGAGGGTGCGCATCACGCGGATGATGCGGCGGCGGAGCCAGACGCGGCGGGTGCCGTCGGGGTAGCGGCGCAGCCGGGCCAGCTCCCAGCCGCCGTACTCGGCGTGCTCGGTGAGCAGCTTGCGCACCGCGCCGCGGGACTCCGTCCTGGACACCTCGAACTGCTGCAGCTCGTACTCGGCCATCCACACCTCCACCTGCAGACTTCAGGAAACATCCTCCAGTGCCGCGACGATGGCGGGCGGCAATGTGAGCTCTTCCACACCCAGCACGGACTTCAATTGCAGCGCAGTCCGGGCCCCGACGATCGCCGCCGACACGCCGGGCCGGTCCCGCACCCAGGTGAGCGCCACCTCGAGCGGGGTCCAGCCGAGCCCGTCGGCGGCTCGCGCGACCGCTTCCACGATGCCCGAT
>DASXXB010000014.1:0-17308 GCA_036503355.1 Kribbella sp. | reverse complement strand
GCGTTCGTGAACCGGCCGATGATCCTGATCGCCGACGAGCCGACCGGAAACCTCGACCCCGGTACGTCGGTGGGCATCATGAAGCTGCTGGACCGGATCAACCGGACCGGTACGACGGTCGTGATGGCCACCCACGACGTGTCGATCGTCGACCAGATGCGCAAGCGTGTGATCGAGCTGGAGAACGGTCACGTCGTCCGCGACGAGTCGCGCGGCGTCTACGGCTACCAGCACTGACCGCCGAGCCCAGGGACTGCACAGGAAATGACTGAAGAATGCGCCTGAACTACATCCTCTCCGACCTCGGCATCGGTCTGAAGCGGAACCTGTCGATGACGATCGCGGTCGTCGTCACCATCTGGGTCTCGCTGTCGCTGTTCGGCAGCGCGCTGCTCGCCCACGAGCAGGTGAACCTGATGAAGGGGAACTGGTACGACAAGATCCAGATCTCGGTGTTCCTCTGCACCAAGGACTCCGGCGGCCGCGGCTGTGCCGGCGCCGAGGTGACCCAGGAGCAGAAGAACCGGATCCAGCAGGTCATCGAGTCGAACCCGGACACCGCGCCGGACGGCGTGTTCACCGAGTCCAAGGCGCAGGCCTTCGACTCGTTCAAGAAGCTGTACAAGGACTCGCCGATCGTCAGCACGGTCACCCAGGACCAGATGCAGGAGTCCTTCCGGATCAGGCTGAAGGATCCACAGCGCTACCAGAACCTGGTGAGCGCGGTCGCGGGGCTACCGGGGGTCGACACCGTCCAGGACCTCAGACAGTACCTGGACCCGTTGTTCAAGGCCCTCAACTGGCTGCAATGGGGTTCGTACGCCGGCGCGGGCCTGCTGCTGATCGCCGCGCTGATGCAGATCGCCAACACGATCCGGCTGGCGGCGTACGCCCGCAGACGTGAGATAGGCATCATGCGCCTGGTGGGCGCCTCGAACTTCTACATCCAGCTGCCGTTCCTGCTCGAGGCGGTGCTGGCCGCCATCATCGGCGCGGTCCTTGCCTGCGGCACCTTGTGGCTGATCGTGTACTTCATGGTGATGCAGCGGGCCCAGGAGACGTTCCGGGTCTGGCAGTGGGTCGGGGCGACCGAAACCTTCCGCGCCACGCTGATCATGGTCGTCGTCGGCCTGGTCCTCGCGGTGATCCCGACATTCCTGACAACGCGGAAATACCTCAAAGTCTGACCCGGGTGACCTATCGTGCAGTATCAGGAGTCACACGAGTAACTCCTGTACCGCACAACTTCATCCAGAGCAAGGGGTCGACCTGTGGTCCCGCACTTCCCCGGTGCGAACCCGCGTACGCGGGGGAGCATCAAGCGAGACGACAGCACCGGTACCCCCGCCGCGCCGTACCCGCGATCACGCAACAGACCGCCGGGCCGGCAGACGGTGGTTGCCGCTTGCTGCCTTGTCCTGTCCCTGTCCGCCGGCGTCCTGGCCGCGGTTCCGTCCGCTCCGGCGGAGGCGAAACCGCCGGATCCAGCCGCCAAGAAGAAACAACTCGACTCGCAGATCAACCAGTCCAAGGCTGATCTCGACGACGCCTCCGACCAGCTCGGCAAGTCCGTTGCCGCGTACAACCAGGCGGTCGCGAAGTACCAGGCCGTCCAGGTCCGGTACGCCGCCGCGCAGGGGCAGCTCGCTGCCGCGAAGGCCGCCGATGCGGTTGCCGCGGGCAAGCTTGCCGCAGCCGAGGCGGCGCTGCGTACGGCGGTGTCCGACGTCGCGGCCGGCGAGAAGCTGATCGCGGAGAAGCGGGCCGTCGCGGGTCGCGCCGTACGGTCGGCGTACCAGCAGCAGAACAGCCTCGTCGGCCTGTCGATCGCGCTGCGGGGTGCCGCACCGGCCGACATCGCGACCGGGATGCAGGTGCAGCGGAACGTGTTCGGCATCCAGGGCAACGCGATCACGAACCTGAACAACGCGCAGGCGCAGCTGGCCAGCAAGCAGGTCAAGGTCGCCGCCGCGGAGAAGGACGCCGAGGGTGCTCGCGCCGAGGCCGCCGCGACGGTCAAGAAGGTCGCGGAGCTGACCAAGCAGGTCGCGGCCGACCGGGCCGAGGCCGCGGCGATCGCGAAGGTCAAGCTGACCGCGTTCAAGGCCGCCGAGAAGGAGAAGAACTCCGAGCTGGCGCAGTACAACTCGCTGCTGCGTGAGCGGACCCGGGTCGAGCAGTTGCTGATCGCGCGGGCGAAGGCGGAGAAGGCGGCCGCCGCGCGCCGGAAGGCCGCCGCGGAGCGGGCCGAGAAGGCGAAGGCGCGCAAGGAGCACCGGGCGCCGCGGAACGTGCCGGATCCGGAGCCCTCCGGTGGCGGACGGCTGAGCTATCCCGTCAGCAGCTACATCACGTCGCCGTACGGAATGCGTTTCCACCCGGTCCTGCACTACTGGAAGCTGCACGACGGCACCGACTTCCGGGCTCCGTGCGGTACGCCGGTCCGCGCCGCGGCCGATGGGGTGGTGACGGACAAGTACTACAACGGCGGTTACGGAAACCGGCTGTTCATTTCACACGGAGTGATGAGCGGCGACTCGATCACGACGGTGTACAACCACCTGTCGCGGTACAAGGCCCATGTCGGCGAGCGCGTGAAGCGCGGCGAGATCGTCGCCTGGTCCGGTACGACGGGCTACTCGACCGGCTGCCACCTGCACTTCATGGTTTACAAGGACGGCCGGGTCGTTAATCCCATGGGTTGGCTGTGAGTCATCTGGGATACTGGCCGGATGGTGAAACAGACCGGCCGGGAGAAGCCGATCGCGCAGAACCGTAAGGCGCGACACGACTACCACATCGAGGACGTGGTGGAGGCCGGGCTGGTGCTGACAGGGACCGAGGTCAAGTCCCTCCGGCAGGGCCGGGCCTCCCTCGTCGACGCGTTCGCGGCCGTCCGCGGGAACGAGCTCTGGCTGCAGGGCATGCACATCCCGGAGTACAAGCACGGCACGTGGACCAACCACGAGCCCCGCCGTACGCGCAAGCTGCTGCTGCACAAGGACGAGGTCCAGAAGCTGATCCGTGAGGTCGAGCAGCAGGGTGTCTCGCTGATCCCGCTGTCGCTGTACTTCAAGGACGGCTACGCCAAGGTCGAGCTGGCCACCGGCCGCGGCAAGAAGGACTACGACAAGCGCCACGCCCTCGCCGAACGCCAGGCGAACCGCGAAGCCCAGCGAGCCCTCTCCGACCGCAACCGCCGCTGATTGGGGTTGGCTCAGGGCCGAGTCCGGGCTGAACCGGATGGGGCCGGCGAGCCTGGACGCGCACAGTGGAAGCATGTCCACTTCAGAGTTGCTGGTGACGTCGGCGCAGCGGGATCGGGCCGTCGAGATCCTGAAAGAGATGTACGCCGACGGCCGGCTCGAGCACATGGAGTTCGACCTCCGGCTGGAGAAGGCGCTCCAGGCACGCACCCGGGCCGAGCTGAACAGCACGTTCGACGGGCTGGTCTCCCGGCCGGTGCCGACGTTCGCGCCGGCCGCGTTCACCCGGCCCGCGCCGCTGCAGACCTACCAGGGCGACGGGCGCGGGATGGGCACGATCGCGCACTGGCTCGGGTACCCGACGTTCTTCGTCGGCCCGGCGCTCGTGGTCGCCACGGCCGGCCAGCGGAATCCCGCCGTACGCCGGCACGCCGTCGAGGCGCTGAACTTCCAGCTGACCGCAGCGGGCGCGTTCGCGCTGCTCGGGGTGATGACCGGGTTCACCCACGGCTTCCTGTCGTTCCTGTTCCCGATCCTCGGGATCCTGTGGTTCCTGCTGACCGGCATCGGCGGGCTCGCGACCGCGGCCGGCGCCAAGTTCCGCTACCCGTTCACGCTGCGCCTGATCAAGTAGGCCTGATCAAGTAGGCCTGATCAAGTGCGGGAATGTCGGGTGCGGGCGGTTGGTTGGACTTGATAGTGTGGAGCTTCCACTGCGGTACGGGTGGGAGTTTGACAACTCAACAGGGGGTGAACGGTTTCGACTTTGGACGTATGTTCCAAGGGAAGCGGGCCGAGGATCCAGGGTTATCTCGTTAACGATCTCTGGAAACCAACAACTGCCAACTCTAAGTCGCGCAGTAGCTTCGCTCTCGCCGCCTGACGGCCTGAGCACTTAAAGAAGCGGTCAGCCCGGGGATGCTCTCGCCCCGGTTCCTGGCCTCAGCTAGAGAGCTTGCTTTGTTAGTCCGGTCACGGGGCTAGCACGGGACATTTGCAGTGACTGAGCCTGTCAGCGAGATGTCTGTACAAACGCTGGGGCTGAGAAAAGCGCCATTCAGACTGCGCCCGGAGAAGCCTTGAAGCAACGCTGAAGGACGCGGGTTCGATTCCCGCCACCTCCACCCCTTGCGAACGCGCAGGTCAGAGCCCTCTGACCTGCGCGTTCTGCTGTCTGTCGACCACCCTCACCGCCCACGCGGTAGCGCTAATGGCGTAGGGGGTCTCGTGCGGGTGGGGGATGTTCGCACGGCCCGCCGTCGGGAGGCTGGGGGGTATGGGTGAGGGAGTGGTCACTGCGCTGGGGCATGCCGGGTTGCGGGTTGACGCGGGTGGGGTGCGGATTCTGGCGGATCCGTGGTTGTCGCCCGGTGGGGCGTTCCTCGGGTCGTGGTTCCCGTTTCCGGACAACTCGCATCTGCTGACGCCTGAGGTGCTCGACGTCGACCTGGTGGTGGTGTCGCACGAGCATCTGGACCACCTGGACCTGGACCTGCTGAAAGGGCTGCCGCAGAGCGTGCCGGTCATCGTCCCGCGGTACCCGTCGACGATCATGCAGCGCCGGTTGCGCGCGATCGGGCGGACGCGGGTCGTCGTACTCGACGCGTGGCAGCGGTATCCGCTGAACGGCGACGACTGGCTGACCGTGATCCCCGAGCAGTGCCCGATGAGCCACGATTCCGCCGTACTGCTGAAGCTCGGCGCCCGCAGCATCCTGCACACCAACGACGCCCGGATCTCGCTGGCCCAGGCGCGGCGCGCGATGACTGAGGTGGGCGGGCCGCTGGATGTGATGGGCGTGCAGATGTCGGGCGCCAGTTGGCATCCGGTCCGTTACGAGTACGACGAGGTCGAGCGCGAGCGGATCTCGACGATCAAGCGGATCGGCAAGTTCAAGGCCGTCACCCGGCTGGTCCGCCAGGTGCAGCCGCGGCTGGTGATGCCGTACGCCGGTCCGCCGTGCTTTCTCGACGACGACCTGTTCGAGCTGAACAGCGGCCTGCGCCCGGGCGGGATCTTCCCCGACCAGGGCGAGGCGCTCACGTGGCTCGCGGACCGGATCCCCGACCAAGCCGGCGTCTGCCTGCTGCCGGGCGACCGGATCAGCCTCGACGACCTGACCGTCGAACGGGACGAGCAGTGGAAGGAATTCACCCTGGACGCCGGCCCGGAGGAGCGGCGGCGGTACCTGCTCGAGTACGCCGCCCGCCGCCGGCCGGCCATTGACGCCGCCTGGGCCGCGAACCCCGTGTCGCGGCCCGGGTTGGCCCAACGCTTCAAGACCCATATGGAGTCCTTGGGCACGCTGTCGGAGTACTTCCTCGCCCGGATCGGGATGACCCTGCGCTTCGACGTGTCGGGTCCGCACGGTGGCGTCTGGGACGCGCACATCGGTCCCGACCGGGTGGTCGTCGATCTGGACGGCGGCCAAGGGCACGCCGAGTACACCCTGACCATGGACGGCCGGTGGCTCGACGGCGTGGTGTCAGGGCGGACTCGCTGGGAGGAGCTCCTGCTGTCGTTGCGCTTCACCGCCCGCCGGCAGCCGGACCTGTACAACGACTACCTGGTCGGCCTGCTCAAGCACGCGGATCGCGCGGCGCTGCGGGCCGTCGAGCGCTTCGAGGCCGCCCGCGACCCCGAGGAAACCACGACGATCACGGTCGGCGGCAAGCAGCTGGAGGTCAGCAGGTACTGCCCGCACGCGGGTGAGGACCTGGCGGAGACCGGTGTGGTCGTGAACGGCGTACTGCGTTGCCTCGGCCACAACTTCGAGTTCGACCTGACCGACGGCAGCTGCCTCAACGCCCGCTGCGACCCGGTGCTGGTGAAGCCTGCGGACTACGAACAAGAGGCTGTGTGACCGGCTGCTGCAGATCCGCGAGCCCGACCACGAACAGCCCGGTCACGAGGATGTAGTACAACGTACGGCGGATCGTCGGCCGGGCGAGGTACTCCTGGTCCGCGTCGACCCGCAGCGGCACGAGTACGTCGAGATACCAGTGCTCCACGTCGGTCCGCTCATCAGGCGGTACGGCGGAACGCTCGCGGTACCGCAGCTGCGCCGGACCGGTCAGCCCGGGCCGCGCCATCAGGACCGGCCGGCACCCGACCGGATAGCGCGCCGCCAGAGCCGCGCTTTCCGGTCGGGGACCGACCAGCGTCATCTGCCCGCGGACGACATGCCACAGCTGCGGCAACTCGTCGATCGCGGTCCGCCGGAGAAACCCACCGAGCGGCGTGATGCGGTTGTCCGTCGAGGCGGTCACTTCGGGGCCTGAGGCAACGTTCCGCATGGTCCGGAACTTGTAGATCGTGAACAGCCGGCCGTTCTCACCGACCCTGGACTGCCGGAACAGCACCGGCCGCCCGCTGGTGACCAGGACGAGTACGGCGACGATCAGCAGCACCGGCGACGCCGCGAGCAGCATCAGTCCGCCGATCAACACGTCCAGCGAACGCCTGCCCAGGCTGACCTTAGACGACATCTTCTCTCCTAACCGGTGCCGGCGGCAACGAAGACCGAGGTGAACACCTGGGCCGCGAGGCCGCACTCGTGATCGAAGGCGGCGCTGTCGGTGGGCATCATCGACGGCGTCATGTGGGTGATCAGCTGCACGCCTTGACGCCGCACCAGCAGCAGATCGGTCCACAGCGGGTTGGTGCCGAGATCGGGGGCGAGCAGGCTGAAGGTCTTTCCCTGGTAGTGCTGCCGCCAGGTCCAGATGTCCACGGCCTTGGCCCCGGCCGAGACGGGTGCGGCGATGTAGGTGGCCGTGTCGGTGGCGGCCTGGGCGGCGGTTCCTTGGTAGCCGTCCGCGGCGGCGAGTGCCTTGCGGGACTGCAGGATCGTCAGCGAGCCCCAGCCCTGCGCCCGGACGCGGCTCCAGATCTCGGCCTGCGCAGTGTGCTGGTCGAGACCCCAGGCGGCGTACGTACCCGAGCCGAGCAGACCGGTGCTGAGGTCGAGACGGTCGATCAGGTGCGCCCGCAGATAGCCCTCGACGGCTGCGGCACTGGCGGCCGGGTACTTCGCCCGCACCCGTTGCGCGCATCCTTCCTGGTTGCCGCCGCGCCACGGCAGGCACCCGAGCTCCGGTACGACGGCATCGACCAGAATCTGCTTGCCCGGGGCAACTTGTGCCAGACTGCTCCTGGCCTGCTGGAGGAAGTCCGCGGCCTGTGCCGCCGACTTCAGCCCGTCGCCGTACCCGATCTCGTCGGAGATCTTGAACCCGACGGTTCCCGGCACCGCGGCCAGCTGACCGAGTCTGGCAATCGTTCCCTGGAACGCGGCCGGCCCGTCGAGCCAGCGCTTCACCAGGTCGGTTTCCCACCAGATGGCCACGCCTCGGTGGTGCAGCGCGGAGGCGAGTGCGACGTACCGGTCGCCGGGAAGGGTTACCTGCGCGGTGCTGGACGTCGGTGTGCCGGATGACGTAGGAGTCGGGGACGGCGTGGACGTCGCCGCCGGGTTGCTGTCCGGCTGGGCCGTCGGCTGTCCGGTCGGAGAGCCGGACGAGCAGCCGGCCAGAAGCAGGAGCAGGCCGGTGGCGATCGCGATCGCTTTCATGGTGTTCCCTCCCCGACCGCGACAGCAGCGCGATGCCGGGCAGTCGGTGCGCTCAGGCGCAACAGCAGGACGATCAGTAGGGCGTCGGTGGACAGGTACGCCGCTGTGGACGCGACCGCCGCTCCGAGCGCCCCGTAGCGAGGTATCAGCGTGACGTCGAGAACCACCGTGACGACGAGTCCGGCGCCGAGGACGATCGAGTTGAGTCCCGGAGTACCGCGACCGTAGAGGTAGGCGCTCGCGACCCCCGACGCACCGGCCAGCACCATGCCCGCGACCAGTACCCGGGCCGGTGTCACGGCCGATCCGAACGACGCGCCGTACAGCAGCCGCATGACCGGTCCCGCGAGCAGCGCGACCGGGATCGCGGCCAACGCGACGCCGGCCAGCGTCGGCCTGATCAGCCGCCTGGCGAGCGCGGCCGCACCTTCCGACGGGAGTTTCGCCAGGCGGGGGTAGAAGACCCAGGTCAGCGCGGTGCCGGGCAGCCGGAGCAGTTCGGCGTACTTCGAGGCGACGGCATACCCACCGAGGATCGCGGGACCGGCGAGCGCGCCGAGGATCGCGACGTCGAGCCGCAGATTGAGCAAGGTGATGAGACCGCCCACCTGGCCGCGGAGTCCGTACGACGCCACGGTCCGGGCGAGGTCCTTGTCCGGACGGCCCCACCACCCGCGGCCGGCACCGGCCAGGCCGAAGCGCCGCCATCCGAGCCGGCGGGCGACCCGGCGCCAGGCGTCGACCGCGACCACCAGATCGGCGAGCCCGAGGCCGAGGATGATCGCCGCGATGCCGTGGATGCCGACGACGAGCGGCAGCACGAAGCAGGGCAGGAACGCGAGCTCCTCGGCCGCGATGACCACGTCACCGCCACGCCGGTCCTCGAGCCCCTGCAACGCGGTCTTTCCCACGGTCAGCACCAGTTGGCTCGCAACGGTCGCTCCTGCGGCGGCAATCAGCCAAGGCGGCTCGTGCGGGAAGAAGACCTTTGCCAGCAAGGGTGATGCGGCGATCCACAGCGCCGTACCGACTGCCGCTCCGACAGCTCCGATCGCCATCAACGTGGGCCAGAGTCGGGGAAGGTCGCGGCGCGGTGCGGCGAGGAAGTATGCCAGGGCTCCGGGCAGACCGAGGACGCACAGCACGCCGACCAGCCCGGGCAGCATCCGGAGCAGTGCGTACTCGCCGACCGCCGACGGTCCGCCGGTCCGGGCGACCACGACGGTGGCCAGCGTCAGTCCGAGGACCGCGAGCAGCCGGGCCGAGCAGTTGGACAGGACGGAGCGGATCATGTCGCCTCCTTGCGATGGTCCTGCATCGCGAGCACCAGCGCCGCGACCAGGCCTAGCCAGGTCCACAGGTGCCGGAAGTGCAGGACCTCGTAGAACCCGGCGGCGGTTGCCATCACCGGGCCGATGACGGCCAGCAACCACGGTCTGGGTACGAGTTCGGCGTACGCCTTGGGCAGGGTGCCGAGGACCAGTCGCACGCACCGCGCGAACATCGCGATGCCGAACATCAGCAAGCCGACGGCGCCGATCACCCCGCGCTCCAGCAGCGTCGCAAGGTAGTCGTTGTGGGCTTCCTTGACGTACGGCGCCTGTGTCGCTTCCAGAGTCGCCTTCGTCCGGGCGGGTCCGTAGCCGGCGGCATCGCCCTTGAGGAACAGGTTCGCGCCCTCGCGGACGATCGTTTCGCGTTCGCTGCTGGAGTTTCCGCTGCGCCCGAACGAGTCGCGCAACAGCGGGATGCTGCCGGCCGCGTGCTCACGGATCTGGCCGAGGTCGACGCGCGGCATGACGACGCCGACCACCAGCCCGCCGAGCAGGACGGTGCTCGCCAGCACGGCGGCACCGGCGATCGCGCCACGGCGGCGGTAGGCGGTGACCACGAACGAGAGCAGCAGCCCGACCAGCAGCGTGAGCATCGCGCCGTTCGAGCCGGTGAATCCGATCGCGAGAAGCACCAGCAGGTAGGCGATCCGGCGGACGCCGGGGGAGCGCGGATGCTTGCAGGCGGCAATGACGAACAGCGAGACGACCAGGTAGTTGCCGGCCAGGTTGGGATCGCCGAAGGTGTACGGCGCCCGGACGCCGTCCTTCGCGGATACTCCGGTCAGCGCGTTGAAGCCGACCAGGTACGCCGCCGCCATGACACCGGAGTAGATCGCGGCCGTGCGGCACCAGGACACGGTGACGGCCCGGATGATTGCGGGATTGTGGCGGCCGAGCGCGAGCGCCGCGCCCCACGCCAGCAGCAGCAGATCCTGCAGGAGCACCAGCCCGGTGCCGACCGGCGCGACCGAGACGTACGCCGCGAACGCGCCGCCGAGCATCAGCCCGGCCATGCCCGCGGCGTAGGGAAGCTTGATCGGCAGATGTTCGCGGACTGCCCAGAGCAGCCCCAGCACGATGCACAGCAGGATGCCCGCGTCCGCCGGGGCGGTGTTGCCCGGACCGGCCGGGACCAGGAACGGCAGCAGACAGGTCGTCAGACCCGTCATCGCCGCAAGGATGTCGCCGCGGGGCAGGCCCGGCGAACCGACGATGCCGGCCGGTGGCGCAGGCACTGTTGCCGTCATCGGGCATCAACTCCGGGCAGGTCGTCGGCGAGCGGCCAGTGCGGAAGACCGGCCAGCAGTTCCAGGTGGTTGGCCGCGAACTCGTCGTCGTTCGCGGTGGCGGCGATCTCGCCGAGCCCGGCGAGCGCAGCGCCGTACCAGAGCGCCGTCGGAAGGCCGAGCTCGTCCAGGCGGGTCCGCAGGTACAGCCGGACGAGGTCCGGCAGCCAGCCCGCCTCCAGCAGGCCGTACCTGATCCCGGCGCCGAAACCGGTGCGGCGCAGGCCTTGGTGCCCGCGTACCGAGCGGCCAGGCCGGGTGTGGCGGTCGAGGTAGAGGCAGTAGCTGAGCGCGAACCGGACGAGGTCCTGCAGCGGCCACCCGCTGCGGGCACCGCTCTCCCAGTCGACGACTCCGGACACCCGGTGGTCGTCGACGAGCAGGTTCCCGAACCAGTAGTCGCCGTGGACCATCGTCCTGACCACCCGGTGCTGTTTCAGCTGCCGATCCGCTGCCGCGAGCCGGACCTGTGCTGCCTCGAGCTTCGGATGCCCCGGCCAGCGCGAACGCACCTGGCTCGCGACCTCACTCGCCCACGTGATCCGGGCTCGTTCGCCCTCTGTCGCCAGCTGCAGATGCCGCAGCCATCCGGCCGCGAGCGCGAAGTCCTCCGTTACCGGACCGGGTCGGGAGGTATGCAGCCAGCGGTGGTACGCGACGCTCATCGGAACGCCACGCAGTACGGTCGTGACGACGGCCGGCAAGCCGTCGCTGTCGAGCGTCTCCAGGTACCGCGGAACGGTCTTGCCGAGCTCGCCCAGGTTCGCCTCGCCCAGCGCGATCAGCATCCGGGTCTCGCGGGTGATCGCGCCCGCGGCTGCCATGGTGACCGGGATCTTGATCGCCACTGCTCCGGCCGGACCGTCCACGTAGGTGCCGGCCGGTGGTGTCACGACGAAGGTCCGCTTGGCATCCGGATCCCGGGAGAGCGCGATCAGTACGCCGCGGCTCCCCGGCGCGAACAACAGGTCGTGCACCGACCGGGGGCGGGGGTGGAACGCCTTCGGGGCCTCGGTCATCGCCGCCTCCCGACGACGACGCGTGCCGGTGCGATCGCCCCGGTCCAACGCCACGGCGTCCGCCGTGCGAGTGCGAGCAGGGCGGAGGCCGGTACGGCGAACGCCAGGCCCGGCGGCACCGTGGCCACCGCGGTCCAGAAGTGCCGCACCGCTTCCTCGACGTCGTCGACGACGACCATCGGCCGCCCGAGCGTCGGCAGTACGACGAACTCGCGCTCCAGTGCGACGCCGAGCTTCCGGGCCGTACGCCGGAGCCGGCGTCGGCTGCCGGGTCGCTGATCGACCAGCACGACCGGGCCGTCGGCGGACAGCTGGTGCGCCCGGACCGGGCCGGTGCGGAGGTCGATCTCGACGGTCCCGGGCGGACACAACTGCAGCCAGGGCGAGATCGGTCGCCGGTCCTCGCCTGGGTCCGCGTGCTCGAGCGGACTCGTCATGACGTCACCAGGTCCGCCGGCCGACCAGCGGAGTACACCTGGTCGAGGACCTCTGCCAGGCTCGATGCGTCGTACGTGCTGTCCGCGGCGGCCTGCCCGCGGCGGGCCATGCGATCTGCCTTGCCGCGGTCGTCGAGCAGGTCGTCGATGGCCTCGGCCAGCAGCAGCGGGCGACCCGGTGGAACCAGGACGCCACTCTCGCCGGGGATGACCAGGTCGGGCACCGAGTTGACCGCGGTCGCCACCACCGGAAGGCCGCAGCGCATCGCCTCGACGACGGCGCACGGCAGGCCCTCGTACCGGCTGGCCATCGCGAAGACGTCGAACGCGGGAAGCAGTTGCGGTACGTCGGATCGCTCGCCGAGGAACACGAACCGGTCGGACAGGCCCGCGCGTCGGACGAGTTCGGTCGCCTCGCGGTCACCGGGTCCGGATCCGATCCAGACCGCCACGGCGTCCGTGTGCCGCAACGCCGCGATCGCGGCGATCAGATGCTCCGGAGCCTTCTGGTAGTCGATCCGCCCGACGGTGCCGATCAGCGGGGTGGTCGCGTCGATCCCGAGTTCGGCGCGGGCCGCCGTACGGGAAGCGTCGGTCCGCGGAACGGTCACCGCCTCCACCACCGGCGTGATCGTGCGCAGGCTGCTCGGCGTCGCCAGTCCGAGCCGCAGGGCCTCCGTCGCCACGCCGGTCCCGATCGCGAGCACGTTGTCGGTGATCCGCGACAGTCGCCGCTCGATGGCGATGTACGCCGTACGCCGCACCGGGTTCTGGAACTGGTGGAAGGGAAAGCCGTGGTAGGTGTGCACGATGCGCGGCACCCGGGCGCGATGCGCGGCGAGCCGGCCGAGCGCACCCGCCTTCGCACTGTGGGTGTGGACGACGTCGTAGCCGCCGTCGGCGCACAATTCGGTCAGCCGGCGCAGCGCCCGGCGGTCGTCGTTCGGTGACAGCGGCGAGACCAGCGACGGCTCGACCAGCACGCGCATCCCGGCGGCCTCGGCCCGGTCGGTCAGCGGGCCGCCTTGGCCGGTGATGATGGTGACCCGATAACGGTCGGGATCGAGCGGGAGAACGCCGCGCAGAGCGACGCCACCGGCACCGGCGATGAAGCGGGTGACGATCTGGGCGACCTCGATCGGCGCGCCCATCAGCCGACCCGTCCGGTGCGGATCGCGGCGAGCGGCCGCCGCAGCAGCTCGGTCAGACCGGCGCCGGGCTCGCGGCCGAGCATCAGTTCGACCGCCGGCAGCCGGTTGCTGAGCCGTTCGGCGACCTCCTCGGTCGGCGGATGGACCGGCCCGCATCCCGTCGCGGTGGCGACGATGGCCGCGATCGACCAGAACCGCCGCAGCTCGCCGGCCGCGTAGGTCCCGGCGACGAGCCTGCGCGCCGCCGCGGTCGGACTCAGTTCGCGCACTTCGGGCGTCTCCTGCGTCCCACGCCGCAGTACGACGATCAGCTCCGGGGGCAACGACCGGACCCGGCGGGCCCAGGTCTGCTCACGCCGCCCGTGCAACGCCCGGCGGCCGGTTCCGTCGATCAGCCGCAGCGGCTCGGCCACGCCGTACGCCGTCGCGCCGTCGCAGACCGCCAGGTTGTCGCAGGTCGCCCGCGAGCCGTCGGCCAGGGCCCGCGCGACCAGCGTCGACTTGCCCACCCCGCCCGGCCCGGCGAGCATGACCGCGACGCCGCCGACCTCGACGATCGACACGTGCAACGGCGCGAAACCCTGCTGCATCGCGAACCACAGGGCCGGGTAGTGCAGCAGCACCTGGCTGTTCAACGCGTGCTGCCGGGCCGGGAGCAACCACGCCGCGGCGGATTCCCGGTACGACGGGCGGCGCCGGCTGGCGACCCGGAGACCGTCGACGTCGACCGACCACCGCTGGTCGAAGCCCGAACTCCCGACGTTCGCCAGCACCACCTCGCCACCCGCTGTCGCCCAGGCGCCACGGGTGATCAGCTCCGCACCACGCAGACCGAAGGGCTGTTGGGTGTCCTCGATCGTGAGCACCACGTTCGGCGGGTCCGCGGCCGCGAGGCCTGGCCGCTCCGGCCCACCTGCCGCGGCGAGCAGCGAGCGTACGACACCCTCCGAGCCGTGGACCGCGACGCGCTGGCCCGCCGTGTGCAACAACGCCGTGCTCACCGGGACCTCCCGAACCGACGCTGTGCCGGGCCGTGGACGATGCCCAGCACCGGCCAGCGAACTGCCTTCAGGACGTCGTCGAGGTCGTCGAGGCGGCGCATCAACACAGTGCCGGCGGACACCACGACCACCCCGGCCGTCATCTCGTCCGCGGGCGTGATCGCCGACAGCCCGGTGAAGCGGACGTCGGTGAACCCGGACAGCGCGCTGTCGTCGAGGTCGAAGACCGAATCACTGTCGTCGCGGCCGGCCGGCTGCTTGGACGGTTCCTTCGACGGATGCGTCCGGCCGGACAGCGCGAACAGCAGCTTGCTGACCGTGTCCGCGTCGTCCTCGTCGGCGCCCATCAGGACGACCGCGTCGACCCCTTGCCGGCGAGCCGCCAGCGCCATGGTGTTGCGGAGCGAGTCGATCTCCTCGGTCGACGTACCGAGCACCGGCGCCTGCAGGAGCCGGGCGAGCGCGCGGATGCTGTTGACCCGCGGACGGACCGTCTCCAGCACCGTCGCCGCCGTCAGGCCGAGGACGAGACCGAGCAGCAGTGCCAGCGCGAGTTGCGGCAGGATCGAGCTCTGGGTCCGGCGGACGTCCGGCTGGTTGCTGACCAGCACGACCTCGTCCCGGCTCGCGGCGTTTGCGATCAGCGTTGCCCGTTGCCCGCTCAGCTCGCTCAGCAGCTGGTTCGCCGACTGGATCTGTACGCCCAGGTCGGCGCGGGCGGTGACGTCGGCGATGCCCCGCAGCTGGGAGACCAGCTTGTCGCGGCGCGCGGTCGCGTCGTCGATCTGCGAGGTCAGGTCGGCCACCGTCTTGCGGTACGTCGCCTGGTCGCCCTGGTTCATGAACAGCGCGACCCGGGTGGCGAGCTCGACCACGATCCGGCCGGCCGCCAGCGGGTCGTCGTCGGTCACGCTGAGCTCGACGACCGAGGATCCGCCGATCCGCTGTGCCGCCACGTTGGCCGTCGCGTACGTCTCGACGTCGCGCTGCACCTTCGCGGCCTGCAACGCCGTGGCGAGCAGGCTCGGTGTGGTCGCGACGGCCAGCACGCGGCTGTTCATCCCCTCGGCCTCGGTCGCCGACGACGGCGAGCCTGCGGTCACCTGGAGACGGACCGAGGCGATGCTCGGGTCCGTCTTCCGCGCCGCGAGGATCGCGGCACCGGCGACCGGCACCAGGACGCACACCAGGATCAGAGCCAGGTGGGCCCGCACGATCCGGCGGAACATCTCTTCGAGCGTCATGACTGCACCCTTCGTGCGAGTTCTCTGGTCCCAGTCGTCACAGTCGTCACACCATGACGACGACGGTCTTGGAGGCCGTGGACGACTGCCCGAGGGTGTCGGTCACGGTCACGGTGATCGTGTAGAAGCCGATCGTGGTGTAGCTGCAGCTCGTGCTCGGGCTGGTCTGCGGTGGCTTGGGTGCGCCCGGACCGCAGTCGAAGGTGTACGTCGCGATCGGGGTCTTGTCGACGTCGGTCGACTTCGACGCGTCGGCCACGACGGACTGCTTCGTCCTGATGACCGACTTGTTCAGGTTGAGCACCGCCGTCGGTGGCTGGTCCGCGAGGATCGTCACCTTGGTCGTCGCGCGGCTGGTCAGGCCACCGGTGTCGCGTACGGTGACCGCCGCCGTGTAGGTCCCGGCAGTCGTGTACGTGCAGTTGGTCTTCGACGTCGTCAGTGCGCCGGACGTCTGGCCGTTGCCGCAGTCGAACGTGTAGCTGACCAGTGGACGGCCGTCGGCGTCGGACGACTTGGACGCGTCGAGCACCACGGTCTGCGGCACGTAGGCCTGGGCAGGTGTCGCTGTCAGCCGTGCCGTCGGTGCGCCGTTCGGCTTCACCACGACGGGTGCGCTGGTCCACGTGTCGGTGCGGCCGGCGGTGTCCGTCACGGTCAGCGTCGGGGTGTACGTGCCGGCCGTGGTGTAGCTGCAGGTGCCGGTCGCCTGGGCGATCGTCGTACCGTTGCCACAGGCAATGAGGTACGACGCCAGCTGGGCGCTCAGGCCGACGCTGGCGGTGCCGTCCACGGTCACGTCCACCGGCGCGAAGCCCGACGGCGGCGTCACGGTCGCGGTAGCGACCGGGCCGATGTACTCGTACCCGCCGAGGTCGGCGTAGGTGACCGATCCGGTGCCGGTGTTCGCAACCGCCGGATCGTCGACGGGCGAGGTTCCGTCCTTGTCGATCGCGCTCCAGCCGGCCGGCGAGGTGTCGGCGGCGTCGATCGCCGGCGACACGCTGGTCAGGTGCAGGTCGCGACCGGCCAGGTTGGCGAACCGTGGATTCGCTGCCTTGCCCGTCGGCTCCTGCCCGCTGGCAGCCTGGTAGGCGCTGAGTGTCGTGTACGGCTGCGAGGCCCACTCGAACAGCGGCCCGCCGTTCGTCTGGAACACCAGGTCCCGGTCCAGGCTGGTGCCCTGACTGGACGTCTCGTCCACCCGGATCTCACCGATCGTCCGGGTGCTGCCGACGGCGTTGTCCATCGTCACGTTGTCCCGGGTGAGCGCGCCGCTCGAGCCGCCCTCGAAGTTGACGCCGGCCGTGGCGTTGCCGACCACGGTGTTCCCGATCACCTGCGAGCCCGGTGCCTGGAAGTCGTCGATGCCGTGGTCGCCGTTGTCGTAGACCACGTTCCGGCGGACAAGGGTTCCGGTCGCACCTGTGTAGGACTCGATGCCGGAGTCGTCGTTGCTGTACGACAAGTTGCCGTCGACAACGGTCTGCTGTGCGGACAGCGAGACGTCGATGCCGGCCGCGATCCGGGTCGAGAGCCGCTTGTTCCGGTACGTCGTCACGCCGGTCACCGTGTCCCGCGCGCCGCCCTGCACGCTGACGCCGTGGTAGTTGTTGTCGTGCGTGATCGAGGCCTGTACCGAGCTGTCGGTGGTGTTGAACAGCCGGACCCCGATGGACTGGTTCGTCGAGGCCTGGATGCCGCTCAGCGTGACGTGGGCGGAGTTGTCGGCCGTGACGCCCTGAGCACCGGACTGCGCGGTGTCGATCGTGTCGAGCGAGACGCGTTGCACCGTGTCGAAGTAGACGCCGCTCAGGTTTGTCTGCCGGACCGCGAAGCCGCTGATGTTCACATCGGAGACCTGGCGCAGCAGGATGCCGAAGCTGCGGGCGCCCGCGCTGACAGTGTGCCCGGTCGCCGGGTTCGTCCCGCCGGTGTCGACGTACAGCGTCGCCGTCGGGGTGTCGTAGAACCAGCTGCCGGAGGTGGTCGTGGTGCTGCTGGTGGCCTTGACCATCGGTTGCCCGTCCAGGAAGACCTGGGACGGCGCCGGGGTG
>DASXXB010000013.1:0-3118 GCA_036503355.1 Kribbella sp. | reverse complement strand
CCGGGTGTCGCGCGGGTCTGCCTGGCGATCGCGGCCAACCCCGACGACGCCCGCCGGCTGACGATCAAGCGCAACAGCGTCGCGGTCGTCACCGACGGCTCCGCCGTACTGGGGCTGGGCAACATCGGCCCGAAGGCCGCGTTGCCGGTGATGGAGGGCAAGGCCGCGCTGTTCAAGCGGTTCGCCGGGATCGATGCCTGGCCGCTGTGCCTGGACACCCAGGACCCGGACGAGATCGTCTCGATCGTGAAGGCGATCGCGCCGGGCTTCGCCGGCATCAACCTGGAGGACATCTCCGCGCCACGCTGCTTCGAGATCGAGGCCCGGCTGCGCGAGGAGCTCGACATCCCGGTCTTCCACGACGACCAGCACGGTACGGCGGTGGTCGTGCTCGCGGCCCTGTACAACGCCCTTCGCGTGGTCGGCAAGGACATCAGCAACGTGCGCGTGGTGCTGTCCGGTGCGGGTGCGGCCGGTACGGCGATCCTCAAGCTGCTGCTCGCGGCCGGGGTGAAGGACACGTGCGTCGCCGACATCGGCGGGGTCATCCACCCCGAGCGCGACGGCCTGTCGCCGGAGCTGCGCTGGATCGCGGAGAACACCAACGCGGCCAAGTACAGCGGGGACCTGAAGGGTGCGCTGGCCGGTGCCGACGTGTTCATCGGCGTCTCCGCGCCGAACCTGCTGACCGGCGCCGACATCGCCACGATGAACGAGGACTCGATCGTGTTCGCGCTGGCGAACCCGACGCCCGAGGTCGACCCGGCCGAGGCCGGCGAGCATGCGGCGGTCGTCGCCACCGGGCGCAGCGACTACCCGAACCAGATCAACAACGTGCTGGTCTTCCCGGGAGTGTTCCGCGGCCTGCTCGACGCGCAGTCGTCGAAGGTGTCGGTCGAGATGGAGCTGGCGGCCGCTCGCGCGCTGGCCGGCGTGGTGACCGACGAGGAGCTGAACGCGACGTACATCGTGCCGAGCGTCTTCCACCCGGAGGTTCACACGATGGTCGCGCACGCGGTCCGTGACGCGGCCGGCGGCAAGGCCCCGGCGCACGAGACCTACCCGGACGACACCCCCGCGCTGTGACCGGCACGATTTCCACCGACACCGAGTCCCGCCGCCGCGTCCACGTCTGGGCGTGGCGGATCGCGTTCGTCGCCGCAGTGATCCTGCAGTTGTACGGCGTCTACGCGCCGCGCGAGGCGGGTCCGAACGTCGGGATCCCACAGATCGACAAGGTCGCGCACTGCTTCCTCTTCGCGGCGGTGGCGTTCACCGGGCTGAAGGCCGGCGTACCGGCGCGCTGGTTGCTCGGGGCACTGGCCGCGAACGCGGTCGTCAGCGAGCTGGTCCAGCACTGGCTGCTGCCGCAGCGCGACGGCGACCCGTTCGACGCACTCGCGGACCTCGCCGGGGTCGCCCTGGGCGCTTGGCTGGGCTCGCGGACGCCCCGGCGTACGCCATGATGGAGGTATGACGGTCTCGACCCTGACCGGTTCGCTGCTGGTGGCGACCCCGTTGCTCGACGAGCCGCCCTTCCGCCGTTCGGTGATCCTGCTACTGGACCACGACGACGACGGCGCGCTCGGGGTGGTGGTGAACCGTGCCGCGGACCTGTCCGTGGATCGGGTGCTGCCGAACTGGTCGGCGGCCGTCGACGAGCCCGGCGTGCTGTTCATGGGCGGCCCGGTCGGCACCGACAGCGCACTCGCGGTCGCCGAGGTGACCGCCGCAGCGGACCCGCCCGGGTGGCGCGAGTGCTTCGGGCGGATCGGGCTGGTCGACCTCGACGTACCGCCGGAGCTGCTCGAGGGCGCGATCACCCGGATGCGGATCTTCGCCGGGTACGCCGGCTGGTCGAGCGGGCAGCTCGAGGGCGAGATCGCCGAGGGCGCCTGGTACGTCGTGGAGTCCGAGCCGGCGGACGTGTTCGGTCACGACCCGGACAGCCTGTGGCGCCGGGTCCTGCGCCGCCAGAACGACCAGATGGCCTACGTGTCGACCTACCCGGACGACCCCAGCCAGAACTAGGGCGTGTCCGGCTACTCCTCGCCGCCCTCGTCGTCGGAGTTCAGCGAGTCCCAGATCTCTTTGCACTCCGGGCAGACCGGGAAGCGCTGCGGGTCGCGGCTCGGGACCCACACCTTGCCGCACAGGGCGACCACCGGCGTGCCCATCACCATCGCCTCGGTCAGCTTGTCCTTCGGCACGTAGTGCGAGAACCGCTCGTGATCGCCAGGCTCGGCCGGCGCAGTCTGGGTCCGCTCGTCGACAACCGTCTCCGCGCCGGGGGTCAGCTGAGTACTCATACCCCCGAGTGTAGGACGTGTCACCAGCAGACCCGGAACTTTTCCACAGGATCAGGATTCCCGGGGCAACCAGGGGCAGATCGCGGCATCTTCTCTGACGTGACCGACCGAAGGAGGCACTATGAGTGCTGTGGAACCCATTCCGGACCAACCCCCGGTGCCCTGGCAATCGTCCGGGCCGCTGACCAGACACGATCTCGACCGGATGCCCAATGACGGGCATCGATACGAGCTCATCGACGGCGTGCTCCTCGTGACCCCCGGTCCCGCGTTCGTGCATCAGCGGATCGTGATCAATCTGGCCCTCAAGCTCGAGCAGGCATGCCCACCGGAGCTGTGCACCCTGGCCGCGCCGTTCGATGTCGTGCTGGCCGCGGACACCGTTGTCCAACCGGACGTCCTGGTGGCCGGCCGCGACAGCTTTGGCGTCCGCGATCTCCCGCGACCGCCGTTGCTGGCGGTCGAGGTGCTGTCACCGACTACGCGGCGCTTCGACGTGATGGTCAAGTTCTCGCGGTATGAGGCGGCGGGATGTCCGGCGTACTGGGTGGTGGATCCCGACACGCCGAGTCTGATCGCGTGGGAGCTGCAGGACGGCGCATACGTGCAGGTCGCGAAGGCGACCGGGGACGAAGTGGCGCGGTTGACGAGTCCGTTCGACGTGACGGTGGTGCCTGCGGATCTGCTCTCGTAACCGATCTCGGGTAACCTTCCTGCCCGGCACACTGTCGACCTTCGGGGGAGTAGCTGTCTGTGGATTCGCACGTGCCGGCCAATCCTGCTGTCCTGCCACCGGCCTATCCGGACCG
>DASXXB010000012.1:0-7990 GCA_036503355.1 Kribbella sp. | reverse complement strand
GGCCTCCTGCCACCACACGTCCACCCGGCCGACCTCGCCGTACCCGGGACGACGGCACGGGCCGCCGTGAGTACGAGGCCGACGGCCAGCTCGTCCGCCACCGCGGGCTCGCGGTGAGCAAGTCTCGGGACGGACGGCCTGCGACGAGGACGTCGTACGCGGCGTCGGCGGCAGGAGAGCCGTCGGTGAACCGCCAGTCCGGGTGGTCAGCGGCGAGGCGTTCGGGGGCGTTGTCGTCGAGAGCGGCCAGTCCGTGGACCCAGAGGTTCGGCACGGCGGGAATCTAATACGTTGCGGGGGTGAGCAGGCAGCCGCGGTTGGAGATCGAGTACTGCACGCAGTGCCGGTGGTTGATGCGGGCCGCATGGACTGCGCAGGAGTTGCTGACCACGTTCCCGCAGGAGTTGGGGGAGGTCGCGCTGATCCCGGGTAGCGGCGGCGTGTTCGACGTACGGCTGGACGGCGAGACGCTGTGGTCGAGGAAGGCCGAGGGTGGGTTCGCCGAGATCCCGCGGCTGAAGCAGATGGTGCGCGACCGGATCGCCCCGGACCGCAAGCTCGGGCACTCGGACCGCAAGCCCGCCGGTGACGAGAGTCATGGGTCGTGAATTTGTGAATCGTCCGGCGCCCTTGCGACAATAGATCGGTTATGACTACCTCCCTTCCCCTTGTCTTCGATGAGCCGCGCCGCGCCAAGAAGCCGCCGCGGCATCTGGCCGATCTGTCCGGGGAGGAACGGCGTACGGCGGTTGCGGCGCTGGGCGAGCCCGCGTTCCGGGCCAAGCAGCTGTCCAACCACTACTTCTCGCGGCTGGTGTCCGACCCGGCCGAGATGACCGACCTGCCGGCCGCGACCCGGGACAAGCTGGTCGCGGAGCTGATGCCGCCGCTGCTGACCCGGGTTCGCGACCTGGAGTGCGACAACGGGGAGACCCGCAAGACGCTGTGGAAGCTGCTCGACGGGTCCCTGGTCGAGTCGGTCCTGATGCGGTATCCGGGCCGCGTGACGATGTGCGTGTCCTCGCAGGCGGGCTGCGGGATGGCCTGCCCGTTCTGCGCGACCGGCCAGGGCGGCCTGACCCGGAACATGACGACCGCTGAGATCGTCGAGCAGGTTGTCGACGGCGCCCGAGCGCTGGCCCGCGGCGAGATCGCCGGCGGACCGGGCCGGGTCTCGAACATCGTCTTCATGGGCATGGGCGAGCCGATGGCCAACTACAAGGCCGTGATCGGCGCCGTACGGCGGTTCACCGACCCGTCGCCGGAGGGCCTGGGGATCTCGGCCCGCGGTGTCACCGTGTCGACGGTCGGTCTGGTGCCGCGGATCAACCAGCTCGCGACGGAGGGGATCCCGGTCACGCTGGCGCTGTCGCTGCACGCGCCGGACGACGAGCTGCGCGACGAGCTGGTGCCGATCAACAACCGGTGGAAGGTCGACGAGGTCCTCGACGCGGCCTGGGAGTATGCGCGGCAGACCAAGCGCCGGGTCTCGATCGAGTACGCGATGATCCGCGACATCAACGACCACGCCTGGCGGGCCGACCTGCTGGCCGAGAAGCTCCGCGCCCGCGGCGACTGGGGCTGGGTGCACGTCAACCTGATCCCGCTGAACCCGACGCCCGGCTCGAAGTGGACCGCGTCGGACCCGGCCGACGAGCGCGAGTTCGTCCGCCGCCTCGAGGCCGGCGGCATCCCGGTGACGGTCCGCGACACCCGCGGCCAGGAGATCGACGGCGCCTGCGGGCAGCTCGCCGCGGCGAGCAAGTCCTGATGCTGCACCCCGAGTTCCGCGTCCGGCGGATCGGGCAGCGCTACGACTGCGCCGAGGTCGACGCACTGGTCGCACGCGTCCTCGCCACCGCCGAGCACCGGTCCGTCGGGCCGGACATCACCGTCGGCGAGCTCCGCGAGGTCGCCTTCCGTACGCCGCTGTTCGGGCCGGGCTACCCGGTCGAGGAGGTCGACAACTTCCTCACCGAGGCAGAACGCTGGCTCCCTAGCAGTACGGCGGCAGGCGGTACGGCGGCAGGCGGTACGGGGGCAGGAGGTACGGCGGCCGGTGTCGTGGCTGGTCCGGGCGGTGCTCCGCTCGCCGGTGGTTCACCGGTTCGAGGAGGGCGTACTGCGCCGCGGTTCAGCACCGTGCGCCTGCGTGAGGGGTACGCGATCGACCAGGTGGACGAGTTCGTCGAGCGGGTGATGGCGACCGTGAACGGTCTGCCGGTGAGCCGGCCGGTGACAGCGGACGAGATCCGTCGTGTGCAGTTCCGGCCGGTCCGTCTCAGCGAGGGGTACGACATCGTCGACGTCGACGCGTTCCTCGACACCGCCGAGGAATGGCTCCGCTAGACCGTCGCGAGGATCTTGGCGAGTGCATCGGGCCGGGAGAGCATCGGCCAGTGGCCGGTCTGCAGTTCGACGAGCTCCCAGTGCGGTGACTCCAGCTGCGCCTGCACGTCCGGCGAGGGTGTGTCGCCTGCCATCAGGCACTTGATGTACGTCGTCGGCAGCTCACCGATCGGCCTCGTCAGCCGCGCCGGTTGCGTCAGCGTCAGGCCCGGATGCGGCGTACTGCGGGAGACCAGCAGGCCGATCGCTTCGTCGGACAGGTCCTGGCCGGCGAAATGCTCCGCGCTCGCGGGTAGCCACGTGCCGTCGCCCTCGAGCAGTTGCTCCTCGAGCCATGCTCGATCGTCCTCGGACCAGGCGTCGGCGAAGGACCGGCCGTCAACCGGAACGCTCGAGTCGACGTACACGACCCGTCGCAGCCGGTCGCCGATCCGTCCGGCGGCCTGCCCGACGGGGATCCCCGAGTAGCTGTGCCCGACCAGCACGACGTCGTACAGCTCGTTGCCCTCGATCACCGAGACGATGTCGTCGACATGCTCTTGCTGCCCGACCCGGTCCGCGTCCGGCCCACCCCGCTCGGCCAGTCCGCTCAGAGTCACGGCGTACACCGCATGCCCGGCGCTCCGCAGACTGTCGGCGACGGCGTCCCAGGCCCATCCGCCGAGCCGGGCTCCCGGCACCAGTACGAAGTCGCTCATGCCGCGCACAGTAGACCAAGCCGGGGGCCGGATCCGGGGGAGTGGGATGATCGGGCGGTGAAGATCCTCTCGATCCAGTCAGCGGTCGCCTACGGGCACGTGGGCAACTCGGCAGCCGTGTTCCCGCTCCAGCGCATCGGTGTGGAGGTGCTGCCGGTGTACACGGTGAACTTCTCCAACCACACCGGCTACGGAGCGTGGCGCGGGCCGATGATCAGCCCGGACGACGTACGCGAGGTTCTGCTGGGGATCGAGGAACGCGGCGTCCTTCCGCAGATCGATGTGGTGCTTTCGGGCTATCAGGGTGGCGAGGGGATCGCCGACGTGATTCTCGAGGCGGTGGAGCGGGTGAAGGCGGCCAATCCGCGGGCCGTGTACTCCTGCGACCCGGTGATGGGGAACGCGAAGTCCGGGTGCTTCGTCGCTCCCGCCATTCCGGTGCTGCTGCGGGACCGGGTGGTTCCGGCGGCCGACGTCATCACGCCCAACCAGTTCGAGCTGGGCTTCCTGACCGGGACCGAGCCGGACACGCTCGAGTCCACGCTGGCCTCGGTGGAGCTGGTGCGCGCGACCGGACCGCGTACGGTGCTCGTCACCAGCGTCGAGCGCCCCGATCGCGAGGAAGGCACGATCGAGATGCTCGCCGTCGACGACAGCGGCGCGTGGCTCGTGCAGACGCCGTACATCCCGATGAAGGCGAACGGCTCCGGCGACGTGACGGCCGCGCTCTTCACCGCGCACTACCGTCGTACGGGCGACCTCGCGGAGGCACTCGCACTCACAACCTCGAGCGTCTTCGAGCTACTCACCCGCACGCACGAGTCGGGCGAGCGCGAGCTCCAGCTCGTCGAGTCCCAAGACGCCTACGCCAACCCACCCCTCCAATTCAAACCCCACCAGGTCGCCTGAACTAGCTGACGAGGTCTGCGGCTTCTTGGATGGTGTTTACGAGGTGGGTGGAGTGGGTCATGGGGCGGTTGGTGGACAGGGACTGGAGGAGGGGCCAGACGGGGAGGGTTGTGGTCCAGTGGTTGACGTCCACCAGGATGAGGGGGATCTGGGTGGCGGCGTCGCCGTAGTAGTTGGGGGTGACGGCCTGGAAGACCTCTTGGACGGTGCCGGCGGCGCCGGGGAGGTAGATGATCCCGCCGCGGGCGCGGCTGAGCAGGACGTCCTCGCGTTGGGCGTTCGAGAAGTACTTCGCGATCGCGGACGCGAACACGTTCGGCGGCTCGTGCCCGTAGAACCACGTGGGGATCGACACCCCGCCGTCGCCCGGGAACTCCCGCCGTACGTCCAGACCAGCAGCCGCCCACGCGCCGATCGACGGACGGAACGACGGTACGGCGGCCAGCGCCGCCAGCACCCGCTCCACGGCATCGTCGTCGTACTCCGCCAGTGACGCGCCGAGGTTAGCGGCCTCCATCGCGCCCGGCCCGCCGCCGGTGACGACCACGTGGCCTTGGCGCGCCAGCGTCCGGCCGAGCAGGACGGCCGACCGGTAGTCCGGGGAACCACGCAGTACGCCGTGACCGCCCATCACGCCGACCCACGGCTTGCCGTCGGGCAGTTCCGTCAGCGCGTCGGCGATCGCGTGGTCGTGCAGCGCAGCGGCGAGCGTACGGCTGGTGTCGCCCTTCTCGTCGTGCTGGCGGGACCACGCGTAGATCCGGGCGTCCGGCGTGGCGTCGTACCCGTGCTCGAGGCCCGCGTACAGCTCGTCGGCGTCGTACAGCCGCCCGCGGTACGCGTCGAACGGTAGCTCCGGGATCGCAGGGAACAGCAGCCCGCCGCCGTCGCGCACCCACGCTTCCGCCTGCTCCTCCAGCGCGCAGCCGAGGAACACCGACCCGGCCGGCTTCAGCCCGAGGAGTTCCGCCGTACGACGGGTCAGGTCGACCGACTGCACGCGCCAGCCGGCCATCGCGGTCGCGCCCGCCGCCAGCAGCCGGTCGAAGTGCTCCAGGGATTCGATGTCCACATGCGGGATGCTCGGCAACGTCACGCTGTGCACTTTAGAGGGCGATCGGGTAATGCTTAGCACATGACACATGCGGAGCTCTGGGAGCGTCACAAGGCCGTCATGCCGGCTTGGCTCGGGTTGTACTACGAGGAGCCGATCGAGATCGTGCAGGGGTCCGGCCGCCGGGTGACCGACGGCGAGGGCAACACCTACCTCGACTTCTTCGCCGGCATCCTGACCAACGCGATCGGGTACGACATCGCGGAGATCTCCGACGCGGTCCGCGAGCAGCTCGGGTCCGGGATCGCGCACACCTCGACGGTGTACCTGATCCGTAAGCAGATCGAGCTGGCCGAGCAGATCGCGGAGCTGTCCGGGATCCCGGACGCGAAGGTGTTCTTCGCCAACTCGGGCACCGAGGCGAACGAGACGGCCCTGATGCTCGCGACGCAGAACCGCCGCTCGAACCAGGTGCTGGCGATGCGCAACTCCTACCACGGCCGCGCGTTCGGCACCGTGGCGATCACCGGCAACCGCGGCTGGTCCGCGAGCAGCCTGTCGCCGGTGAACGTGCAGTACGTGCAGGGCGCGTACCGGTACCGCAGCCCGTTCCGGGAGCTGCCCGACGCGGAGTACATCAAAGTCTGCGTCGACGACCTGCGCGACGTCATCGAGACCACGACCGCGGGCGACGTCGCGTGCCTGATCGCCGAGACGATCCAGGGTGTCGGCGGGTTCTCCTCGCCGCCGGACGGTCTATACGCCGCGTTCAAACAGGTCCTGGACGAGTACGGGATCTTGTTCATCTCCGACGAGGTGCAGACCGGGTGGGGCCGCACCGGCGACCACTTCTGGGGCATCCAGGCGCACAACGTCGTACCGGACGCGATGACGTTCGCGAAGGGGCTCGGCAACGGGTTCGCGATCGGCGGCGTGGTCGCGCGCGGCGACCTGATGGACAGCATCAAGGCGAACTCGCTGTCGACGTTCGGTGGCAACCCGATCTCGACGACCGCGGCGAAGGCGACCATCGAATACCTGCTCGACAAGGACCTGCAGGCGAACGCCGCCAAGCGCGGCGCGCAACTGGTCGACGGCCTGCGCGGCATCTCCGACGAGTTCCCGGAGCTCGGCGACGTCCGCGGCAAGGGCCTGATGCTCGCCGCCGAGATCGTCAAACCCGACGACAGCACGCCCGACCCGGCCGCCACCACGAAACTTCAGCAGGAGACCAAGAACCGCGGCCTCCTGGTGGGCAAGGGCGGCCTCTACGGCAACGTCCTCCGGATGGCCCCGCCGATGACCCTCACCGAAGAAGAAGCCGCCGAGGCCCTCGAAATCATCCGGGACTCCTTCAACACCCTGCACTGAAACGACGAAGGGCCCCTCCCGTCGGTGGGAGGGGCCCTTCGGTGTCAGATTTCCCGGGTCGCGTCGCCGGTCTCGGACAGTGCGAGCGGCGGCGGGGCGCCGGTGACCTTACGGCGGCGCCGCGAGCGGCCCTCGAGGTAGCGGGCGAGCAGGGACAGCAGCGAGCACAGGCCGATGTAGATGACTGCGACCACGATGTACGTCGGGATGTACGGGAAGCCGTACTGGAGCCGACCGCCCATCTGCTTCGCGACGTACAGCAGCTCGCCGTAGGTGATGATGAACCCCAGCGCGGTGTCCTTCAGCAGCACGACCAGCTGACTGACGATGGCCGGCAGCATCGCGCTGATTGCCTGCGGCAACAGCACCAGCCGGACGACCTGGTTCTTCCGCAGGCCGAGCGCGTAGGACGCCTCGCGCTGACCCTTCGGTACGGCGGCGATGCCGGCCCGGAAGATCTCGGCCAGCACGGAGCCGTTGTACAGCGTCAGGCCGAACACGACGTCCCAGAACGGCCCGATGCCGAGCTGCCACTGCAGGTTGCCGTAGTAGAAGAAGAACATCAGGATCAGCAGCGGGATCGCCCGGAACAGCTCGATCACGACCGTGGCGGGCACTCGGATCCACTTGTGGTCACTGATCCGGGCGGCCGCGAACACCGCGCCGAAGATCAGCGCGAAGACGGTCGCCAGGCCGGCCGCCTTGAGGGTGTTCAGCAGGCCGTCGAGCAACTGGTTCTGGATCGACGTGTACTGGAACTGGACCCAGCGCCGGCTCTCGAACTGACCGGACGCGTTCAGCCGGTAGATGACCCAGCCGACCGCGGCCAGCACCAGGATGATGACGACCACGTTGGCGATCCGGTTGCGCGCCTTCGCTCGCGGACCGGGTACGTCGTACAGCACCGCGCTCATCAGGCCACCGCCGTCCGTCGTTCGGCCCACCGTTGCAGGAAGACCAGTGGAATGATCGCGATCAGGAAGCCGATGGTGATCCAGACCAGCGTCAGTACCTGGTTCTCGCCGCGCTCGGCCATCACCGCCGGGATCGCCCCGGCCTCGGCGACCGAGAAGCCGGCCGCGATCGTGGTGTTCTTCAGCAGGGCGATCAGCACGCTGGTCAGCGGCGGCACGATCGCCCGGAACGCCTGCGGGAGTACGACGATCCGCAGTACCTGCAGGAACGTCATACCGACCGCGCGGGCGGCCTCGCTCTGGCCGGGCGCCACCGTGTTGATACCGGACCGGACGACCTCGCAGATGAACGCCGAGGTGTAGATGGTCAGCGCGGTGACCGCGGACCAGAAGTACGACGGCAGCTGGATCTGCATCTTCGGTGCGCCGAACACCAGGAACGCGAACACCAGGGTCAGCGGGGTGTTCCGCACGATGTTCACGTACCCGGTGCCGAAGCCGCGCAGGGCCGGCACCGGAGAGACCCGGAACCCGGCCAGCACGGTGCCGAGCACCAGGCTGAACACCCCGGCGACCACGAACAGCCTGATCGTCGTCCAGAAACCGTCGACGAACAGTCTCCAGTTGTCGGTGAGGACCGAGAGCATCGCGACCTTCCTCTTGCAGGTACGGAGCCGGCCGCGGCGCCCCGGGCA
>DASXXB010000011.1:0-18470 GCA_036503355.1 Kribbella sp. | reverse complement strand
CGACCTCGGCCTGCTCCCGACGCGCGACAGCCAGGCCGCCCCGGCCGGTCCGCGCCCGGAACGTCTCATACCCGTTCCCGGTCAACGCGTGCTCGAGCAACGCCGCGATCCGGTCATCGTCCTCGACGACGACCACCGGAGTACGGACGGCCGTGCACTTCACATCTCAGAAGGTAAAACCGCCCGACTGAGGACGAGCTGAGTCCCGGGGCGAAATTTTCGTTGACGGTCCTTGGTATTGCTCGGGTTCGGCGCTGCTGGGCAAGGTTTCAGGGCTCTTTCGGTGGAGTTCGAGGAGGCCTGACGAATGACTCTGGACATTACCCGGCGGCGGCTGTTGCAGGCTGCGGGTGCGACTGTTGCCGCCGGCTACATCACGACCACGGCAGAGGTAGCGGAGGCGGCGCCCGCGGTGGTTACGTATGCAGTGCCGGACGGGATCCCGCGGGGGTCGACCTTCGAGGTGGAGGTGCGGGCCGCCGGTGGGCGGTGGACGTCGGTGGACACGTACTCGGTGGACCTGAAGCTGATCGACGCGCAGACCGGTGCGGGGCAGATCCACAAGTCGTCGATGGCCTACTTCGACTTCACCGGGTCCGTGCAGGTGCGGGTCCGGTACACGAAGGGGCGGATCCGGACGGCGCGGATCCGGCCGTTGTCGTACGGGATGACGCCGTACGTCGAGCACGGGGACACGCTCGTGTTCACGCTGGACCGGCCGCGGAAGGTCGTCGTCGAGGTGAACGGCGAGATCTTCGACTGCCTGCACCTGCTGGCCCGCGCGGTGGAGACCGACGCGCCGGCTCCGGACGACCCGGACGTGATCTACTTCGGACCCGGCGTCCACACGACCACCTCGGGCATCGTGGAGGTACCGGACGGCAAGACCGTGTACCTGGCCGGTGGCGCCGTACTCAAGGGGTCGGTCAACTTCACCGGCACCACGAACGGCGCGCTGATCGGCCGCGGCCTGATCTACGGCACCAGCGGCGGTGGCTGCACGATGGTGAAGGCGAAACACATCCGCGTCGACGGCATCACGATGCTGAACCTCAAGACCGGCTACGCGATCACCGCGGGCGAGTCCGAGCAGGTGGCGATCACCGACTTCGGGTACTTCAGCGCCGGCCAATGGGGCGACGGCATCGACCTGTTCTCCAGCAGCGACGTACTGATCGACAACTCGTTCCTGCGCTGCTCCGACGACTGCATCGCGATCTACGGGCACCGCTGGGACTACTACGGCGACACCCGCAACGTCACGATCCGGAACACCAGCCTCTGGGCGGACGTCGCGCACCCGGTCAACGTCGGAACGCACGGCAACACCGACGCACCGGAGGTGATCGAGAACCTGACCGTGAGCAACGTCGACATCCTCGACCACCGCGAACCGCAGAAGTGGTACCAGGGCGCGATCGCGCTGAACCCGGGCGACAGCAACCTGGTCCGGAACGTCCGGATCGACAACGTCCGGGTGGAGGACTTCCGCTGGGGCCAGTTCCTGCACCTGCGGGTCGCGTACAACAAGTCGTACAACACGTCCGCAGGCCGCGGCATCGACGGCGTCTACGTCAAAGACCTCACGTACACCGGGCAGCACGCGCAGACCGCGATGATGCTCGGGTACGACGCCGCGCACGGCATCAACGACGTGACGTTCCAGAACCTGGTGCTGAACGGCACCGTGATGGCCTCGACGATGCGCAAGCCCGGGTGGTTCACGGTCGCCGACATGGTGAACATGCACGTGAATGAGCACGTGACGAACCTGCGCTGGCTGGACGCAGCGACCGCGCCGACGACGGCACCGCCGGTGCTGACGACCCCTGACACCGCGGAGCTCGTCGCCGCTGCGCCGGTCGTCCTGACGATCAGCGCGACCGGCTACCCGACAGCGTTCACGGCCCAAGGCCTGCCGCCGGGCCTGACTGTCGACGGTCCGACGGGCGTCATCTCCGGTACGGCGGCCGGCGGCACGTACGACGTCGCGCTGACCGTCACCAACGTGGCCGGAAGCACCACCAAGAACCTCATCCTCACCGTGAAGTAGCACCCTCAACCGCCCCAAGGAGAAGGATGAAACGACGCACACTGCTCAAGACCGTCGCGGCCACCGTCGGGGTCAGCACCCTCGCCCGGACCGCATCCGCCGCGCCGGCGACCTTCACCCACCCCGGAGCACTGCACAACTGGGGTGACCTCAACCGGGCCAAGGTCCGCGTTGCCGCCGGCGACAATCCGTGGCTGTCGGGCTGGAACCGGCTGATCGCCAACGGGCACGCCCAGTCGACCTGGCAGCCGAACCCGCAGGCCACGATCATCCGCGGCGGCACCGGCGAGAACTACGGGATCCTCTACAACGACATCCACGCCGCCTACCAGAACGCGCTGCGCTGGCACGTCCAGGGCACCACGGCCAACGGCGACTGCGCCCGCAACATCCTCAACGCCTGGTCGGCAACCCTGACGACCGTCAGCGGCAACGCGGACCGGTTCCTGGCGGCCGGGATCTACGGGTACCAGTTCGCGAACGTCGCCGAACTGATGCGCGGCTACCCGGGCTTCGACCTGACCCGGTTCAAGACCATGATGCTGAACGTCTTCTACCCGATGAACAACTCGTTCCTGACCAACCACAACGACGCCTGCATCACGAACTACTGGGCGAACTGGGACCTCTGCAACATGAACTCGGTCCTTGCCATCGGCATCCTCTGCGACGACGCCGCGAAGTACGACCAGGCCGTGAACTACTTCAAGAACGGCGCCGGCAACGGCTCGATCAAGCATGCGGTGCCGTTCGTGTACGACGACCAGGGCCTCGCGCAGTGGCAGGAGTCCGGGCGCGACCAAGGCCACACGATGATGGGCATCGGTCAGATGGGCGCGTTCTGCGAGATGGCCTGGAACCAGGGCGAGGACCTGTACGGGTACGACAACAACCGCTTCATGAAGGCGGCGCAGTACGTCGCGAAGTACAACCTGGGTGAGGACGTGCCTTTCACGAAGTACACCTGGGGAACCGGGCAGAACTGCGCGTATCAGGAGCACACGGTGATCTCGAGCGCCAGCCGCGGGCAACTGCGCCCGGTCTGGGAGATCCTGCACTTCCACTACACCCGCCGCAAGTACCTCTCGGTGCCGTACATCTCGGCGATGGCCGCGCAGGTCCGTCCCGAGGGCGGCGGTGGCGACTACGGCTCGACGAGCGGCGGCTTCGACCAGACAGGCTTCGGAACCCTCGCTTACGCCAAGTAGAACCAGCCAAGTAGAACCAGCCAAGTAGAACGAACAGTGGCCCGGCCGATCACGGCCGGGCCACTGCGCTGTCTCAGGTCAAGGACACGTTGTCGAAGATCGCGGTGCTCAGCGTGAAAGGGTCCCCCGAGACGACAGCCAGGCCGGCGTAGTACGGCGCCGACCCGAACGTCGGGATCTCGCCCGGTGCCCCGACCGCAGTCCAGCTCACCCCGTCGGTCGAGACCTCGGCGGCGAAGGCGTTCCCGGTACGGCGAAGACGCAACCATCCCGGCGTACCGCTGCCGGTCGTCGTCACGAGGCCCGTCGCGACGCGCAGCCGCTGCACGAACTGCGGCGTACCGCTGCTGTCCAGCACCACGCCGGACACCTGGTCGAACGGCGACAGCGACTTGGCCAGCAGCAGCCCCACCCGGCCCGGCCCCTCACGGCTCACCAGCCGCGCCGTGAACGTCGCGTCGCCCGTCACCGGAAGACGGGCGAACTGGACGGTCATCCCCTGCCCGATCACGTTCAGGTCGGAACCGGCACCGCGGACGACGAAACGCCCGTCGTAGCTGGTGATACCCGGCGTCCTGATCGCGACGGCGCTGAAGCTGCCGAGTTGACGTTCGTCCAGCACGTAGTCGCCGATATCGCCGTAATGCCAGGGCGCCGGCGGCGGAGCGCCCACGGTGAGCGTCAACTCGGTTTCCCCCACTCCCGCGGCGTTGCGCGCCGAGACCGCCAGCCGAACAGTCCCCGTCCGGCGCGGCTTACCACTGACAACTCCGCTCTGTCGATCGATGGTCAACCCGTCCGGCAGACCGCGCACCGCGAAGCTGCCCGGATCGTTGCTCGCGGCGACTCGGAAGCGGAAGTCGACGCCGACGTTGGCGTACGCGGCGGTCGCGCTGGTGATCACCGGCACGCGCGGCGTCGGCGCGGTCAGCGTGAGCTTCGGCGAGTCGGGCCCGCTCCCGGCGACATTCGTCTTCGCGACCACATAGTCGTACCTCTGCCCCGGCACCGCCGACACATCCCGATACCGCGTCTCCACCCCGAACCCGACTGGTTGTACTCCCGTGGCGATCACCCGATACGGCCCAGACCCTTGCCGCCGCTTGACGGTGTACGTCGCCGACACGTCGAGGTCGGACCACGCCAACTCACCGTCGCCGCCCCGCAACTCCCCCGCCGGGGTCCCGGGTGTGCCGCCGACCCACCCTTGGCGCGCTCCGCTACCCAAGCGCGAGGGGGTTTCGAGTGTCACGTTGTCGAATGCTGCGGTGGTTGACTCGGCATACGACTGGTCCACCCCGAGGGCCGAGCAGACCGCCAAGCCGGCGTACACGTCGCGGCCCAGGTTCACCCGGGACTGGCCGACCTGGGTCCATGTGCTGCCGTCCGAGGAGATCAGGCCGGTGAGGACGTCACCGCGGCGGATCAGCCGGACCCAGTACGGCCGACGCAGGCGGTACCCGTCGCTCGCTGCCTCGACGTACGGCGGCGGCAACGGGGTCGCGGACTGCGGAAGCGTCCCGAGGTCGGAGATCGGGAAGCCGGCCGCGGTGGTGATGCACTGCTGCTGCGTCGGTGGTACGGCGATACTCCCGGTCGCCGAGGTGTCCCCGCCCGTCCGCACCGTCCACACGCCGCTCCACGTGTGTAACGGCAAACCCTTGATCAGCATCGACGCATGCGCCGACGACGCCGACAGGCTCTGCCGCATCATCACCCCGACGGTCGCGTACTGCGAACTCACCGGATAGACCACCCGCGCCGTCAGCACCCCGTCGCCGCGCAACGGCACGTACACGAGCCGGAAGCTGTCCTCCACCCCGCCGATGTCCGCGCCACCCGCCTCGACGGTGAACGTCTCCCCGTCGTACGCCGTGGCGCCCGGCACCACCACCCGCCCGACGTCCCGGCTCGTCCACGGCTCCGCTCGGGCAACCGTCACCGGCAGCGACATCGCACTCTCGCCGACGACATTCACGGCCTGCACCTGGTACGAGACCCGCCCACGGGCCGACGCGTCCGTCCACGATGTTGATCGGATGCCCGAAGCAACAACTCGCCCGTCGCGGATGATCGTGTAACTGCTCGCGGCGGCGCCACTACGAGGCTCCACCGACCCCGCCCAGCTCACCACGACTCCAGCGTCGGTCGCACGGGCCGTCAGCCCACTCGGCGTACCGGGCGGCGCCGACAGCGGCGGGCTACCAGGATCCCGAGCCTGCGTGAACGTCCCCCAGGCCGGATGATCATCACTGTTGCCCTCGACCACGCGCGCTCCACCGCGGAACAGCACCCGCTCGACGTTCGGCGCCGCGAGCCCTCTCCGGCTGACGTAGTGCGCGTACG
Organism: Kribbella sp.; assembly: GCA_036503355.1. GTDB lineage: Bacteria > Actinomycetota > Actinomycetes > Propionibacteriales > Kribbellaceae > Kribbella. The sequence goes on along the minus strand of DASXXB010000011.1, from coordinate 12,863 downwards.
CCAGCTCGTAGATCGGTTGGAACGCCCCACGATTGATCGGCGAGATGACCGTCTTGATGTACTTCCCGGTCCGGTCCAGATCCACGGTGAACGGCACCGAATCGGCCAGGTTGTACGCCGCCGTGTACTCGAACCCGCGCAGGATCCGGTTGTCGAGGTGTCCGAACAGATCGATCCCCTGGTTCCAGGCTACCGCCGCGCAGTTCGCCAGCAACCCGAGCGCGAGCTGCGCGTACGACTGCGACCGACCACTCTCCTGCCCCTGCCCGGTCGCCGACACCACGATGTGCTCGATCCGCCCGTTCCCCGCGCCGGCCACGGCGTACCGAACGGCGTCCTCCAGCATCACCCGGTCGTCACAGAACACCGCGATCGCCAGGATCGACTGCAGCGCCGCGAGATCCCAGTTGCCGTTGGCGAACAACGCGTTCCCGGAGATCGCCGGGTACCACACCGTGCGGAACGACTCCTGGCACCGCCGGACGGCCTCCGGCGTCCACCCGTCGTACCCGCGCAGGATCTCCGCGGCGTTCACGAACTTGAACACCTGCAGCCCGGCCCCGAGCTGACCGTCCGCGCCGGTGATCGCGGTCAGGCTGTCCGCCCAGGCGTCGAGGATGTCCCGCGCCTTGTCGGCGTACCGCACGTCACCGGTCGCGGCCCACATCAACGCGTTCTGATAGGCCGCCCCGGAGTCGTTGACCGCCTCACTCATGTAGTTCGACGGCCCACGCCCCCATGAGGTGATCTGGCCGACGTTCCGGATCACATAGTCGTACGAGGACCTGCTGTTCGCCGCCATCGCCCGGAACCCGTCGTACACCGGGCTGATCCGCCCGGCCACGCACGCCCGCATCCGCTCCAGGTCGTCGGCGTCGTGCAGCACTCCCGGATGCCTGAAGATCTCCAGCATCGCGGTCGACGCCGCGGCCGGTCTGAGTTGACTCGCCAGCGCTGCACCACCGGAGGCGATGAGCAAGGTACGGCGGCTGAATTCGGTCATCTGAGCTCCTCTCAAGGGCGGAGGGCGGTCAGCCAGCTCTCCACCAGGTCGACGAACTGGCGCGGACGCTCGTGGTGCAGGAAGTGTCCGCAGCCGTTCCACAGCACGATTCGTGATCCGTACGGCAACGACAGCCCGATGTCCCAGGCCGCCATCGACGGGACCGGTCGCAAGGTCAGCAAGGGTTGGGTGAGGCCGGCCAACCGGGCAGCCGCCGCCGGGCGCGCACCGAAAGCATCCGGATCCGTGTACATGCCGGCGTAGCTCTCGGCGAGAACATGTCCCGGAGTAGCGAGCAGCTGGTCCCGGACCGGCCCGGCCCGCAGCCCCAGTTGACGGACGGCCGCGATGGCGCCGTCCCCACGCAGCGCGGCAAGGCGTTCCGCGAACGTCGCCGCCTCGGCCGCGTCCGCGCCGTACGCCGGGTCCACGGCCACCACTGCCCGCACCAGTTCCGGATATTCGAGCGCGAGCTGGACGACGATCTGCCCGCCCATCGAGTGGCCGACGGCAACGACCGGGCCGAGCTCCAACCGTTCGAGGACGCCCGCGAGGTCGCGCGCGTAGTCGACCGGCCGGTACCCCTTCCGCAGTACCGGCGAGCGCCCGTGGCCGCGCAGGTCGACCGTCACGACCCGGCGCCGGGCAAAGTCCAGGCCGCTCCAGGCGCGGGCGTCGCCGCCCCAGCCGTGCACCAGCAGCAGCGCCTCACCCGCACCGGTGTCGTGGACCGAGAGCGGCACCCCGGCTTCGACAATCGCCGTCATGGATGGCAGCATAGTTAACGTTTTCTACGCGGTGCAGGGGCAGAAATTTTCGAACGGAACAGGAGTTCCCGCGTGGCCAGAGCGATCGCCGGGGGCCGCCCGACGGTGAAGGACGTCGCGCTCGCCGCAGGCGTCAGCGCGACGACCGTGTCGCGCGTGCTGGCCGGCAACTATCCGGTCAGTGCCTCGACCCGCAACCGCGTGCTCCGCGCCGTGCAGGACCTGGACTTCGTCATCAACGCGCAGGCCCGCGCGCTGGTCGGCGGCTCGACCCGGACCGTCGCGTTCGTCGTCCGCGACCTCGTCGGCCCGTTGTTCGCGTACATCGGGCAGGGCGTCGAGCAGCAGGCGACCGCCGAGGGCCGGGTCTGCCTGGTCTGCACGCATCACGGCGACGCCGACCGCGAGCTCGAGCTGATCGAGCTGATGCGCGAGCAGCAGGCCGAAGCGGTCGTGCTGGTCGGCGGCGGCCTGCGTACGCCGGAACACGTCGAGCGGATGGCGCAGATCGCCCGCTCGCTCGAACGCGTCGGCTCCCGGCTCGTACTGTGCGGCCGCCCGCCGATCGGACCGGACGCCCCGGCGACGGTCGTCGAGTACGACAACGAGGGCGGCGCGTTCGCCGTGACGAACTATCTGATCTCGCTCGGTCATCGGCGGATCGCGTTCATCGGCGCCGCCGAGCCGAACCACACCACCACCAGCGCACGGTTCGAGGGTTTCGCCCGGGCGCACCGCGCGCACGGTCTCGACGTCGACGACAACCTGGTGGTCGGCGGGACGTTCGACCGCGAGTCCGGCTACCGGCAGACCAAGACACTGCTCGCCCGCGACACCGGCATGACCGCGATCCTCGGGATCACCGACATGGTCGCGAGCGGTATCCTCGCCGCACTCCACGAGGCGGGGCTGCGAGTCCCGGAGGACATCTCGGTCGCCGGGTACGACGACATTCCGCTGAGCGCGGACCTCAGCCCGGCGCTGACCACCGTGCACATCCCCCACGAGGAGCTCGGGCGGGCCGCCGTGCGGCTGGCACTGCACCGCGACGAGTACGCGCTGGACCAGCATCTGATGCTCGGCACGCACGTGGTGATCCGGGACTCGACCGCTCCGCCCGAGGAGAGAGATGCCCGGTAAGCGCAAGACCACGAACTCGCCGACCCTGGCCGACGTCGCCGCGCACGCGGGCGTCTCACCGGCCACCGTGTCCCGCGTGCTGGCCGGCAACTACCCGGTCTCCCGGTCGGCGAATCAGCGGGTGATGCGATCGATCCGCGAGCTGAACTACGCAGCCAACACGCACGCGAGGGCGTTGGCCGGAGTGCAGTCGAAGACGATCGCGTTCATCCTCGCCGACGTGCGCGGGCAGTCGTTCGCGGACGCCGCGCACGGCGTCGAGCAGGAGGCGTCCCGGCGCGGCTGGCTGAGTCTGATCGGGACCAGCCAGGGTGACTCGGCCCGCGAGCTCGCGCTCGTTCAGCTGATGCGCGAGCAGCGCGCGGGCGCGGTCATCCTGATCGGTGGCATCGCCAACGAATCGGCCGACGACCGCGCGCGGATGACCGAGCTGGCCCGGTCGTTGCACGCCGCGGGTTCGCTGCTGGTGCTGTGCGGCCGCCCGGCGCTCGGCGACGACGTGCCGACGGCCGTGATCGAGTACGACAACGAGCAGGGTGCATACGCGATGACCAGCCACCTGTTGTCGCAGGGGCATCGGCGGATCCTGTTCCTGGCCGGGCCTGAGCGGCAGAGCACGAGCATGCAGCGTCTCGCGGGTCACCGCCGGGCGCTCCGCGACTACGGCGTACCGGACGACGGGACGCTGGTCGAGCACGGCGTGTTCACCCGCGCGTCCGGCTACCAGCTGAGCAAGAACCGGCTGGCCGCCGGCCAGGACTTCACCGCGGTCTTCGCGGCCACCGACGTCGTCGCTGCCGGAGTGTACGCCGCCGCGGCCGAGTTCGGCCTCACCGTCCCCGACGACCTGTCGGTGGTCGGGTACGACGACGTCGAACTGGCCCAGGACCTACGGCCGCGGTTGACCACCGTGCACGTCCCGTACGAGGAGCTCGGCCGGACCGCGGCTCAGATCGCGCTGGACACCCGGCACCAACAGCCGGACTGGACCGGCGACCACCGGCTCTTCACGACCCACGTCGTGGTCCGCAGCTCGGTCAGCCGGCTCGGCTGAGGTACGTCCCGTCGAGGACAGCGGCCAGCACCTCGGGGATCGAAGCGCGGGAATCCACTGCCACACAAGGGATCTCGTACGCCGCGAGATACGCCAGCTGTGTGTCGGAGAACTCCACGTCGAGACCGACGACCCCGCGTGTACCGCGGGCGAACAACCGCTCCAGCCAGAGCCGGGGTACCGGTTCTCCGCCGTTCACCGTGGTGACGACCAGCGCGAGCCCGGGCTCGCGGGCGGCATCGGCCAGACCGGCGAGTACGTCGCCTGCCCGGCCGCTGCTCTGACTCGCGACCACCACGTCGACGAGCACGGACTCCTCGCGACGATCACAGTCCACCGGGTACCCGGCACGCCGCAGTACCTCGCGCACCCGCGTCCGGGTGGCCGGCGCGACGTCCGGGTAGGCCCGCAGAACCTTCGACACCGTCGAGATCGACACACCGGCCTCGCGGGCGACCACCGCCAGCTTCCTCCGTGGGGCGGACATCGGGGTCACTGACCCTTGAGGTACGCGTTCGCCTGCTTCTCCATCTCCGCCTGCAGGTCGTTCAGCCCGGCCTTCTCGACCGCCTTCTTCAACGTGTCCAGCCCCTTGTCGACGTCGACCGCGCCGATCCACAGCGGGTTGCCGTACTGCGTCATCGCGGCGCTGACCTGGCTGTCCTGCCGCTTCACCGGCGTCACGTCCGGGACGAACGACGCGTACGGGTCGAGCGTGAAGTTGTCGTAGCTCTGCGCCCACTCGAACCAGGCGTCCTCGGTCGGGGTGATGTCCTTGATCTTCAGCTCGAGCTTCTGCCGCCAGCACAGCGCGAACCCCGGGAAGCTGTACTGCGAGAGCTGCTCGAACTTGTCGGTGCCGACCGGCTTCCAGTCCTTGCCCTCGACGCCGTAGCTGATCAGGTCATGGTTCTCCTTGATCGAGACCCAGTCCTCCAGCTGCATCGCGCGCTCGTTGCTCTGCCCCTTGACGTTCAGTACGACGAAGTTGTCCGCCTGGAACGTCTGGTTCGGCTTCGCGGCCTTCCCGCCGCGGAGCGGGACGACGTTCGCGATCTGCGCGGTGGGGACCGCCTTGCGCAGCGGCGCGAGCGACTGCGAGGAGAGGCCGTCCGTCATCGCCCACCGGGTCGCGATCCGGCCGGCCTCGAACTGCGAGCCGATCGTGCTCGAGTCGACGTTCAGCGCGTCCTTGTTGATGATCCCGTCGAGGTAGTACTGGCGGACCTTGCGCAGTGCGTCCACCACACCGGGCGCCTCCCAGAACGGGATCGGGTGCGCCGACCCGGTGCTCTTGCCGTCCTGCGCCAGGAAGAACGGGAACGAGCCACCGCTGAAGGTCTGCACGCTGACGTGCGGGTTCTCCCAGTCGTGCTGGTTCAGCCAGCCGACCGGCGCGAACGCGACCAGCAGCTTCGGCATGTTCGAGGAGATCCCGACCGGGGTGATCTTCGCCTTCTGCTTGACGTCGTACCAGTACTTCTCCAGCTGGTCGAACGTCGTGATGTCGCCGATCCCGAGCTTGTCCGCGAGGTCCTGGCGGACCGTGAAGTGGTGGAACCGGGCGGCCGAGTTCACCTGCGGGATCCCGTACAGCTTGCCGGACCACTTGTTCTGCTCGAGCAGCTGGGGAGCGAGGTTCTTGCTCAGGTTCGGGTACTTCGGGATCAGCTCGTCGACCGGGACCAGCGACTTGCTCGCGACCAGCTGGATCATGTTCAGCCAGCGGGCCTGCAGCGCGGTGTCGAAGGTCTCGCCGGCGGTGAACTTGAGCAGCGTCTGCTGCTGGTAGTTCGACCAGGCGGTGAACTGCGGCGCGATCGTGAAGCCGAGGTCCTTCTCGAGCTTCTCGTTGACCTTGGCGAGTACGGCGTCCCAGCCGGCCGGGGCGTCGCCGGGGAGCAGCAGCGCGAGGGTGTCGGCGGACTTGCCGGAACCACCCGTCGAGGATCCGCCGCAGGCGCTGAGGCCGAACGCGGCTGCGAGGGACAGGCCGCCGCCGGCGGCCAAGAAGCCGCGCCTGCTGAGGCCGGCTGGAGATGTGGCGGGCACGATGCCTCCTGATGATTACGGGCGTCAGCCTTTGGTGGCGCCCAGCGTGATGCCTTTGACGAAGTAGCGCTGCGCGAACGGGTACGCGAGCAGGATCGGGCCGATGGTGACGACCGTGAGCGCGAGCCGGAGTTGGTAGACCGGCGTCGTCTGTTGGGCCGCTGTCGGCAGCATCTGCGAGAACGTGACGTTCGAGATCAGGTTCTGCAGCAGCAGCGGGAGCGGGTACTTGTGGACGTCGGACATGAACAGCAAGGCGGTGAACCACTCGTTCCAGTAGTGCACCGCGTAGAACAGGCCGACGACGGCCAAGATCGGCTTGGACAGCGGCAGCCCGATCCGGAAGAAGATCGCCAGCTCCCCGGCGCCGTCGACGCGGGCCGAGTCCAGGATCTCCTCCGGCAGCTGACGGAACGCCGACACCTGGATGAACACCAGGAAAGGGGCCACCAGCAACGGCAGGATCACCGCGAAGTAGCTGTTCTGAAGTTTCAGGTACTGCGTGACCAGCAGGTAGAGCGGGACGAGTCCGCCGCTGAACAGCATCGGGATGTACGCGAAGATCGCGAGCGGCCTGCTGACGTACGGGAGCCGGCGGGCGATCACCCAGCTCAGGCCGGACGTGAAGCTGAGCGCGAGCGCCGTACCGACGAGCGTGATGAACACACTGGCGACGTACGCGCTGACCAGCGTCGGACCGGTGAAGATCAGTTTGTAGGCCGCTGTCGAGAATGGCTGTGGGATGAGGCTGTACCCCTTGCCGGCCAGGGTTTGCTCGTCGGTGAACGAGCCGGACAGGATCACCCAGAACGGGATCAGGCAGACGAGCATGAACAGGCCGACGCCGACGATGCTGATCACCGTGAACGGCTCCAGGCCACCGGACTTTCGTACCTTCGTCCGGGATGCCGCCTTCGCGAGGCTCGAGGTCATCGTGGTCACAGCAGACTCGTCTCCTTGGAGTACCGGCGCTGGATCAGCACCGCGGTCGACACCAGCACGAAACCGACCACCGACTGGAAGAGCCCGATCGCGGCGGTGGTGCCGAAGTCGCCGATCTGGCGCAGCGACCGGAACACGTACGTGTCGATCACGTCGGTGGTCGGGAACAGCGTCCCGTTGTCGCCGACGATCGCGTAGATCGTGCCGAAGTCGCCGTAGAAGATCCGGCCGACGCCGAGCACCAGCAGCACCGCGGCCGTCGGTTTGAGCAGGGGCAGGGTGATCCGCAACGCCATCTGCGCACGGCTCGCGCCGTCGATCTGGCCGGCCTCGTAGACGTCCTCGGGGATCGAGGTGATCGCGGCCAAGAAGATCACGCTCATGTAGCCGCCGAGCTGCCAGACCTTGACGAACGTCAGGATCCACGGCCACGGTCCGGGCTCGGTGTACCAGCTGACCGTCGGCAGCCCGAACCCGGCGAGCGCGTCGTTGACGACGCCGCCGGAGCCGTTCGGCCCGGACAGCAGCACCTGCAGCATGATCGCGATCACGACCGGCGAGACGAAGTACGGAAAGAAGATCGTCGACTGCGCCGCGCGCTTGAAGAACCGGCCGCGGATCTCGTTCAGCATGATCGCCAGCGTCACGCCGGCCGCGAGGGTCGCGGCCAGGAACAGCACGTTCAGCACGATCGTGTTGAGCAGGATCCGCTGGGCGTCGCCGGAGCTGAAGAAGTACCGGAAGTTCGCGAGGCCGTTCCAGGGGCTGCCGAAGATGCCCTTGCTGATGTCGAACTCCTTGAACGCCACCACCAGACCGGCGAGCGGCGCGTAGCTGAACACCAGGAAGAACGCGACCGCCGGCAGCGCCAGCAACCCCAGCCGGAGGCTGGTGCGCAGAGGGGTTCGGGTGGTCATCTCCAGACTCCTTCTAGAAAGCGCTTTCCATCTGCCGTGAAGGTAGCGCTGTCGGTTTTGAGGTGTCAAGGCCGTGATCTGGATGGCAAACGTTGTCTTTTGACTCAGGCGGCGTGGTCGAGGTCTGTCGCGCTGATGCCGAAGCGCAGCGGTTCGCCGGCCAGGAGGCGTTCGAGTTCGGCGGTCACGCAGCCGCCGAGGCGCGCGAGCTCGTTGCCGTGCGAGCCGGCGATGTGGGGTGTGACGAAGGCGTTCGGGAGCGTGAGGAGCGGCGAGTCGGCGGGCAGCGGCTCGGGCTCGGTGACGTCGAGGATCGCGCTGATCCGGCCGGATCTCAGCTCCCGGATCAGTGCCTCGGTGTCGACGATCGGGCCGCGTGCTGTGTTGATCAGCGTCGTACCGTCCCGGAGCAGGGCGAGCTGTGCGGAGCCCAGCAGTTGCTGGGTTTCCGCGGTCAGCGGGGCGTGGACGCTGACGATGTCGCTGGTACTGAGCAGGGTCTCGAGGTCGACGGACGGTACGTCGACGGCGTACGGGTCGTACACTTGGACGCGGAGCCCGAACGGGCGCAGCAGGTCGAGCACCTGGCGGCCGATCCGGGAGGCGCCGATCAGCCCGACCGTACGGCCGTGGTTGCCGACGCCGGGGTGGATGTAGCCGAGCTCGAACGTGCCCTCGCGCCGGTAGCGTTCGCGCAGGTCGAAGGCACCTTTGCCGGCCAGCAGGATCGCGCCGAGCGTGAACTCCGCGACCGGTACGGCGTTCGCGTCGGCGGCGGTGGAGACCGCGATGCCGCGCTCCCACACTTCGCGACTCAGGTGTCCCTTCACACTCCCGGCGGCGTGCAGTACGGCGCGCAGCTTCGGCGCCGCCTCCAGGACCTGCCGGTCGACGGCGGGGCAGCCCCAGCCGGTGATCAGAACTTCCACCTCGGCCAGGCGATCCAGGTCGAAGCGGTCGACCGGTCCGTCCAGGTCCACCAGCCGCTCGAGCCGGCGCCGGACGTCCGGCGGGAACAACAACGGCCAGTGCTCGACCGACATGACGACCAGCGCCGCCGGTTTCTCAGATGACATGCGCTCAGGCTGGCATAGAAAACGTTAACCATCACGAGACCAAAATTTTCGCCCCCCGCCCCGCCCTACCAACCCCCCACCCCCAATGCCAAGCTCCACCCCGCCCTCACCACCCACTCATACCGTTGGAGAGTGTTTTGATGGCTTGTGTCAGATCGATTGCGCTGGCTGCGCTGGCCGTGCTGCTCGCCGTCCTTGGTGTCGCGCCGGCTGCGGTCGCCGCTCCCACCGACAATCCGCTGCCCGTGCTCACCCCGGTGCGGTCGAGTGCCGGCTTCGTTCACCCGGGGCTGGCAGTGAGCGCGTCGTCGCTCGAGCTGGCCCGCAAGCAGACCCGCGCGGGCGTCGAACCGTGGGCGTCGTACTACGCCGCCATGACCGCCACGACGTACGCCTCGACGACGTTCAGCTCCCGCAACCGAGGCAGCGTCGTCGACCGCCCAGGGACCGCTGCGTTCAACTCACAGGGCGTCGAGTCGAAGTTCATCGACGACGCGTTCCGCGCGTACACGCAGGCGATCCTGTACTTCGTCAACGGCGACCCGGTCTACCGCGAGAACGCCCTGAAGCTGATCCGGATCTGGGCGCACATGGACCCGAACGCGTACGTCTACTACCCGGACGCACACATCCACAGCGGCGCACCGCTGCTGCGGATGCTCGCGGCCGCCGAGATCCTGCGCTACTCGTCCGTCACCGCACCGGCCGCCGACGGCTACGACCTGACCTGGACCGACGCCGACACGGCGGACCTGACCGGCAACCTGATCGTGCCGCTCACGCAGACGTTCCTGTACCGGAACCGCAACTTCATGAACCAGCACAGCTACTCGCTGATCGGCGCGATCGCCGGCTACGTGTTCACCGACAACCTGCCGCGCTACCGCGAGGCCGTCGAGTGGTTCTCGGTGAACTCGACCAACCCCGACGACGACACCAACGGCGCGCTCAGCAAGGTGATGCCGGTGATCTCCAAGGACGACCCGCGGAACCCGTACCACCGGACGTTCGTGCAACTGCAGGAGATGGGCCGCGACCAGGCGCACGCCTGGGACGACGTGACGATGCTGACGCAGCTCGCCCGCGTCATCGACATCCAGGGCACCAAGCTGGACCCGGTCCACGGCACCGTGTCGACCCGCCCGGACGCGGTTTCGGTGTACGCGTTCGGCGGCAATCGGCTGCTCCGCGGCGCCGAGCAGTTCTTCGCGTTCATGCTGGGCAAGACGATCCCGTGGATCGACACCACCCGGCGCGGCGGCGTGCTGTCGCAGGCGTACCGCGGGCGGATCTTCGACCCCACGAACGAGCTCTACACGATCTACCGGCAGAAGCTCGGCCCGGCGATCGCCACGATCGCGCCGAGCATCACCGAGGTCGCCACCCGGCAGGACTCGGGACCACGGTTCTATTGGGGCACTTCGCCGTACAACTTCTGGAACAGCAACCCGGACTTCAACCCGGACTCGTGGCTGTCCTTCCCCGCCTCGGTCGCCGGCGCGGCGCCTCCGGTGCAGCAGGACGCACTGGTGCAGGCGGAGACCCGAAGCACGCCGCTGACTCCCGGCACGACGGTTGGCGACGGGTACGTCCGGATGCGGCCGCTGCCCGGCGGTACGAAGATCGCCGTACGGACGATGCTGTACGACAACCGCAACGGGTACAGCCCGGTCGGCGTACGGATCCGTACGAACGGCACGGCGACGCTGCAGATCCGGAAGGAACAGGGACTCGCGCCGTACTACACGCTGACGTTGCCGGACACGCACGGCGCCTGGCGGTATGTCACGTACGACATGGACACGAGCAAGCTGCGCGGGAGCACCGGCGGCGATTCGCTCGCGTACTACACCGTCACCGGATCGCCCGCCGTCACGGTCGACGTCGACGCGATCAACCTGCAGGCGAAGACGCAGCTCACGCCGCCGCAGTTCGCGCAGGGATCCGACGTACGGCTGCTCGCGGTGGCCGGGGAGCCCTTCTCCACAACACTTTCCGCCGCCGACGCCCAGTCCTACAGCGCGACTCTTCCCGCGGGAGCGTCGCTCGACGCCACGACCGGTGCGGTGACCTGGCAACCGACGGCCGCCCAGGTCGGTGACCACGACACGTTCGTCGTCGCCTCCAACGCGACCACAGACGTCGTACTGCGGGTGCGGCTGAGCGTCAGCGCGACGCGTCAGGACGCCATCGACGCGGCGCTCTCCGGCTACGACGCGGGGACGACGTACGTCCGCTCGTCCAGGGCCGCGGTGGACGCCGCGAAGACGACCGCCGAGGCAGCGGCCGGCAGCGCCGACCCGTCGACCTTCTCCGCGGACCTGGCCGCACTGCAGAGCGCGGTCGCGCACCTCGAGAAGCTGACACCGACGATGAGCGACGACGGCTCGTTCGACTACTGGGGAGGTGCGACGTCGGCGTCCCTGTCACAGGTTGCCCTGGGCAACATGCTGGACGGGGACTTCAACACCTACTCCGGGGACCTGCGAGCGCCCGCGGTCATCGACTTCGGCGCCGGCTTCCGGGTCACCGCGGACGCGTTCGGCCTGCAGGCGCGCTACAACTTCGGCAACCGGACGCAGGGCGCCAACGTGTACGGCTCGAACGACGGGCGGACCTGGACGCTGCTGACGTCGCGGGAGACCACCGACACGTCGAACCAGGGGTTCGCACTGGAGAAGATCCCGGTTCGGGACGAGGTCAAGGGCCTCGGCTTCCGGTTCCTGAAGCTGCAGGTGGACCACCCCGGCCCGCCGACGGATCCGGCGTACCCGGGGATCTCCAGTTTCAGTGAGTTCCGGATCTACGGGCAGCGGGCGGAGATGAGTACGGCGATGAACAGGGTTTCGCTGTCGTCGTCCGGCACCGATCCGAAGGTCGCGCAGAACGGTGACACCGTCACGCTGACAATGGCCGCGACCGAGCCGCTGAGCCGCGTGGAAGCGTCGATCGAAGGCGTCTCCGCGCAGGTCGCGCGGACCGACGACCGGCATTGGACGGCGTCCGTCACGCTGCCCGACGACGTCGCATACGGGCGGGCGCTGCGGTTCAGCGTCGACTACACGACCGCGGCCGGACAGCCTGGCGCGACGGTCGTCGACACCACCGACGGCACCTCGCTCGAACTCTGGAACACCCACGTCCGCACCGTGCCGGTCCAGAAGAGCTGGGTCACCGCATCGAGTCCGGCGTACCCCGGCGTGGGCACTCCCGAGGCCAACGGCTGGCGGATGTTCGACGGCGACCTGACCACGTTCACCGACACCACGACCGGCACCGGCTGGGTCACCGTCACCCCGCCCGCCGGTACGACGCTGATCTTCGACACGGTCCGGGTCCGGCCGCGGAGCAACCTCCCGGACCGCGCCAACGGCGACCTCGTCCAGGGCTCGGCCGACGGCGGCACGACCTGGACGACGCTTGCCACCGTCACCGGAGTCACGTCCGGCGACCAGTGGTACGCGTTCCCGCTGACGGCACGGGCGACGTACCCGATGGTCCGGATCGCCGACACCCACGGAGGCTTCACCAACCTCGCGGAGGTGCAGCTGCTCACCGACTGAAACCGGCCACCACGGTTTTCCTGACAATGTCGGCGACCGTGCGCGACGAGATTGTCACGCCGGGCCGCAGTCGCGTGGAATTTGCGCCATTCTTACATTGGTGGCCCCCACGACTGCGGCTCCCGTGGTAATAATCAATGCGTTCTTGACACGGCGAACTGGGGGACCCGTGTCCACGGGGAAGATGCATGACTGGGGATCCACGTATGCCTGCCGTCACGGTGGTGGCACTGCTGCCGGCACACAACGAGGAAGCATCGCTACCCTCCGCACTGGCCGCGTTACGCCAGCAGACAAGGCGTCCTGACCACGTCATCGTGATCGCCGACAACTGCACCGACGGGACCGT
>DASXXB010000010.1:0-74088 GCA_036503355.1 Kribbella sp. | reverse complement strand
CTTCACGGTCGCCGACGAGCGGCACTACCACGTCCCGTTGCTGCTCAGCCCGTTCGCGTTTTCCACCTACCGAGGGAGCTGATCTCAGATGGCCATCCACCTGGGAGCCAACCAGTACGGCAAAGCCGAGAACCGCGTCGTTCGCATCTACCGCGACACGCCCCGCCACCAGATCCGCGACCTGAACGTGTCGACCGCGCTGCGCGGCAACTTCGAGGCCGCGCACACCAGCGGCGACCAGGCCGGCGTACTGCCGACCGACACCCAGAAGAACACCGCATTCGCGTTCGCGAAGGAGAAGGGCATCGGCGCGATCGAGGACTACGCGCTGACCCTCGGTGACCGGTTCCTGGAGGCGTCGCCGGCCGCGTCGGGCGCCCGGATCGCGGTCGAGGAGTACGCCTGGGAGCGGATTCTCGTCGACGGGCAGGAGCACGACCACTCGTTCGTCCGGAGCGGCGCCGGGGTCCGGAACACGGTCGTCAACTTCGACGGCCGCGGTGCGGACCGGAAGGCGTACGTGGTCTCCGGGATCAGCGACCTCGTCGTGCTCAAGTCCACCGGGTCCGAGTTCCACGGGTTCCTGAAGGACGAGTACACGACGCTGCCGGAGACCAACGACCGGATCCTCGCGACCTCGCTGGTCGCGCGCTGGCGGTACGACACCGGTCGAATTGCCGATGGGTCGGTCGACTGGGACAAGTCGTACGACGCGATCAAGGCGCTGCTGCTGTCGCGGTTCGCCACGATCCACAGTCTCGCGTTGCAGCAGACGCTGTACGGCATGGGTTCGGCCGTACTCGAGGAGCATCCGGAGGTGGCCGAGATCAAGTTCTCGGCGCCGAACAAGCACCACTTCCTCGTCGACCTCTCGCCGTTCGGTGTGGAGAACCCGGGCGAGGTCTTCATCGCCGCGGACCGCCCGTACGGCCTGATCGAGGCGTCGGTGACCCGCGACGACGCCGGCGACCCGGGCAGCGCCTGGGTCAACATCGCCGGCTTCTGCTGATGTCGCGGATCGTGATCGAGGGCGCCTACGTGGCGACCCTCGATCCGGCCCGGCGCGAGTTCGCCGGCCACGTGGTTGCCGAGGGCAATCGCCTGGTAGCGGTCGGGCCGGGTCCGGCACCGGCGTACGACGATGCTCGCGTGGTGGACGGGCGCGGCTGCCTCGTCACGCCGGGGTTCGTGAACACGCACCAGCACCTGTACCAGTGGGTGACGCGCGGTCTGGCCGCGGACGCGACGCTCTTCGAGTGGCTGACGACGCTGTACCCGGTCTGGGCGCGGATCACCGAAGAAACCGTGTATGTCGCAGCTCGGGCCGCACTCGCGCAACTGGCGCTCACCGGGTGTACGACGGTCGCCGACCACCACTACGTCTTCCCAGGTGGGGATCTACTCGCGGCGGAGATCGCGGCGGCCCAGGAGATCGGCCTGCGATTCCATCCGGCCCGCGGGTCGATGGACCGCGGCCAGAAGGACGGCGGGCTGCCGCCGGACTCGGTGGTCGAAGATCGTGACGAGATCCTGACAGCGACCGAGGCCGCGATCGACCGCTGGCACGATCCGTCGCCGGACTCGATGCTGCAGATCGTGGTCGCGCCGTGTTCGCCGTTCAGCGTCAGCGGTGAGCTGATGCGGGAGTCGGCCGAGCTCGCCCGGCGTCGCGGCGTACGGCTGCACACCCATCTGGCGGAGACTGTCGACGAGACGGACTGGTGCCGGGAGACATTCGACTGCACGCCCCTCGAGTACGCCGATCGCCTCGGATGGACCGGTCCGGACGTGTGGTTCGCGCACGGCATCCACTTCGGCGATGCGGAGATCAAGCACCTGGGCAGCACCGGCACGGGCGTGGCTCACTGCCCCAGCTCCAACGCCCGCCTCGGCGCCGGGATCGCGCGTACTGCGGACCTCCGCGCGGCCGGCTCGCCCGTCGGCCTCGGCGTAGACGGTGCCGCCAGCAACGAATCCGGCAGCCTCGTCGAGGAGCTCCGCCACGCACTCCTGTTCGCGCGGGCCCGCGGCGGCCCACAGGCCCTGACCGTCCGCGACGCCCTCGAAATGGCCACCCTCGACGGCGCCCGCATCCTCGGCCGCTCCGACGACATCGGCTCCCTCGAGCCAGGCAAACAAGCCGACCTGGCCCTCTGGGACCTCACCACCCTCGCACATGCAGGCATCCAGGACCCGATCGCAGCCCTGGCCCTCTCCACACCCCCGCCCCTCGCCCTCCTCCTCGCCAACGGCCGCCCCGTCGTCGAACACGACCTACTCCAAACCGCCGACGAGGAGACCCTCGCGGTGCAGGTGGCGCAGACGCAGGCTCGTCTGCTGAGCTGAATCGGCTCCGCCGTCAGGACGCGAACAGCCGTCCCAGTGCGGTCTCGCTCTTGTCGTCTGCGGGCCGGCAGATCATCAGGCGCTGATCGGTGTCCTCCAGCGGAACGAGGACCTCGAACTGCACCGCGACGGCGCCGGCCTGGGCGTGCCGGATCGCCTTCTGCCCGCGGCCGTTGACCTTGACGTCCCGCTTGGCCCACCAGCGCGCGAATTCCGCGTCGGTGGCGCATTCGGCGATGAGCTCGGCCAGCACCTGGTCTTCTGGATGCGCGGCCCACGCGGTGCGCAGGTGCGCGACGCCATCCCGTACGACGCGTTCGCGGTCGACGTACAACTCGCGGATCTCCGGATGGATCAGACACAGCCACATCGCGTTGCGCTGCGACGGTGGCAGGGTCTCGAAGTCGAGGAGCAGTCGCGCCATCTCGCCGTTCCAGGCCAGGATGTCGAAGCGGTGGTTCATCAGCATCGCCGGCAGCGGCGAGAGCTCTGCGACCAGCTGTGCGAGCGGTGGGGCCGCGGCGGTGGCGGGCTTGCCGGCGTTGCGGGGGCGTTGCTGGGTCAGATCGAACAGGTAGGTGCGTTCGTCGGGCGCCAGGCGCAACGCCCTCGCGAGCGCCTCCACGACATCCGCCGACGGGCGCAGACCACGGGCCTGTTCGAGCCGCACGATGTAGTCGATGCTGACACCGGCAAGCTCGGCGACCTCTTCGCGGCGCAGCCCCGGCGTCCGCCGCGAACGGCGACCGATCGGCAGGCCGAAGTCCTGCGGATCCAGGCGCTCGCGCCGGGTGCGCAGGAACGCGGCCAGCTCCTGGGTGGTGTCCACGGTGCGGGTCGTCATACCGGATCCAACCGCCTGAGTAGGACTGGTGTTCCCAGGAAGCTCTTTCCCTTACGCCCGGTACGCAGCGGTCACAGGCTTGTTCGCGACGACCGATCACAAGCACTGGAGGACATCATGTCGCTCACCCTGGACACCTACCGGCTGCTGGGCCGCTCCGGACTGCGGATCTCGCCGCTGGCGCTGGGGACCGCGACCTTTGGCACCGAATGGGGCTGGGGCGCCGAGCAGGACGAGGCACGGAAGCTGTTCGATGCGTACGTCGAACGTGGCGGCAACTTCATCGACACCGCCAACACCTACACGAACGGCAGCTCCGAGCGGCTGCTGGGCGAGTTCACCCGGAACAACCGCGAAAGCCTCGTCCTGGCAACGAAGTACACGACCCTGCGACAGCCCGGCGACCCGAACTCCGGGGGCAGCCACCGCAAGAGCCTGTTCGGATCGGTGGAGGCCAGTCTGCGGCAGCTGAACACGGAGTACCTCGATCTGCTCTACCTGCACGTCTGGGACTTCACGACTCCGGTCGAGGAGATCCTCCGTGGCCTGGACGACCTGGTCCGCCAGGGCAAGATCCTGCACGTCGCGATCTCGAACGCCCCGGCCTGGCAGGTGTCGCGGATGCAGGCGATCGCCGACCTGCGCGGCTGGTCCCCGCTGGTCGCGCTGCAGATCGAGTACAACCTTGTCGAGCGAACCGGCGAACGTGACCTGATCCCGATGGCACAGGAGCTGGGGCTGGGCGTGGTCCCGTACTCACCGCTGGCCGGCGGGATCCTCGCGGGCAGGTACAGCCGCGACGACCTGACCACGCGTGCAACCGGCGATGGCACCCGCAAGAGCTTCAACGCCGCCCTGGGCACGCTCACCGAGCGCAATCTCGGGATCGCCGATGTCGTGAAGGAGGTGGCTGCCGAGCTGGACCGTACCCCTGCTCAGGTCGGGCTCGCCTGGACCCTGCAGAACCCGAGCGTGACGGCTCCGATCATCGGTGCCCGAACCGTCACGCAACTCGAGGACAACCTGCGTACCCTCGAGGTCGACTTCACCTCGGCGCAGCTGGCCCGCCTCGACGCGGTCAGTGCGATCGACCTCGGCTTCCCGCACGCCATGCTCGCCAGCGACCACATCCGCAACGTGACCACCGGCGACCTGCGGATCGTCAGGAGTGCAGGAGGTCGCCGTTGATCCAGACTGCTTGGACGTCGGCGGGGGTGCCGAGGGTGAAGATTCGGGCCAGGGCCTCTTCGGTGTCTTCGGCGTGGGTGATGGCGACGGCGAGCGGGGAGCCTTCGGCGGGGCGGAGGAGTTGCGCGTCGAAGTACTGGCCGACGGACAGGTGCCCGACCTGCGGGAGGTCCAGGGCTTCGGCGCCGGCCGTCGTAGCGAGGTACAGGAGGTGGGCCGCGGTGAGTGGGCGGCCCTGATCGCCGAGGAGTTGCTGGCAGAAGTACGCCTGCAAGCCCTCCTTGAGCAGCGAGAAGCCGGTGCCCGCGCCGACGTCGGACCCGAGTGCCACGCGTACGCCGTGTTGCAGGTGCCTCGTCAGCGGGAACAGTCCACTGCCCAGGGCCGCGTTGCTCGTAGGACAGTGCGCGACCGTCGCGCCGCTGGTCGCGAGCGTCTTGAGCTCCACGTCCGTCGGGTGCACGTTGTGCGCGAGCACGGTACGCCGGTCCACCAGGCCGTGCCGGTCGTACGTCGTCACGTAGTCGCTGCCTCCGAACAGGTCGGCGACCGTTGCGATCTCGGCCTCGTTCTCGTTCACGTGGGAGGTGAACAGTGCGCCGGGGATCGCGTCCATCAGTTCCCGGCACGTGGCGAGCAGCTCGTCGGTGCAGGACAGTGAGAAGCGCGGCGTCACGGCGTACCGGCTCCGGCCGACGCCGTGCCAGCGGTTCGCGAGGGCGAGTGACTCGGCGTACCCGCGGACCGGGGTGGTGAGCAGTTCCGGTCGGAGCAGCCGATCGCTCAGCACCAGACCTGAGGTGATGCGGAGTCCGACCTTCGACGCGGCGTCGAAGAGTGTGTCGACCGCGTCGGCGTAGTGCGCCCCGAAGACGAGCGCGGACGTCGTACCCGCCGCTGCGAGGCCGCGGACGAACTCCTGTGCGACCCCGGACGCGTAGGTGACGTCGGCCATCCGCGCCTCCTCGGGGAGCGCGTACCGGTCGAGCCACTCCAGCAGCGGGAGACCGAGCCCGCCGACCGCGCGGATCTGCGGGAAGTGCACGTGGGTGTCGACGAATCCGGGCAGTACGACGCCGTCGCGCAGGTCCACGACCTGCTCGGCGGGGTGCGCCTGCCGGAGGTCCGCGAAGGGGCCGCGAGCAACGATCAGGCCGTCCTCGACCAGGAGGCCTGCGTCGGCGGCGACCCGCAGGCCGGCGCCCGCGAACGGGTTCTCCGGGGTGTCGATGAACGTGCCACGGTAAAGAGTCATGCCTCTGCCTCACGCTGAGCCGAGGCGGGGCGACCGTCGGCAGATCGAGCCGGCACGGAAAGCCGCCCGGCGGACTGTTGTGTCTGTGCCGCAGCGCTCCGCGCGGCGGACTGTGCTGTCCGTCCTGCGAGGTGCCCGGCGGACTGTGGTGTCTGGACCGCGGGCTGTGGTGCTTGCGCGGTGGCGAAGCGTTCGAGGAGCCAGGCGGCTACGCTCACCGCGATCACAGCCGGCTCCTTGCCGGAGACCGAGGGGATGCCGATCGGCGTGGTGATCCGCGCGATGGCTTCGGCGGTGTTGCCGTCCTCGGCGAGCTTGCGCTGGAACCGGGTCCACTTGGCGCTCGACCCGATCAGCCCGATCGTCGCCAGCTGATTATTGCGGATCGCGGCGTCACACAGCGCGGCGTCCTCGGCATGATCGTGCGTCATGATCACGACGTGCGTACCCGGCGGAAGTTCGCCGACGACCAGCTCGGGGAGCACCGGCACGTTGTGAACGTGGACCTGCGCGATCGCGTCATCCAGCACCGTGAGCCGCTCCGGCGTCAGCTGGTCCGCGCGGGAGTCGATCAGGTGCAGCTCGATGTCGTGCCGCGCGAGGATCCGCGCCAGTTCCAGCCCGACGTGCCCGACCCCGAAGATCGCCACCGCCGGCACCACGGGCAACGGCTCCAGCAGGAGTTTCACCTCACCACCACAACACTGAACCCCATGCTGGTACGGCGCCTTGTCCGACAACGCTGCGGTCAGCACCTCGGGTGTCGTCGTACCGTCGGTGATCATCGCCCGCGAGCGCTCCACCCCCAGCGCCTCCAGGTTTCCGCCCCCGACCGTCCCCCAGACGTTGTCCGAGGCAACAACCATCTTCGCTCCGGCCTCCCGAGGCGCATGCCCACGCACCGACAGCACGGTCACCAACACCCCGGCCTCACGCCGGGCGCGGAGACGCTGAACAGCCTTCACCCACTCCATCCCTCATCACCCTCCCGCTCTACGGGGAGAGGAGAGCGTCGAGCCCATCCCCTCCCGACCGGGGCCGGTGCGAGTCCCCTCCGCGGTGGGGGCGGTGCGGGTCCCCTTCGGGGTGGGGACGGGGCGGGTCCCGTCCGGGGTGGGGGTGGTGCTGGTTCCCTCCGGAGTAGGGGTGGTGCGGGTCGCCTCCGGGGAGGGGGCGGAGCCGGTCGCGTGCGGAGTGGGGGTGGGGACGGCGTCCGCCGCTTGTCTGTGCCAGTCAGCGGTCCCGGTGCGTGCCTTCTCCAGTGCCCAGTAGACCGCCTCTGGTGTGGCGGGGGACGGGAGGTCGACGCTGGTGCCGGGTGGGCCGAAGGCGGCGGCCGCCTGGCGGAGGGCTTCGCGGACGGAGAAGGCGAGCATGAGTGGAGGTTCGCCTACTGCCTTCGAGCCGTAGACCGCGCCGTCCTCGTGAGCCTTCTCGAGCAGCGTGACGTTGAAGACCTCAGGCATCTCCGAGAAGCTCGGAAGCTTGTACGTACTGGCTGCCTGAGTCGACAACCGCCCGGTGCTCGAGTCCCAGCGCAGGTCCTCCAGCGTCAGCCACCCGGCGCCCTGCACGAACCCGCCCTCGATCTGCCCGATGTCGATCAGCGGGCTGAGGCTGTCACCGACGTCGTGCACGATGTCGACGCGCCGCACGGTGTACGAACCCGTGAACCCGTCGACCTCGACCTCCGACGCCGCGACGCCGTACGCGAAGTACTTGAACGGCTCGCCGCGCATCGCGTTCGCGTCCCAGTGCAGCCCCTCGGTGCGATAGAAGCCGGCCGCCCACAGCTGCACGCGCTGGTGGTACGCGAGGTTGACCAGCTCGTTCCAGTCCACCCCGTCCCCGGACAGCCCGCGAACGACCCCGTCGACGAACCGCACATCGTGCGGACTGATCCCGAGCCGTCCGCCGGCCACCTGCGCCAGCCGCTCGCGGATCTGCTCGCACGCGTTCTTGATCGCCGCACCGTTCAGGTCGGCACCCGAGGAGGCGGCGGTCGCGGACGTGTTCGGCACCTTGTCGGTCCGCGTCGGCGCCAGCCGGACCCGCTCCAACGGCACGCCCAGCGTGGTCGCCGCCACCTGCAGCATCTTCGTGTGCAGGCCTTGCCCCATCTCGGTGCCGCCGTGATTGATCAGCACGGAGCCGTCCTTGTAGACGTGCACCAGCGCACCGGCCTGGTTGAACGCTGTCAGGTTGAACGAGATGCCGAACTTCACCGGCGTCATCGCCAGCCCGCGCTTCACATGCTCGTGTGACGCGTTGAAAGCGGCAACCTCCGTACGACGCCGAGCGAGGTCCCCACGGTCGATCACCTGCGACCAGCACGACTCCAGCCGATCCGCATGCCGAACCGGTTGCCCGTACGGCGTGGAGTCGCCGGGCTGGTAGAAGTTCCGTCGACGCAGTTCCATCGCGTCGTACCCGAGCAGCGGAGCGCAGCGCCCGAGGATGTCCTCGATCACCAGCATGCCCTGCGGCCCGCCGAACCCGCGGAACGCGGTCTGCGACGTCTTGTTGGTCTTCGCGATCCGCCCGTCGACGCGGACGTGCGGGATCTCGTACGCGTTGTCGATGTGGCACATGGCCCGCGCCAGCACCGGCTCCGACAGGTCGAGGCTCCAGCCGCCGTCGGCCGTCAACGTCGCGTCCAGAGCGACCAGCTTGCCATCGGCCCCGAATCCGACGGTCCATGAACTGTGGAACCCATGCCGCTTGCCCGACATCGTCATGTCCTGCGTGCGGTTCAGCCGCAACCGCACCGGCCGCCCGGTCAGCGTCGCGCCGAGTGCGGCGATCGCGGCGAACCCGTGCGGCTGCATCTCCTTGCCGCCGAAACCGCCGCCCATCCGCAGGCACTGCACCGTCACGGAATGACTCGCCAGCCCGAGGACGTGCGCGACGATCTCCTGCGTCTCGGACGGATGCTGCGTACTCGACTGCACGAAGATCTGCCCGTACTCGTCCACCAGAGCCAACGCCGCGTGCGTCTCGAGGTAGAAGTGCTCCTGACCGGCGAACTCGAACTCGCCGTGGAACACATGTGCCGCGTCGGCCAGCGCAGCCGAGACATCGCCACGTTCCAGCCGCCGCCCGATGCCCTGGAAGCTCTCGGCGTCGATCGCCTCGCGCACGGTCACGAGCGCCGGCAACGGCTCGTACTCCACCTCGACCGCCAGCGCCCCGAGCCGCGCGGCCTCCAGCGTCTCCGCCAGCACCCAGCACACCGCATGCCCGTTGAACATCACCTCGCCCGGGAACAACGGCTCGTCATGCTTCACGCCCGCGTCGTTCACCCCCGGTACGTCGTCCGCGGTCAGCACACGCACCACACCAGGTACGTCGTACGCCGGCTTGACCCGCAGCGCCGTCACTCGCGCGTGGGCGTGCGGCGACTGGACAGGCCAGGCATGCAGTACGTCGCGGGTGCGCATCACCAGATCGTCCGTGTACAAGGCGGTTCCGGTGACGTGCAGTGCGGCGCTCTCGTGCGGCAGCGGTACGCCGACGACTGCGGCGGCCGGGCGTTCGGACAGCGAGCTCATGCGTCGACCTCCTTTTCGGCGAAGTAGAAGCGCAACAGGGACTGGCCGAGCATCGCGGAGCGGTACGACGAACTCGCGCGGTGATCGTCCATCGGCGTACCTTCGGCGGCCATGACCGCGGCTGCGCTTCGTACGGTCTCCTCGGACCAAGGCCTGCCGATCAGCGCGGCCTCGGTCGCGGTCGCACGCAGCGGAGTCGCGGCCACGCCACCCAGGCCGATCTTCGCGTCCCGAACGGTGCCGTCGGCAACGGTCAACGCGTACCCGATCGCCACACTGGAGATGTCGTCGAAGCGCCGCTTGGCGATCTTGTGGAACGCGGTCATAGGTGCGAGCGGCAACGGGATCACGATGGACTTGATCAGCTCGTCCGGCGCCTTCACCGTTTGCCGGTAGCCGGTGAAGTATTCGGCCAACGGCACCACGCGCTCACCCCGGCTGGATGCGAGAACCAGCTTGGCATCCAGTGCCAGGAGTGCGGGTGGCGTGTCTCCGATCGGTGATCCGGTCCCCAGGTTCCCGCCGATCGTCGCGCCGTTCCGGATCAACCGCGAGGCGAACTGCGGGAACAACTGGTCCAGCAACGGGATTCGCCCGGCCAGCCGCCGCTCGATCTCGCTCAGGGTGAGCGCCGCGCCGATCCGTACCTCGCTGCCACCGAAGGAGAACTCGCGCAGTTCTTCCAGGCGGTCGATCGCGACGGTGAGCGGGGGGCGGGACCCGAAGATGTTCACCTGCACACCGAGGTCGGTCGAACCGGCGACCACCACCGCATCGTCCCGATCGCCCAGAACCGCCAAAGCAGCTTGCAGCGTGGCCGGACGGAGGAACTCGCCTTCGGGCGAGACCATGCCGGTCGCCGCCGGGGCGGGCGGCGGGGCGTCGCGGCGTACGGCGAACGCGTCGTTCTCCGCCGGCCCGTTCAGCGCGTACGCGGCGTCCCTGATCGGCCGATACCCCGTGCAGCGGCAGAGGTTCCCGCTCAACGCATGCAGGTCGAACCCGTTCGGCCCATGCTCGTGATCACCTTCACCACAGGCCCGCCCAGGACGGTAGTACTCCGCCGCCATGCTGCAGATGAAGCCGGGGGTGCAGAAGCCGCATTGGGAGCCGCCTCGGACGGCCATCTCCTGCTGGACCGGGTGCAGGCCGGCCGGCGTACCCAGGCCCTCCGACGTGATCAGTTCCTGGCCGTCCAGGGAGGCGATCGGGAGCAGGCACGCGTTGACCGCGGTCCACTCCGTCGCGGACTCGGTGCCGGGGCGGGCGACGAGCACCGAGCAGGCGCCGCACTCACCTTCGGCGCAGCCCTCCTTGGCGCCGGTCAGGCCGCGGTCGCGGAGCCAGTCGAGGACGGTGGTGTGGACGGAGACGTCACCGATCGGGGTGACGTCGCCGTTCACGGTCAGTGCGGGAGCCCGGAGGGCTTGTGTCGTCATCGGTTGCTGCTCCATCGGGTGCGGGCGCTGTGGATCGGGTTGGCGTCGGAGACGAAGTCGTCGAAGCGGTAGCCGGCGATCTTCGCGATCTCGAGCAGCGCGGCGGCGTGTTCCTGGTTGTCGCAGTTCCCCAGCCGTTCGCGGCCCTGCTCGACGATCCGCTCGTACGACTCGGCGTCCCGCACCGAGATCACCAGCGGGAACCCGAAGCGCTGTTCGTACGCCGACGTGATCGCGGTCAGCTCGTCGCGCTCGGGGTCGCCCAGGAACGTCAGCCCCTTGTCGGACTGGTCCCGCAGCGACGCCTCCCCGCTGAGTCCGTCGGCGACGAACTGCGACCCGAGCTGCGGGTATGCCTGGATCAGTTCGAGCTGCTCCTCGCGGGTGCCGGAGAACAACGCCTCCTGGAACGAGCGCCGCAGCGCGTGCGTGTCGGCGTACGGGCGCATCTCCCACGCCCGTTCGACCGCCCACCGCGGACCCTGGAAGAGTCCACCGAACGTCTCGACGAACTCCTCGCGCGTCATCGTGTTCACCTGGTCCAGCCGGACCGTGTCACCGGGCTGCCCGGCGACCGCCGGCCCGAAGTTCTTGCCGACGTGGTGGAACAGGATGTTCAGGAAGATCGCGGTCAGGCTGCCGAGCGTGATGCCGCTGCCGAAGATGATCTCGGCCCAGTGCGGTACGGCCTGGGAGACCTGCGGCTGCGCGGTCACGTACATCGCCAGCCCGACGCTGGTGGCGACGATCACCACGTTCCGGTGGTCGTGGAAGTCGACCTTCGCCAGCGTCTGGAACCCGACCACGGCCACCGTCGCGAACATCGCGAGCGCCGCGCCACCGAGCACCGGATGCGGTACGCCGGCCACGATCGCGCCCGCCTTCGGCAGCAGCCCGATCAGGATCATGAACCCGCCCGCGGCCGCGACCACCCAGCGGCTGCGGATCCGGGTCAGCCGGACCAGGCCGACGTTCTCGGCGAAGCAGGTGTACGGGAACGAGTTGAAGACGCCGCCGATCGTGGTCGCCAGGCCGTCCGCCCGCAGCGCCCGGGCGATGTCGTCACGGCTGATCCGCTTCTCGACGATCTCACCGGTCGCGAACACGTCACCGGTCGTCTCGACCGCGGTGATCAGCATGACCACGACCATCGAGATGATCGCCGCCACCGAGAACTTCGGCCAGCCGAAGTAGAACGGCTGCGTCACGCCGACCCAGGCCGCGTCGTGGACCGCGCCGAAGTGCGCGTCGCCGAACGCCCAGGCCACCAGCGTCCCGGCCACCAGGCCGATCAGTACGGCGATCGTCGCCATGAACCCCTTGAACACCCGCTGGATCAGCACGATCAGCGCCAGCGTGCCGAGCGCGTACGCCATGTTCTTGCCGCTCGTCGGTGCCGCCGTCGGTCCCGCCCCGCCGACCGCGTCCCCGGCCGCCACCGGCAGCAGCGCCAGACCGATGATCGTGATCACCGAACCGGTCACCACCGGCGGGAAGAACCGGATCAGCTTGCTGAAGTACGGCGCGATGAAGAACGTGGCCAGGCCGGCGACGAGTACGGCGCCGTAGATCACCAGCAGACCGTTGGTACCGCCGCCGGCCGCGAGCCCGATCGCGATCATCGGCGACACCGCCGTGAACGTCACGCCCTGCAGCAGCGGCAGCCGGACGCCGACCTTCCAGAAGCCGACCGACTGGATGATCGAGGCGATGCCGCAGGTGAAGAGGTCCGCGTTGATCAGGTGGATGAGCTGCTCGGTGGTGAGCCCGATCGCACTGGCGAGCAGGATCGGTACGATCACCGCCCCGGCGTAGAACGCCAGCACGTGCTGGGCGCCATACACCGCGAGCTTGCCGGGTGGCAGCACCTGGTCTACGGGATGGCGACGCGGTCGCAGGTTTGCCTTCATCGGGACACGCTCCTCGGGCTGCATGGGGCGGCGGGGGATTTGACCTGCACCCGAGCATCTGCTCAACAGACTGTGGATTGCACCCGGTGAACCTCCGAAGATGAACGCCCGGAGAACGCCCAGTTTTGTGTGATCACACAACTACAGCGATTTGAGCGCGAGGAACACGTCCACCCGGTCCTCGAGGGTCGACAGATCGCGTCCGGTCAGTTGCTCAACGCGTTCGATCCGGTAGCGAACGGTGTTGACGTGCAGATGCAGCGACTCCGCCGTACGCGTCCAGGAACACGAGCAGGCGAGGAACGCCTGGAGCGTTGTGAGCAGGTCGGCGTGGGTACGGCGGTCGTGGTCGAGGACCGCTCCGAGGACGCGGTTGCTGTACGTACGCCGTACGTCGTCGGGCAACGTGGCGAGCAGCAGGACGTGCGAGGCGACCTCGTCCGAGGTCACGACCGAGACGGGCGCGCGGGCGGCGCCGGCGGCACGCTGCGCGAAGCGGGCCTCCTCGAGTGCGCCCGCGAGCGCGTCGATCGAGGTCTCGCCGCTGATCCCGACCGCCAGCCGGCCGCGGTTGAGACCAGGGGCGAGCCGGCTGAAGGCCCGTCGTACGTGCTCGGGAAGCTCGGGGGTGAAGGGCAGGAAGCCGACCAGCAGACCGTCCCGGCCCGGCGCGACGACCGCCGGGCCGACGGTCAGCGAGACATCTTCGATCAAAGTCAGCGCGACCTCGCTGGGGCCGTGGTCGCCGGTGCTGTCGTCGCGGAGGCCGGCGACCGCGACAACCAGCGGTCGTTCCGAGTGCGCGCCCGCCTGTCGCAGGCGCGCGGCGACCTCGGTCTGCGGCGCGCCGGACTCGACGAGCGCGAGCGCGTCCGCGACCAGCGGGCGGAGCGCACGGCGACCCTCGTCGCGACGGGCGCGGTCGAGGGCGGCGATCGCGCACAGCTCGTGCACCGCCTCGACGTGGTCGTGCGACCAGGTCGTGTGATCGCCGTCGATCACCAGGAACCACGCCGTCAGCCGGTTCCCGAACCCCGAGCCGACCGGGAACAAGCTGTACGCCGACCCGTCCGGAGCGGTCGCCACGGCGGGCATGCGTTCGGCGGTCAGGAAGCGCCGGGCGATCGCGTCGACGAGCTCGGGGTCGAGCTCGCCCGGCCCCGGTACGACGTGCCGCCCGGTCGGGGTGAGAACCCGGCAGTCGTGCCCGATCTCGGCGGAGATCCGCGCCGCGAGCTCGTCCAGGCTGCGCCCCGCGGCGATCGACGACAACAGCTGCCGCTGCCGCACCAGGCTCGCCGACAACCGAGCGCCGGTCTCGGCCGACCCGGCCGCGGCGACGTACTCCGTGACGTCCGCGAACGCGATCTCGATCGGCACCTCGATCAGCGTCACCTCGTGCTGCCGGCAGGCCGCCACCAGATCCGGCGGTACGTCGCCGAGTTGCGCCTTGCCCGCGAGGATCGTGGTCGCTCCGCGCGCCGCCATCGACGCCACGAACACCTCGCTGTCGGCCGGTTGCCGCCGCCAGACCAGCCCGGTCAGCACGACCTCGCCGCCGCTCAGGTACCGCCCGGGCTCCAGCAGGTCGGTCGTCACCAGCCGCCCGATCGGCCGGTCCAGTACGCCGCCCGCGGAGTACAGCAGGCGCAATCCGAGCTCGGGTGCGTCGAGCAGTTCGGCCAGCAGCACGACGTACCTCCTCGAGGAGTTCTTTAGAGGAAAGTACAACGCGCGCGCTCGCGAGGGACAGCCCTTCTGGCGCTTGACGCCCTCGATCCATCGTCTTATGGTCATTTCGCAGAACAGAAATGAAGTTCCACAATGCGGAAGTTGGAATCGAGATGAGCCACCAGCTGCGGTACACGGTGAACTGTTCGTTGCTCTTCACCGAGCTGCCCCTGCTCGAGCGGCCGGCGGCCGCCCGGCGGGCCGGGTTCAGTGCGGTCGAGTTCTGGTGGCCGTTCGTCGAGGCCGTGCCGCCGGAGCGTCAGGTCGACGCGTTCGTGACTGCGGTCACCGACGCCGGCGTCCAGCTGACCGGCCTGAACTTCTTCGCCGGCGACATGCCGGGCGGCGACCGCGGGCTGGTGTCCTGGCCGAAGCGGTCCGGCGAGTTCCGCGACAACCTCGACGTCGCGGTCGGCATCGGCGAGCGGCTCGGCACCCAGGGCTTCAACGCCCTCTACGGCAACCGCGTGGACGGCAGCACCGAGCAGGAGCAGGACGAGGCCGCGGTCGAGAACCTCGGTCTGGCCGCCAAGGCTGCCGCACGGATCGGCGCCACGGTCCTGGTCGAGCCGGTCAGCGGCGCGGACCGCTACCCGCTGAAGGTCGCGTCGGACGCGCTGAGCGTGATCGATCGCGTCCAGGCGGCGTACGACGTACCGAACGTCGGACTGCTCGCCGACCTGTACCACCTCGCAGTCAATGGCGACGACGTCGACCGGGTGATCGCCGGGCACACCGACCGGATTGCGCACGTGCAGATCGCCGACAACCCGGGCCGCAACGAGCCCGGTACCGGAACGCTTCCGCTCGACCACCAGCTCAGCGCCCTCGAAGCGAACGGCTACGACGGCTGGGTCGGGCTCGAGTACAAGCCGTCCACCACCTCAGAAGCAAGCTTCGGCTGGCTGCCGTACGAGCGCCGCTGAAACCCCTAGGAGACTTCACATGACCAACATCGCCTTCATCGGTCTCGGCATCATGGGCAACCCGATGGCCGTCCACCTCGCCAACGCCGGGCACACCGTGGCCGGTCTCGACCGTACGCCGGAGCGCGCCGCGGACCTGATCGCCGCCGGCGGCCGGGCCGCGACCTCGCTCGCCGACGCGGTCAAGGGCGCCGACGTGATCTGCGTGATGGTGCCCGACTCGCCGGACGTCCAGGACGTCCTCGAAGGCGAGGACGGCGTGTTCCAGCTCGCCGAGACCGGCACGCTGATCATCGACTTCTCCAGCATCCGGCCCGATGTCACCCAGCAGCTCGCGGAGCAGGCCCGCGCACTCGGCTTCCACCTGCTCGACGCGCCGGTCTCCGGCGGCGAGGCGGGCGCGAAGAACGCCGCGCTGTCGATCATGGTCGGCGGTGACGCGGAGGACTTCGCCACGGCCAAGCCGCTGTTCGACGTGGTCGGCAAGACCGTCGTCCACGTCGGCCCGAGTGGTTCGGGCCAGACCGTGAAGGCGGCCAACCAGCTGATCGTCGCCGCGAACATCCAGGCGGTCTCCGAGGCCGTGGTGTTCCTGGAGGCGTACGGCGTCGACACCAAGGCCGCGCTCGAGGTGCTGGGCGGCGGGCTGGCCGGGTCGACCGTACTGAACCAGAAGAAGGAGAACATGCTGTCGCGCTCCTTCGAGCCCGGGTTCCGGATCGACCTGCACCACAAGGACATGGGCATCGTCACCGCGGCCGCGCGCGAGGCGGGCGTCGTCGTACCGCTGGGTGCGCTGGTGGCACAACTCGTCGCGTCGGCCCGCGCCAACGGCGACGGCGGCCTCGACCACTCCGCGCTGCTCCGTGGCGTCGAGCGGCTGTCCGGGAAGGACGTCAACTGATGACTCGCATGCGGGCGGTCGATGCCGCCGTACTGATCCTGGAGAAGGAAGGCGCGACGCAGGCCTTCGGTCTGCCGGGCGCCGCGATCAACCCGTTCTACAGCGCGATCCGCGCGCACGGCGGCATCAAGCACGTGCTCGCCCGGCACGTCGAGGCCGCGTCGCACATGGCCGAGGGTTACACCCGGGCTCGCGCCGGCAACATCGGCGTCTGCATCGGTACGTCGGGACCGGCCGGCACCGACATGATCACCGGGCTGTACTCCGCCTCCGCGGACTCGATCCCGATCCTGTGCATCACCGGCCAGGCGCCGGTCGCGAAGCTGCACAAGGAGGACTTCCAGGCCGTCGACATCTCCGCGATCGCCAAGCCGGTCGCGAAGTGGGCGGTCACCGTGATGGAGGCCGCGCAGGTCCCGGGCACCTTCCAGAAGGCGTTCCAGGTGATGCGCGAAGGCCGTCCGGGTCCCGTGCTGGTCGACCTGCCGCTGGATGTGCAGCTCGCCGAGATCGAGTTCGACATCGACACCTACGAACCGCTGCCGGTCTCGCGTCCCGCGGCCACCCGGGCGCAGGCGGAGAAGGTGCTCGACATGCTGAGCGCCGCGGCGCACCCGCTGATCGTCGCGGGCGGCGGCATCATCAACGCGGACGCGGCCGACCTGCTCGTCGAGTTTGCCGAGCTCACGGGCGTTCCCGTCGTACCGACCCTGATGGGCTGGGGCGCGATCGGGGACGACCACCCATTGAGCGCCGGCATGGTCGGCCTGCAGACGTCGCACCGGTACGGGAACGCGACGCTGCTGGCGTCCGACCTGGTCCTCGGCATCGGCAACCGGTGGGCGAACCGGCACACCGGCGGGCTGGATGTGTATCGGGGCGATCGGAAGTTCATCCACGTGGACATCGAGCCGACGCAGATCGGACGCGTGTTCGCACCGGACTACGGGGTGGTGTCCGACGCGCGGGCGGCGCTCGAGGTCTTCGTCGAGGTCGCGCGCGAACGCGCGGCCGCCGGAAAGCTGCCGGACCGTACGGCGTGGGCCGCGGAGTGCCGTGAACGGCGTACGACGTTGCAGCGGAAGACGCACTTCGACGCGGTGCCGATCAAGCCGCAGCGGGTGTACGAGGAGATGAACCGGGCGTTCGGGCCGGACGTCCGTTACGTCAGCACGATCGGGTTGTCGCAGATCCAGGCGGCGCAGATGCTGCACGTGTACAGGCCGCGGCACTGGATCAACGCCGGCCAGGCGGGTCCGCTGGGCTGGACCGTGCCGGCCACGCTCGGGGTGGCCGTTGCGGATCCGGACAGCACGGTCGTCGCGCTGTCGGGCGACTACGACTTCCAGTTCCTGATCGAGGAGCTCGCGGTCGGCGCGCAGTTCAACATCCCGTACATCCACGTGGTCGTGAACAACTCGTACCTCGGCCTGATCCGCCAGTCGCAGCGGAACTTCGACATGGACTACTGCGTGCAGTTGTCGTTCGAGAACATCAACAGCCCGGAGGTCAACGGGTACGGCGTCGACCACGTGAAGGTCGTCGAAGGCCTTGGCTGCAAGGCGTTGCGGGTCTCCGAGCCGGACGGGATCCTGCCCGCGCTGGAGCAGGCCAAGAAGCTGATGGTCGAGCACCAGGTCCCGATCGTGGTCGAGGTCATCCTGGAGCGTGTCACGAACGTGTCGATGGGTGTCGAGATCGACAACGTCGTCGAGTTCGAGGACCTGGCGATCTCGCCGGAGGACGCCCCGACAGCCCTCGCGTTGCTGGACTGACCGGTGCGCGTGGTTGTTGCCTCCGACAAGTTCAAGGGGACTTTGACGAGCGCCGAGGTCGCGGAGGCGGTCGGCGCCGGGGTACGACGAGTCTGCCCCGACGCCACCGTCATCGCAGTCCCGGTAGCCGACGGCGGCGACGGCACCCTCGCCGCCGCCGTCGCCGCCGGGTACACCCTGGTCCCGATCGTTGCCTCAGGCCCCACTGGTGAGCCGGTGTGGAGCGGATACGCGCGCCTCGGGGACACCGCGGTGGTCGAGCTCGCGGACGTGTCCGGGCTGGTCCGGTTGCCCGGCGGCGTACTCGCTCCGCTCACCGCAACGTCGTACGGCACCGGTGAACTGATCGCCGCGGCCGTCGACGCGGGCTGCACCCGCATCATCCTCGGCATCGGCGGCAGCGCCTCCACCGACGGCGGCCTCGGCCTGATCCAGGCGCTTGCCGGGCTTTCCGGAAACAATTCGTCGCTCCATGGAGGAAAAGTTCCGGAAAGCGAGGTTCCCGTGGCCGCTCTGCGCCGCCGGCTGGCGAGCGTGCAGGTGGTGGTTGCGTGCGATGTTGACAATCCGTTGACGGGTCCGCGGGGCGCTGCCGCTGTGTACGGTCCGCAGAAGGGCGCTGACCCGCGGCAAGTCGCTGACCTCGACGCGGCGCTGGCCGAGTGGGCCGACGCCGTCGCACAGGCGACCGGTCGCGACTTGCGCGACACCCCGGGGGCGGGTGCGGCCGGCGGCGTCGGGTTCGCGGCGCTTGCGCTGCTCGACGCCGAACTCCGGCCCGGCATCGACCTGGTCCTGGAGATGGTCAGGTTCCGCGAGCAACTCGCCGGCGCCGACCTGATCGTCACCGGCGAGGGTGCCCTCGACGAGCAGACGCTGCACGGAAAAGCAGTCGCCGGCGTCGCCGCAGCATCCGACGGGCGCTCGGTGGTTGCAGTGTGTGGAGTGAACCGGCTGAGGCCTGATCAGCTGGAGAGCATCGGTGTATCGGCTGCTTACGCGCTCACCGACGTCGAGCCCGACGTGGCGCGGTGTATCGCCG
Source organism: Kribbella sp. (assembly GCA_036503355.1). GTDB lineage: Bacteria > Actinomycetota > Actinomycetes > Propionibacteriales > Kribbellaceae > Kribbella. The sequence continues at coordinate 55,177 of DASXXB010000010.1, read as the reverse complement.
AGCCGCGGCCGCTGCTCGAAGTACTTGGGGAACGGATCGCGAGCGAGCGTCTTACGATGACACGAACGGAAAGAGGGTCCGCATGAATGCTCTGGATCTCGTCATCAGGGCCCGGCGGGTAGTGCGCGCCGGGGGCGAGGAGGAGTGTGCGATCGGCGTCCGCGACGGGCAGATCGTCGCGATCACGCCGTACGACGCTGTGCTCGACGCCGCGACCGAGCTACGGCCGGCCGACGACGAAGTACTGCTTCCAGGGCTTGTCGACTCTCACGTGCACGTCAACGACCCTGGCCGCACGGACTGGGAGGGCTTCACCTCCGCGACCCGGGCCGCGGCCGCGGGCGGTGTCACCACGATCATCGACATGCCGCTGAACAGCATCCCGCCGACCTGCGACGTACCGGCGCTGGCGCTGAAGCGCAAGACTGCCGAGACCCAGGCGTACGTCGATGTCGGGTTCTGGGGCGGGGCGATCCCGGGCAACGTCGCGGACCTGCGCCCGCTGCACGACGCGGGCGTGTTCGGCTACAAGTGCTTCCTGCTGCACTCCGGTGTCGACGAGTTCCCGCCCCTCGACCAGCAGGAACTCGAAGCCGCGATGCGTGAGCTCGTGACGTTCGACGGCCTGCTGATCGTGCACGCCGAGGACGCCCACCGCATCGACGAGGCCACCGCACCCGACGGCGCGAGCTACGCGGCGTTCCTCAACTCCCGCCCCCGGATCGCGGAGAACGACGCGGTCGGGCACGTCATCGAGCTCGCCCGCGAGACCGGCTGCCGCGTCCACATCCTGCACGTGTCCAGCGCCGACGTCCTCCCGCTGATCGCCGAGGCGCGGGCGACCGGCGTACGGATCACGGCCGAAACGTGCCCGCACTACCTCAGCTTCACCGCCGAGGACATCCCGGACGGCGCCACGCAGTACAAGTGCTGCCCGCCGATCCGCGAAGGCGCCAACCGTGAGCTGCTCTGGGACGGTCTCCGCGACGGCACGATCGACCTGGTCGTCTCCGATCACTCGCCGTCGACGATCGACCTGAAGAACCTCGACACCGGCGACTTCGGCACCGCCTGGGGCGGCATCGCCTCCCTCCAGCTCGGGCTCCCGGCCGTCTGGACCGAGGCGCGCCGGCGCGGCTTCACACTCGCCGACGTTGTGCGCTGGATGTCCACCGCCCCCGCCGAGCAGACCGGCCTGCGGACGAAGGGCCGGCTCGAGGTCGGGTACGACGCCGACTTCTGCATCCTCGCCCCCGACGAGACCTTCACCGTCGACGCGCGGCAACTCCAGCACAAGAACGCCATCACGCCGTACGACGGCCGCACGCTCTCCGGTGCCGTCCGGAGCACCTGGCTCCACGGCGTACCCGTCGACCTCGCCGCCGACCCGCACGGCCGCCTGCTGACCCGAGGAGAACGATGACCTTCTACGCGCCGAAGGGCGGCCTGCCCGCGCAGACCGACCTCACCACCGACCGCGCGGTCTTCACCGAGGCGTACGCCGTCCTGCCGCGCCGCACGATGACGGACATCGTCACGAGCCGGCTGCCGTTCTGGGACGACACCCGGCTGTGGGTGATCGCGCGGCCGCTGTCCGGGTTCGCGGAGACGTTCTCGCAGTACATCGTCGAGGTCGCGCCGGGCGGGGGCAGCGACAGACCCGAGACCGATCCGGCCGCCGAGGCGGTGCTGTTCGTTGTCGCAGGCAACATTGTGCTGACCGTCGCGGGCGAGAAGCACACGCTGACGTCAGGTGGGTACGCGTACCTGCCGCCGGGCGGCGACTGGACGGTGCGGAACACGAGCGACGCGGCCGCGACGTTCCACCTGGTGCGGAAGGCGTACGAGCGGGTCGACGGCATCGACGTACCGCCCGCGCTGGTCACCAACGAGGCGGACGTAGAAGGTGGCGCGATGCCGGACACCGACGGACGCTGGAAGACGCAGCGGTTCGTGGATCCGGACGACGTACGCCACGACATGCACGTGAACATCGTCAGCTTCGAACCGGGTGGGGTGATCCCGTTCCCGGAGACGCACGTGATGGAGCACGGCCTGTACGTCCTGGAGGGCAAGGCGGTCTACCTGCTGAACAAGGACTGGGTGGAGGTGCAGGAGGGCGACTTCATGTGGCTGCGCGCGTTCTGCCCGCAAGCCTGCTACGCGGGCGGGCCCGGCCCGTTCCGCTACCTCCTGTACAAGGACGTCAACCGGCACCCCAAACTCACGTTGTGACCGTGACCCGCCGCTGAGGTGGGGTGAGTGGGTCGGTGACCAGGCGGGCGTGGCGTTCGACGTCGTACCGCGTGCCGTCGAAGGCGAGTCGCTGGCGCTCGATGCCTTCGGGGAGGAAGCCGGCGCCGGCGGCCACCGCGCAGGAGGCGGGGTTGCCGAGTTGGTGCCCGAGCTCCAGCCGGTAGAGGCCGGCCTCGTGGTGCGCCCAGTTCGCCAGGGCGCGGAGCGAGTCGCGGGCGACGCCCTGACCACGGACCTCGGCGAGCGTCCAGTACCAGGTCCAGCCGACCCGGTGCCGGTCGATGTTCGTCACCCCCACGCACCCGATCGGGTGATCGTCCGCGTCCGCGACGGCGTACACGTGCCCGTTGTCGAGGTCCGCGACCCGTCCGATCCAGTCGACCGCGGACGCCCGGTCCACGATCCCGCCCTGGTTCACCATCTCCGGGTCCTCGTGCGCCGCCGCCAGCCGCAGCGCATCACCAGTCCGCCACCGCCGGAGCCCCAGCTCCCCGAGCGCGTATCCCATCCAACGAAAATACCCCCGCACGATCCCCACCACCCCGCCTCCCGGCGCGTTCGGCCCGCACCGCCCCGCCTTTCGGCGCGGGCTGAGGTGGGCTGGGGGAGGATGTTGCGCATGGGATATCTGGATTTCAGGGATCAGGTTGTCGTGGTGACCGGGGCCAGCAGCGGGATCGGAGCGGCCGCGGCGGTCGGGTTCGCGGAGACGGGCGCCACCGTTGCGCTGCACTACCACCGCAACGCCGAGGGCGCGAAGCACACGGTCGGGGCGGTGCAGACCGCGGGCGGTACGGCGTCCTTGCACCAGGCGGACCTCGCGGACCCGAAGGCGGCGGATGCGTTCGTCGACGACGTGCTCGCCGAGCACGGGCGGATCGACGTACTCGTGAACAACGCCGGCGACCTGGTGCACCGGTCCGCGATCGCCGACGTACCGGACGAGGAGTTCCACCGGATCCTGGACGTCAACCTGACCTCGGTGTTCGCGCTCAGCCGGCGGATCGTACCGGTGTTCAAACAGCAGGGCAGCGGATCGATCATCAACGTCACCTCGATCGCCGGGCGGACCGGGGGCGCCGGCGGGTCGGTCGTCTACGCGACGTCGAAGGGCGCGGTCAGTACGTTCACCCGCGGCCTCGCGAAGGAGCTCGCCCCGGACGGGATCCGGGTGAACGCGATCGCGCCCGGCGTCATCAAGACCCCGTTCCACGACCGGCATACCGGCGACGCCCAGATGCAGGCCATGCTCGCCACCATCCCGATGGGACGCACCGGCACCCCGCGCGAGTGCGTAGGCACCATCCTCTTCCTGGCCTCCGACCGCATGTCCTCCTACGTCACCGGCCAGATCATCGAGATCAACGGCGGCCAACTCACCCCGTGAGGCTTGCCCCTTCCCGTGGAGGGTTGCCCACTGAAAATCTCAGGGGGCAACCCTCCAGCTCAAGGGGCAACCTTCACCGCGACAAGGTGCGGTAGCGGTGGGCGGAGAGGGGTAGGAAGATCGCGGTCAGCAGGATCGGGGCGATGATCGCCGCGATTCCAGCGTGGGTGCCGATCCAGGTGGCGGTGCTCGACGGGTCGGGGTTGCCGAACAGGTCCCGTGCCGCGGTCGCGGTCGCCGACAGCGGGTTCCACTGGGCGATCGTGCCGAGCCAGTCGGGCATCGTGGAGGTCGCCACGAACGTGCTGGACAGGAAGCCGACCGGCCACACCAGCACCTGCACCATCGTCACGCTCTGCGCGTTCTTCACCGAGAGTCCGATGAAGATCCCGACCCACAACAGCGCGAACCGCAACAGCAGCAACAGCCCGAAGGCGGCCAGCGCCGACGGCAGCCCCTCGTGCCACCGCCATCCGAGCGCCAGCCCGGTCCCGACCAGTACCACCAGCGTCACCACCGAGTCGAGCAGGTCAGCGATGCACCGCCCGAGCACCACCGCCGCCGAACTCATCGGCAACGACCGGAACCGATCCGTCACCCCCTTCGACACGTCGGTCGCGACCGCGGTCATCGTGCCCTCCAGCCCGAAGAGCATCGCCAGCGCGAAGATCCCGGGCACCAGCAACTCGTAGTACGACGAATCCGACTCCATCGCGCCGCCGAGCAGTCCGCCGAACAGCAACAGCATCAGCACCGGGAAGAACCAGGTGAACACCACCAGCCCCGGCTGCATCCGCCAGTGCAGGAACGTCCGCCGCGCGATGGTCCAGCTGTCGGCAAACACCCACATCATGCCGCCACCTCCGCACCGGTCAGGTGCAGGAAGACCTCGTCCAGCGTCGGTCGCCGCAACGTGATGTCCTCCGGTTCGATCCTTGCCTCATGCAACGAGTTCGCCATCACCACCAGGGCCTTCGTGCGATCCTTCACCGGAATGCTGATGCGTACGTCGGCCACCTGCACCTCCCCGTCCGCGAGCGGCCCGGCCAGCTCGACGACCCGCGGTACCTCGGCCGGATCCGCGAGCACCAGCTCCAACCGGTCCGACCCCAGTTGTGTCTTCAACGCGTCCGGCGTCCCCTCCGCGGCGACCTTGCCGTCCTTCAGCATCGAGATCCGGTTCGCCAGCTGATCCGCCTCCTCCAGGTACTGCGTCGTCAGCAACACCGTCGTACCGCCGTCGACCAGTTGCCGTACGGCGTTCCACACCTCGATCCGCCCCGCCGGGTCCAGGCCCGTCGTCGGCTCGTCCACGAACAGCACCCGCGGCGCCACGATCAGGCTCGCGGCGAGGTCGAGCCGCCGCCGCATGCCGCCGGAGTACTTGCTCACCGCCTGCCTGGCCGCCTCGACCAGACCGAACCGCTCCAGTAGCTCGTCCGCCCGCGCCTTCGCGTTCTTCAGATGGTTGAGCCGCCCGAACATCACCAGGTTCTGCCGCCCGGTGAGTACCTCGTCCACGGCGGCGTACTGCCCCACCAGGCCGATCCGCCGTCGTACCTCCGCTCCTTGCCGCCGTACGTCGTACCCGGCGATCGTCGCCGTACCGGAATCCAGCTCCAGCAGTGTGGACAGGATCCGCACCGCCGTCGTCTTGCCGGCGCCGTTCGGGCCGAGCAGGCCCGTCACCGTGCCGGCCGTGACCTCCAGGTCGAAGCCGTTCAGCCCCGCACCCTCCGTGCCGCCTTGGTAGTTCTTCCGTACGCCGACGGCCTCGATCACTCGCTCCGTTGCCATTCCCACCTCTCGTGGTCGTTGAGCCGTAGAGTGTACCGTACATTGTACGGCTCAGGTACGATTCGTCCAACGACGAGCGGCGGAGGAAGGTTCCGAGTGGCGGGAAGAAAGGCGGCGGCGCCCGATCCGGCGCGCAGTCTGGCGCTGCTCTGGGGCAGCCACACCAAGCCCGGCCGCTCCGGTCTGACCGTGCGCGCGATCGTCGACGCGGCGATCTCGCTCGCGGACGCCTCCGGGCTCGACGCGCTGTCGATGCGGACGGTCGCGGAGCGGCTCGAGGTCGGCACGATGTCGCTCTACACGCACGTGCCGGGCAAGGGCGAGCTGACCGACCTGATGTTCGACCAGGTGTACGGCGACCTGTACGCCGACGCCGAACCGGCGAGCCAACCCGGGGGCTGGCGCGGCGCGCTCGAGTTCGTCGCGCGGCGCAACTGGGACGTGCTGGTCGCGCACCCGTGGATCCACGAGGTGCCGACGATGCGGACGGCGCTCGGGCCGAACATCACCCGCAAGTACGAGATCGAGCTACGCCCGCTGGACGGCCTCGGCCTGACCGACGTCGAGATGGACTCCGCCCTGACCCTCGTCCTGACCCACGTCCAGGGCACCGCCCGCGCCGGCGCCGAACAACTCCGCACCCAACGCGAATCCGGCCTGTCGGACCAGGAGTGGTGGCGTCAGATCTCCCCGACCCTCACCACAGTCATGTCCAACACCCACTTCCCCCTGGCCGGCCGCGTAGGCACCTCGGTAGGCGAACACTTCCAGTCCGCCCTCGACCCCACCCACGCCCTGACCTTCGGCCTGACCACCATCCTCGACGGCCTAACCCAACTCATCGCGTCGCGATCAGCTGTTGAGTAGGTCTTCGAAGGGGGTTGGGTTTTCGAAGGGGTCGGCGGTGACGGGGGTTTCGTGGTGGAGGGCTGCTACCAGTTCGCCGGCGGCCTGGGTGATGCGGGGGCGGAGGGTTGCCGCGTTGACGCCCCAGTCGGTGGAGGCGGCGTACACGCCGGTGGGGACGGGAAGCGCCTTCAGGTACGCGAACAGGGGGCGGAGGGCGAACTCCAGGACCAGCGAGTGGCGCTCGGTGCCGCCGGTTGCGGCCAGCAGGACGGGCTTGCCGGCGAGGGCCTGATCGTCGAGTACGTCGAAGAACATCTTGAACAGACCGGAGTACGACGCGCTGAAGGTCGGGGTCACCACGATCAGCGCATCGGCTGCCGCGACCGTCTCCAGGACCTCGCGCAACGCGGCCGGCGGGAAGCCGGTGAGCAGGTTGTCGGTCAGTTCGTGGGCGTGGTCGCGGACCTCGATCGTCTCGATGCGGGCGGTGATCCCGCGTCCCGACAACTCGTCCGCGACCGCGGCCGACAGTTGGTCGGCGAGCAGCCGGGACGACGACGGTGTCGTCAAGCCGGCTGTCACCACGGCAATCATGCGTTCGCTCATCGCGTCGTCTCCTCGGCGGTCCGCTCGGCCACCACGGCCGGCTCGTCGATCGTCTCCAGGTCACGCGCCCGCTCGGCTGCGGCCTTGAGGGAAGCATGCGTCGGCGCGTCCGGTACGTGCGCCGGCTTCAGTGCGGCGAACTCCTTCCGCAGTACCGGGACCACCTCTTCACCGAGCAGGTCCAACTGCTCGAGCACTGTCTTGAGCGGCAACCCGGCATGGTCCATCAGGAACAACTGCCGCTGGTAGTCGCCGACGTGCTCGCGGAACGACAGCGTCCGCTCGATCACTTCCTGCGGGCTCCCGACCGTCAGCGGCGTCTCCCGGCTGAAGTCCTCCAGCGACGGACCGTGCCCGTAGACCGGGGCGTTGTCGAAGTACGGCCGGAACTCGCGGACCGCGTCCTGCGAGTTCTTCCGCATGAAGACCTGACCGCCGAGCCCGACGATCGCCTGGTCCGCGGCGCCGTGCCCGTAGTGCTCGAAGCGCTGCCGGTACAGCTGGATCATCCGCTTCGTGTGCGACATCGGCCAGAAGATGTTGTTGTGGAAGAACCCGTCACCGTAGTACGCCGCCTGCTCGGCGATCTCGGGCGACCGGATCGAGCCGTGCCACACGAACGGCGGTACGTCGTCCAGCGGCCGCGGCGTCGACGTGAAGCCCTGCAACGGCGTACGGAACTTGCCTTCCCAGTCGACGACCTCCTCGCGCCACAGCCGGCGGAGCAGGGCGTAGTTCTCGATCGCGAGCTGGATCCCGTTGCGGATGTCCTGCCCGAACCACGGGTACACCGGACCGGTGTTGCCGCGGCCCATCATCAGGTCCACGCGGCCGTCGGCCAGGTGCTGCAGCATCGCGTAGTCCTCGGCGATCTTCACCGGGTCGTTGGTGGTGATCAGGGTCGTCGAGGTGGACAGGATGATCTTCGACGTCTGCGCGGCGATGAACCCGAGCTGCGTCGTCGGCGAGGACGGTACGAACGGCGGGTTGTGGTGCTCGCCCTGCGCGAACACGTCCAGCCCGACCTCTTCCGCCTTGCGAGCGATCGCGACCATCGCCTTGATCCGCTCACCCTCGGAGACCGTGGTCCCCGTGGTCGGGTCCTCGGTCACGTCCCCAACGCTGAACACGCCGAACTGCATCCGTCCTCCTCCAAGATGATTAACTATTAAACTACCAGAACGTGAGTCGGCGGCGTGACATTCCATGGTCCGTCGTCAGAGCGAGTGTGCCTTCAGCAACTCGTCGTCCCCGGTGAGGGCGGCGGCGATCCGGCGGTGCTTGCCGGCCTCGTCCGGGCGTGACTGCCGTTCGAGAGTGCGAGCCATCATCAGGTGCGCGTAGTACTCGGTCGGCTCGCGTTCGATGACCGCCAGGAGATGTTCCTCGGCGGGCTTGAGGAGCGCGGCGTGGTAGTACGCCCGCGCCAGCAGCAGCCGGGTGCCGACGTCCTCCGGAGTCTCGTCAACGACCGGCTGGAGCGCCCGGATCGCGCCCCGATAGTCCCGCTCCTCGAAGTACTGCTGTCCGAGCCCGTAACTCAATGCACGCATGTCTTCCACGGAGCGGCCAACGCCGGGTCGCGCGGCGGTATTCCGGCGCGACCCGGCGGGCGGATCAGGCGGCGTCGAGGGTGGCTACCTGGGCGGGGGTGAGTTTTAGGTCGATCGCGGCGTAGGAGTCGCGGATGGTTTCTGGGCGGCTGGAGCCGGGGATCGGGATGACGTACGGCGACTTGGCGAGCATCCAGGCCAGTGTCAGGCGCTGGGGGGAGACGCCGAGTTCCGCGGCCAGTTCGTGGAAGGCGGGGTGCTTGCTGCCGAGGTCGCCGGCGCGGGAGATGCCGCCGAGCGGGGACCACGGGAGGAAGGCGATGCCCAGCTCGTCGCACAGCTCGAGCTCTGGCTCGCTGGAGCGGAACGCGGGCGAGAACTGGTTCTGCACCGACACGAGCCGGCCGCCGAGGATCTCCTGAGCCTCGCGGATCTGCGCCGGGTTCGCGTTGGAGATGCCGGCCATCCGGATCTTGCCGGCGTCGAGCAGGTCCCGGATCGCGCCGATCGAGTCCGCGTACGGGACCTTAGGGTCCGGTCGGTGGAACTGGTACAGCCCGATCGCCTCGACGCCGAGCCGCTTCAGCGACGCCTCGGCGGCCTCCGCGAGGTGCTTCGGCGATCCGTCCTGCGTCCAGCTGCCGTCGCCGGGGCGGAGGTGGCCGCCCTTCGTCGCGACCAGCACGTTCGACGTGTCGCCGCCGTACGATGCCAGCGCCTTCGCGATCAGGGTCTCGTTGTGACCGTCGTCGGTCGCGGTCAGGTGGTACGCGTCGGCGGTGTCGATCAGCGTGATCCCGGCGTCCAGCGCCGCGTGGATGGTCGCGATCGACCGGGCCTCGTCCGGGCGGCCCTCGATCGACATCGGCATCCCACCGAGCCCGATCGCGGACACCTGGACGTCGCCGATCGCGCGGGTCTTGTGTGTGTCAGTTGCCATATCTCCAACCTCCCGCGCAACAACTGCGAATTCCAACAGGAATCAGCGCACGGATTCAGCACTGCGAGTGGTAAATGATGTCAAGGACTTGCACGGATCAGGCCGTTCAGGCTGGGTGGACGTGTGGGTTGCGGTCCTCGACGACGTACGTCGCTCGGGTGCTGATCGGTGCGCCGGGCGTCTCGACGTACGGCACCACGCGGTAGTCGTTGCGCCACTGGTGCTGGTCGACCGTGACGCGTGAGTAGCCGCGCTGGGAGTTGAAGAACTTCAGGTGCGGGTTCGCCTCCAGGAACTGCCGCCCCTGGTCGGTGGTGTCGGCGCCGTTGCCGCCGCTGGTGATCGACGTACCGACGAACTCGGTGCCGACCGTGGCGGAGTCCGGGTTCGCGAAGTCCCGCTTGAGTTCGAGCGCGTAGTTCTGGTGCCGGTCGCCGGTCACGACGACCAGGTTCCGGACGCCGCTGTCCTGCGCGGCCGCGAGTACCTTGTTGCGCTCGGCAACATAACCGTCCCAGGGGTCCAGCCAGACGTGGGTCTCCGGGCCGGGGGTCCAGTCGGTCTGCCCCATCGGCGCCTGGTTGCCGAGGATCTGCCAACGCGCGTGCGAGGTTCTGAAGCCGTTGAGGAGCCATTCGCGCTGCTTGCCGCCGAGCATCGTGTTGTCCGGGTCGAACCGGTCGTCGCAGGTGGACGAGTCGCCGTCGCCGCAGGGCTGGTCGGTGCGGTACTGGCGGGTGTCGAGGATCGTGAAGTCCGCGAGCCGGCCGTACGGGAGCCGCCGGTGGAACCGGATCTCCGGGCCCTTCGGCAGCTGCGCGTGCCGCACCGGCAGGTGCTCGTACATCGCCTGGAACGCCTGCGCGCGACGCTGCCGGAACACGGCCGGGTCCTGGTCCGGCTCGGTGTCGACCTGGGAGATGTCGCCGGCCCAGTTGTTCTCCACCTCGTGGTCGTCGAACGTGTGGATCCACGGGTGCGCCGCGTGCGCGGCCTGCAACGGCGCCTCGGTCTTGTAGAGGCTGTACTGCAGGCGGTAACGAGCCAGGTCGAACGTCTCGGTGTGGAACCGCGGGTCGGTGGTGACGCCGCGCTTGTTGGTCTTCACGCCGGACTCGTAGATGTAGTCGCCCAGATGCACGACCAGGTCGAGGTCCTCCTGAGCCATGTGGTCGTACGCCGTGAAGTACCCGTCCTGCCACGCGTTGCAGGACGCGAACGCGAACTTGAGGTCCCGCGGCGTGCTGAACGGATGCGGCGCGGTCCGGGTCCGGCCGGTCGGCGACACCTCGTGGCCGGTGCGGAAGCGGTAGTAGTACACGTGGTCGGGCAGCAGGCCGCGGACCTCGGGATGGACGCTGTGGCCGAGTTCGGGCGTGGCGACGACGCTGCCCCGTCGTACGAGACGCTTGAAGCTCTCGTCGTACGCGACCTCGTACTCGACCCGGACCGGGCGCGCGGGCATGCCGCCCTTGCCGTCGACGGCGTACGGATCGGTCGCGAGGCGCGTCCACAGGACGATCCCGTCGTACTGCGGATCGCCCGAGGCGACGCCCAGCGTGAACGGGTTGCCGGCGCCGGACGGGGCGGCGTATGTGGTCGAGGCGTCCCAGGCGCCGGTGCCGAGCAGTACGGCGGCGCTGCCCGCACCCCCGTAGGCGAGGAAGCGACGGCGAGACACGGACATGGTTCCTCCAGATGAAGGGCGGTCAGGTGGGGGAGATCCTGGCCAGTGTTCCGGCGGTGGGTGGCGGGAAGGTTAACGGGTACGTTCGTGAAATTAACGTGAAGCGACGGTATGAATGACGGTTTCGCTAGGCTGGCGCGATTGCTGTCTACGCAGGGAGCCGACCGATGGCCTACGAGCCGTGCCGCTACGCCGAGCGCTGGCCGGAGCTGTTCGACCAACTCGACGACGAGCAGAAGCAGCGGGTGAGCGACGCCCTCGCGAACAATCGCCTGCAGGACTGGGAGCCGGACCGCAGCGACGTGTCGGATCTGGTCGACCGCGAGCTCGGGCGCATCGACACCGCCGAGTACATCCGCCGTACCCTCTCGAAGGTGCCCGGCGGCGACACCGTGGAGTGATCCCAGTGGGCGGCGCGGCAGGATAGGCGCATGCAGACCGACGAACGGATTCGCCGTGCCCGGCCGGAGGATGTTCCGGCGCTCGTGGAGCTGGTGTACGCGCTGGCGGAGTACGAACGTGCTCCCGAGGAGTGCCACCTGACCGCGGAACAACTGCAGACCGCCCTGTTCGGCGACAACCCGGCGGTCTTCTGCCACGTCGCCGAGCACGAGGGTGAGGTCGTCGGCTGCGCGATCTGGTTCCTCAGCTTCTCCACCTGGCGCGGCGTCCACGGCATCTACCTCGAAGACCTCTTCGTCCGCCCCGAAACCCGCGGCACCGGCCTCGGCAAAGCCCTGCTCACCGCCCTCGCCCAGGAATGCGTCCGCAACAACTACGAACGCCTCGAATGGTCCGTCCTCAACTGGAACACCCCCGCCATCGACTTCTACAAGTCCCTGGGCGCCCACCCCCAAGACGACTGGACCATCTACCGCCTAACCGACAAAGCCCTCACCAAGCTGGGCTCTTGACCAGGGCGAAGGACTTGAGGAGCAGGTAGCGAACCCCCGCCCACCCCGGGACTGCCTCAGGTACTACAGCCCAACTGGATACGCCCGGAGGACCGGCCCCGCACCTGCCGAATCGAACTGCATCGCTCGATGTCTCCGCAGATATGCTCGGTGGCTGATCGATGACGGGCCGGTCTTCAAGCTAGCGATCTATCGGGCCGTGAAGAAGTTCGACCAGGACCTGCCGGCGCTTCGAAGACGTGCTGTTCAAGGTTGGGCTCGGTGTCAGGAAGTCGGCGCGACCGCTGCAGATCCGGCCCGACTGGCCTGCAATTGCGGGACTTCCTACTCGCGTCTGACCGCGATCGCCGCAAGCAGGCGCACGTTATCGGTTGGCGAGAGTTCACCGCCGACGTCGTGCAGCCGGTTGTGGCCGACGACGTCATCCACCTCTTCTCGCTACGAGGCGGACTTCCGCAAGACGTTCACAGAGGTGTGGGGTCGCCCGCCGCCATACATCCCGACCCAGATAGATCTGTAGTGGACACCCTTGCCTCGACGAGGAGCCGCGGCAGCGGCGCGTGACCGCATTGTTGTCCAGTTCCCTTCGCCATGTGCAGGGCCGGTCGTCCGGGCGGGTGCAGTCAGGCCGCAGTACCTCGAGCAGTCCGGGGGCGGGTGGGAGCGGGGCGTAGTGCGGCGACGAAGGAGCCGTGCGTAGCATCGCGGGGGCTCACCGCAGCCTGCTTGTCCTCTTCTTTCTCTCTACGCGCGGCGGTTCTTGGCGACGTACATTGCTTGGTCGGCTTGGTGGAGGAGGGTGTTGAGGTCGGTGGTTACCGGGGTGATGGGGACGGTGCCGACGCTGGTGGTGACCTTGACGGCGATGTTGGGGAGGGGGCGGCTGACGGCTTGTTCGAGGCGGGTGATGAGGGTGGTGAGGTCGTCGCCGGTGATGTCTTCGGCGAGTACGGCGAACTCGTCGCCCCCGAGGCGTGCGACGGTGTCGCCGTGGCGGACCGCCGTACTGAGCCGGGTGGCGATCTCGCGGAGTGCGCGGTCGCCGGCCTCGTGACCGTAGCTGTCGTTGACCAGCTTGAAGTGGTTGAGGTCGCAGAACAGCAGTGCGCCGGGGCGGCCGGTGCGGCGGGTCTGTTCGAGGACCTTGGTGAAGCGGTGCTGCAGGAGCCGGCGGTTCGGCAGGCCGGTGAGCGGGTCGTGCGCGGCGTGGTGCCGCAGTTCGCGTTCGGCGTCCTTGCGGGCGGTCACGTCGTCGATCTGCACCAGCAGGATCCGCGGCTGCCCGGCGCCCTGCCCGACGAGTGCCGCCGTACCGCCGAGCCAGATCGCGTTCCCGCTGGGCTGCGTGAAGACCCGCTCGAACCGGTACGTGCCGTTGCCTGCGGCAAGCTCTTCGAGCTCCTGCCGGGTCTGTTCGGGCTCCTCGTCGCGCAGGAAGCTCACCAGCCGCGTCCCGACCAGCTGGTCCGCGGCGTACCCGGTGATCCGGCAGAAGGCGTCGTTCACCCGCAGGATCCGGCCGAGGTCCGGCCCGTCGAAGGCGATCGTCGCCATCCCGTTCCCGGCGCCCTCGAAAACCATCCGGAACGTCGCCTCGCTCGCCTCCAGCCGGGTCTTCTCGGCGAGCAGCTGGTCGGTCATCCGGGCCTTCTCGATCGCGAGCCCGGCCTGGGTGGCGAACGTCTCCAGCAGCTCGCGATGGATCGGCCCCGGCCGCCGCTGGTCCTCGGGCAGGTCCACCGACAGCATCCCGACCAGCTCGCCGTGTGACGAATACAGCGGCGCGAACAGCGCGTCCAGTGGGTGCCAGGCGTCCGGCGCGTCGGACACCGGTACGTCGGGCACCCAGCCGACCACTTCACCTTCGGGCAGCCGCTCGTGGGGAACGAACCGGAGCCCACCCCAGGTGTCCGCGATCGCGAAGTCGGCGTCGAACACGTCGGGCGCGCTCACCTTCCCGAGCAGCGCCGCCCGGGCCTCCGGCGACCCGGCCACCGCGATCACCTCGAACTTCCCGTCCGGGTGGCGGAGGTTCAGTACGGCGATGCCGAAGCCGAGCCCGTTCACGACACCGTCGACGACCGCCTGCAGCGTCTCGGCAAGGCTCCGCCCGGCGCCCATCCGCGCACTCACCTCGTACAGGCGACGGACGGCGGACAGCCTGACCGTGGGCTCGTTCTGCACTCGTTGAGAATAGGCCGATTTCACCAGGCGTGAGCAGCTGTATCCACAGCTGACCCGGTTAAGCGTTTGTTGTCACAGCAAACAGTCGTTTGTTGGTGACCCAAATCAGTACCGGAGCTCGGTCAGTCCGCGGTAGCTGCGCTCGGCCGACTTCCACGCGTCCGTCGGCTTGTCGTGCTCGACCAGGTACTGCTGCACGCCACCGGCCTCGGCGTGCGCGAACATCGCGCCGAAGTCCAGCTTCCCGGCCCCGACGTCCTCCCACGACCCGTCCTCGGCCATGTCCTTCACATGCAGCGCCGGGAACCGGCGGGGGTGCTCCTGGAACAGCTGCGCCGGGTCGTGCCCGCCGTCCACGGCCCAGTACAGGTCCAGTTCGAAGCCGAGCAGCTCCGGGTCGACGTCGAGCAGGATGTCGTACAGCACCTGCCCGTCGAGCTCGTCGAAGTCGTGCCCGTGGTTGTGGAACAGCAGCTTCAGCCCGGCGTCCCGGGCCGCCTTCCCGGCCTCGGTGAACGCGGCGGCCGCGGTCTTGAAGCCTTCGACCGAGTGCAGGTCGGACGGGATCGACGGTACGACGGCCCACTGCGCACCCAGTGTCTGTACGTCGGCCAGCGCGCCGGCCCAGTCGTCGCTCATCCGTGCGTACCCGACATGCTCGAGCACGATCGCCAGCCCCGCGTCGTCGGCGAAGCCACGAATCTCCTCGGCGCTGTGGTCGAACCGCCCGCTCACTCCCACGGTCCGGTACCCGATCCCGGCGAGCCGCTTCAGCGTCCCCGGATAGTCCTCGGCCAGCACGTCCCGCATCGTGTAGAGGTGCATCCCGATTCCGTCGGCAGGAATGGTCCGGTCAGTCATACAGGCAGAGCTCCTTGTCAGATGACGTGTTCCTGATACCTCGCCAGCGCCAGGTCGAAGACCTCCTGTCCCGGCGCGTCCCACAGTTGCTGGTTGAAGATCTCGACCTCGATCGGGCCGTCGTACCCGGCCGCGTCGCAGGCCTCGCGCAGCCGGCGCAGCTCGATCGCGCCGTCGCCCATCATTCCGCGCCCGAGCAGCGTGTCCGCGGGCAGTGGCACGACCCAGTCGCTGACCTGGTAGGACAGGATCCGCTCGCCGGCCCGCTCGATCTGCCGGTAGACGTCCGCGTCCCACCACAGGTGGTACGCGTCCACGATCACGCCGACCTGCTCGACCGGGAACTGCTCGGCCAGGTCGAGCGCGCCGCCCAGCGACGACACCACGCAGCGGTCCGAGCAGAACATCGGATGCAGCGGCTCGACGGCCAGTTTCACACCACGTTCACAGGCGTACGGCGCCAGCTCGGCGAGCCCGTCGCGCACCATCTCGCGGGCCCCGTCGAGGTCGCGTGATCCGTCGGGCAGCCCGCCGCTGACCAGGATCAGAACCGACGTACCGACGGTCGCGGCCTCGTCGATCGCGCGCCGGTTGTCCTCGATCTTCGCCTCGCGTTCGGCCGCGTCGGTCGCGGTGAAGAAGCCGCTGCGGCACAGCGAGGAGACCTTCAGGCCCGCGTCCGCGACCAGGCGAGCCGCCTTGTCGACGCCGTACTCCTGGATCGGCTCGCGCCACAGCCCGACCCACTCCAGCCCGGCCTTCGCGCTCGCCGCGACGACGTCCTCGAGCGGCCAGTACTTCGTCGTCGCCTGATTGAGGCTGTACCGGTTCATGCGTCGATCCCGCTCACACGCAACAGCTGACGGAACCGGTCGACGGCGAGCTCGGGATTCGTCAGTACGCCGGCCTGGTCCGCGAGCCGGAACGTGTCCGCCAGGTGCGGCAGCGACCGACCCGTCTGCAGACCGCCGACCATCGTGAATCCGGGCTGGAACCCGTTCAGCCAGGCCAGGAAGGCGATTCCGGTCTTGTAGTAGTACGTCGGCGCGGAGAAAATCTGCCGAGCCAGCGGCACGGTGGGCGCGAACACCCGCTCGTACTCGGCCAAATCGCCAGAGTCGAGAGCCTTGAGAGCAGCCGCTGCCGCCGGAGCGATCGCCGCGAAGATCCCGAGCAACGCGTCGCTGTGCCGCTCGCCGTCGCCCCGGATCAGCTCCGGGTAGTTGAAGTCGTCGCCGGTGTAGAGCCGTACGCCGTCCGGAAGACTGTTGCGCAGGGCAATCTCCTTGGATGCGTCGAGCAGACTGATCTTGATGCCGTCGACCTTCTCGACGTTGTCGTTGATCAGCTCCACGACGAATGCGGCGGCCGAGTCGAACGATCCGCTGCCCCAGTACCCCTCCAAAGCGGGGTCGAACATGGGCCCGAGCCAGTGCAGGATGACCGGGCGGCTGGACTGCGTCAGCAGCCGGTCGTACACCTTCCGGTAGTCGTCCGGAGACTCCGCCGCCGCGCACAGCGCCCGGCTGGCCATCAGGATCGGCTGTGCGCCAACCTCCTCGGCGAGCGCAAGCTGCTCCTCGTAGGCCATGATCACCGCGTCGAGCGAGGATGCTCCACCGGAGCCCGACCCCGAGCCGGAGCCTGACCCGGAGCCGGAGCCGGGTTGCCCGGCGGTCACCAGTTGGTCCGTGCCGACACCCACGGCGATCCGCCCGTCGGGTGCTTCCGCGGCCGAGCGGCGGATCAGTTCCTGGGTCGCCTTCCAGTCCAGGCCCATCCCGCGCTGGGCGGTGTCCATCGCCTCCGCGACCGACAGCCCGAGCGACCACAGGTGCCGCCGGAACTCCAGCGTGTGCTCCCAGTCGACAACTGCCGGTGCGCCGGGCGAGTTGTCTCCCAGAGGATCAGCGACAACGTGAGCCGCAGCGAACGCGAGCCGCGACGAGGCCGGAGAGTAGGTGCCCTGGGCAACTGGCTGTCCAGTCGGTCGATAAGTCTCCAGCCCGCCCTGCGCAGGAAGCTTCAGCTCCATCAGTTCGCCTTCAGGTCCAGCTCGGGGACCTCGAGCTTGCGGCCCTCGTGCCACGACTTCAGGCCGAGTTCGGCCAGCTGGACGCCCTTCGCGGCCTCGACGAAGTCCCAGGTGAACGGCGCGTCGTCGACGACGTGCCGCAAGAACATCTCCCACTGCACCTTGAACCCGTTGTCCATCAGCTCGTTGTCCGGCACCGTCGCCCACTGGTCGCGGAACTTCTCGGTGACCGGCAGGTCCGGGTTCCAGACCGGCTTCGGCGTCGCGGAGCGGTGCTGCGCGCGGCAGTTCCGCAGTCCGGCGACCGCGGAGCCCTCGGTCCCGTCGACGTGGAACTCGACCAGCTCGTCGCGGAACACCCGGGTGGCCCAGGACGAGTTCAGCTGCGCGACGATCCCGCCCTCGAGCTCGAACACGCCGTACGCCGCATCGTCCGCGGTCGCGGTGTACTCGTCGCCGTTCTCGTCGACCCGGGTCGGGATGTGCGTCGCGCCCTGGCAGTACACGGATTTCACGGAACCGAACGTCTGGTCGAGCACGTACCGCCAGTGGCAGAACATGTCGAGGATGATGCCGCCGCCCTCTTCGGACTTGTAGTTCCAGGACGGCCGCTGCGCCTCCTGCCAGTCGCCCTCGAAGACCCAGTACCCGAACTCGCCGCGCACCGAGAGGATCCGCCCGAAGAACCCGCCGTCGACCAGCCGCTTGAGCTTCCGGATGCCGGGCAGCGACAGCTTGTCCATCACCACGCCGTTCTTCAGGCCGGAGTCGACGACCAGCTTGGCCAGGTCGACGGCCGCGTCCAGGCTCTCGGCGATCGGCTTCTCGCAGTAGATCGCCTTGCCGGCCTCGACCGCGGCGCGGACGCCCTTCTCGCGCAGCTGGGTCAGCTGGGAGTCGAAGTAGATCTCGACGTCCGGCTCGGCCAGCGCCTCGGCCAGGTCGGTGGTGTACCGCTCCAGCCCGTACTGCGCGGCGATCCGCTGCAGCTTCAGCTCGTTGCGGCCGACCAGGATCGGTTCGGGAATGATCATCGTGCCGTCGGCGGCCGGGATTCCGCCCTGCTCCCGGATCGCCACGATGGAACGCTCGAGGTGCTGGCGCAGGCCCATCCGGCCGGTGACGCCGTTCATCACGATGCCGATGCGTCGCTCGTTCACTGTCTTGCCTCTCACGCTCAGGATCACGCTTGGGTGTCGTAGATGTCGAGGCGGCCGCACATGCCGTGCCGGCCGAACTCGGTGGGGGTCGGGAGCTGGTGCAGTTCGGCGCCTTCCAGGTACGGCGCCGTACCGGCCTCCAAGGCATCCAGTGCGGCACCGGTCCGGTCCGCGAGCCGGCGGGCGCCGTCCTCCCAGCGCTTGCGCCAGTCGGCGAGTTGCGGCCGGACGATCCGGATCGCCGCCGCGTAGAAGTCGTCCAGGGCCGTCGGGCCTTCCGCCTCGTACCGCTCCCGCAGTACGGCGTAGCCCTCCAGCGCGAGGTCGCGCCGGGCCATCGCGGACGGCGTCCGGGCCTCGCCCTCGCCGGTGAGGGCGGTGGCGCGCAGGTAGGTCTCGCGGTCGGTGAGGTGCTCCGGCGGCAGCGTCAGCACCGCGTCGCCGGCCTCGGGGAGTCCGGAGTTGGACATCAGGGCGAGGATCTGCAGACCGCCGCCGTTGACCAGCCGGTGGATCGTCCCGGGATCGAACCAGACGACGCTGCCGGCCTGGAGCGGCGTCTCGGTGTAGCCCTTCGAGTTCAGGGTCTGTACTGCGCCGTTGCCGGCGGTCACGTAGTACCCCTCGGAGCAGGCCAGGTGCACGTGCGGCGTACCGCCGGCCAGGCCGTCGGGGCCCTCGATGTCGTACACCGTCAGCTTCGAGATGCCGATACCGCCCGGCAGCGCCACGGCCGGTCCGGGCTCGAACTCACCCATGCACGCCTCCCTCCGGAGCCTTGGAAAGGGCTTTCCGTAGCCTGTGACCGCAACCATAGGTGGGCGTCAACGTTCCGTCAACCTGTAACGGAAAGCGATCTCCGACCCCCGCAGTGGAGAGGGTGGAACGGCGGAGGTGGCGGGCACGTCGTACTCCGTCGGCAAGACAGTCGCCCTCCGGCCGTCCGGCCGGATTCTTGTGGAGGTGGTTCATGACCAGCAGGATCAGCAGACGACAGGCCCTGATGCTCGGCGGTGGTGCGCTGGCCGGTGCGGCCACGCTCGGCTCGGCGTCGGCGGCGGACGCAGTAGAGGTCGCGGACCGCAGTACGGCGGGAACGGGCTGGTTCCGGCTGCCGGTCGTCACGGCGAACATCGGCCGCAAGCACCTCGGCGCCCGGGAGGCGGCGATCAAGGCTGTCCGCGGCGGCGACCCGGGTCATCGGCCGTTCGTCGGCTGGCAGGAGATCGGCGAGGGCGACTCCGGCGAGGCCGCGATGATCGCCAAGCACTTCGGCAGCGCCTACGGCAACGCGTTCCTGCGCGACGAGAAGTCGTTCCGGGTGCCGATCTCGGTCCCGGCCCCGTGGAAGATCGTGAACCGGAAGCGCACCTTCGTGCACGGCGGCATCAAGCACGTCACGCCGCCGCGGTACCTCAACGAGGTGGTCGTCGAGCACTCCCAGCACGCGGGGCTGCGGTTCGTGCTGATCGACACCCACTACATCGCCGGCGCGTACAACGGCAACAACAACCCGAACCTTCGCGACGAGTGGAACCTGCACCACAAGCTGCACCGCGAGCGCGTGCTGGCCCACCACGCGAACGGTCAGCTGGTGATCTGGACCGCGGACACGAACAACCCGAACTACGACCGCGCCACCGGCCAGAAGTCCGAGCACAAGGTGTTCTCCAAGGGCATCGACCGGATCAACTGGCTGCCCGGCAACGGCAACGTCAAGCTCGAGCTCCTCAACACCAAGGTGATCCCGATGCACGTCGACGGTCACGACGCCCGGATGGCGATCTTCCGGATCAAGCTGGCCTGACGCGCATCAAACCGGCCTGACGCGCATCAAGCCGGCCTGGCCCGCACCGACGCGACCGCCTGGGCCCATTCGTCCCGGCGCCGGGCCCGGTCCCCGGCGTCCGGGTCGAAGGTCCGGTAGGTACGCCGCCCACTCCAGCCGGTCGTCGCGCCGAGCGTCGTCCAGGCCAGCTCGGCCGCGCCCAGCGCCGAGATCTCCGGTACGTCGGCAGCCTGCACCGGCCGCCCCAGCAGATCGGCCTGGGTCTGCATGAGCAGATCGGACACGGTCGCACCGCCGTCCGCCCGAAGGCTGCTCAGCGCGCCGGGGATGGTGTCGGTGATGTCGCAGATCTGGTGCGCGACGGCGTCGACCGCGGCCCGCGCAACGTGTCCGCGGGTCGTCGAGCTGCTCATCCCGCTCAGTGCCGCGCGCGCCTCCCGGTCCCAATGCGGCGCACCGAGCCCGGCGAAGGCCGGCACGAGTACGACGCCCTCGGCCGACGGGACCGTGGCCGCCAGCGCCATCAACGCGCCGACGTCCGGCAGTCCGAGCAGCTCGGCGGTCCAGGCGAGCGCCGCGCCGGACGAGACGATGTTGCCCTCGAGCGCGTAGACGGGCCCATCGGTCAGCCAGGCAAGCGTGCAGCCGCTCGGCACGAAGTCCGCGACCGGCGTCATCACCGACGACCCGGTCCCGTACGTCGCCTTGACCATCCCGGTCCGCGTGCAGCCCTGCCCGTACATCGCGGCATGCGAGTCGGCCAGCACGGCAACGATCGGGATCCCGTCGGGAAGTCCCGGGACGTCCTTCGTGACCCCGAAGCCGGCATTCGACGGCCGTACGTCGGGCAGCGCCGACCGCGGTACGCCGAACACGTCGAGCAACTCGTCCGACCAGGCGAGGGCGTTCACGTCGTACAGCAAGGTGCGGGATGCGTTCCCGGCCTCGGTCAGGTGCTCGCCGCAACCGGTCAGCCGGTGGATCAGCCACGAGTCGACGGTGCCGACGCGGACCGCGTCCGATCGGTCCAGGAGCCAGCGCATCTTCGGCGCTGAGAACATCGCGTCGACCCGCAGGCCGGTACGCCGTCGTACCAGCTCGTCGGCCACTGCGGGTAGTTGGGTGCACCAACTACTGGTCCGGACGTCCTGCCATCCCAGCGCCGCACCGGCCGGACGACCGGAGTGATCCCATCCGACGACGGACTCGCGCTGGGTGGACAGCGCAAGGCCCACAACCTCGACCTCACCGCCTCGCAGGCAGCTGGTGGTTGCCTTGAGGACGCTCTGCCAGATGTCTTCGGCGTCTTGTTCGACCCAGCCGGGCTGCGGGGTGGAGAGTGCCACCGGGGACGAACCGGTCGCCAGGACGTGACCGTCGGCGGTGATCAGGGCGGCTTTCGTGTTGGTCGTGCCCTGGTCGACCGCGAGTACCGCCTGGACCATCGGCCCTCCAAGTTTCAACGGAGCTCTTGACGGGACTCTAGCCGCGTAGCGACACTCATGACGACAGCTTATGCATGATTGAATATCTATTCGAGCTCAACAAGTGAGGTAACGGGCGTGAAGGTGAGCAGGCGGCGGGTGATCATCGACACCGATGCCAAGAACGAGGCCGACGACCAGTTCGCGATCGTGCACGGGCTGCTGTCGCCGACCTTCGACGTCCGCGGCCTGATCCCTGCGCACTTCGGCACCCGTCGCTCGGACCGCAGTATGGAGGAGTCCCGCGAGGAGATCGCCCTGCTGCTGGACCTGATGGACCTGACCGGCGAGGTGACCGTCGCGAACGGTGCCGCCACCGGTATCCCCGACGAGCAGACGCCGCTGGACTCGCCCGGTGCGCAGCTGATCATCGAGGAGTCCAAGCTGGCCTCCGAGGGTGACCCGCTGTTCGTGTCGTTCCTCGGCCCGCTGACCGACATGGCGTCCGCGATCCTGCTCGACCCGGAACTCGTGCACCGGGAGGTGATCGTGATCTGGATCGGCGGCCGCGGCTACAACGGCTACGCGGCCGATCACCGGATGGAGTTCAACCTGTCGAACGACGTCCACGCGGCGAACGTGGTCTTCGGATCCGGCATCACCGTCTGGCAGGTGCCGAGCGACGTCTACACCAAGGTCTCGGTCAGCTACGCCGAGCTCGAGGAGAAGATCGGCGACGCCGGCCCGCTGGGCAAGTACCTGATCGACCAGTTGGTCGAGTGGAACGCGACGTACCACGGCGAGCCGATCGAGTCCCGCTCGCTCGGCGACTCGCCGGCGATCTCCCTGATGCTGTACCCGCACAGCGGCAACTTCCGGACCCGTCCGGCCCCGCGCTTCGGCGTCGACGGCTGGTACCTGCCCGGCACCGACAACCCCATCCAGGTCTGTGAACAGGTGGACGTGCGCTTCCTGCTCGAGGACATGTTCGCGAAGATCCGCCGGTTCGCCCGCCAACGCAGTACCCAGTGACCGCCCCACCCGAGGAGAGACTCATGACAGACCTGCCGGTCTTCGGCGCAGGTATTTGGCACTTCGCCACCTACAAGGACCGTTATGCCACCGACGGGTACGGCGAGCCCGTCGGACTGCTGGAGCAGATCGACCGCGCCGGCGCGGTCGGCGACCTGTCCGTCGTCGACCTGAACTGGCCGTTCGCCGGGTACGACGGGACGCTCGACGAGGTGAAGGCCGCGCTGCAGCGGAACAACCTGAAGGCGATCGCGATCACACCGGAGATCTACACGCGTGACTTCGTCAAGGGATCCATCACCAACCCGGATCCGGCGGTGCGCAAGCAGGCGCTGGAGTTGTTGCACCAGGCAACCGAGCTCGCGAAGGACCTGGGCTGCTCGTACGTGAAGCTGTGGCCCGGCCAGGACGGCTGGGACTACCCGTTCCAGGTGAACTACCACGACATCTGGAACCTGGCGCTGGACGGCCTGAAGGAACTCGTGTCCGCGCACCCGGACATCAACTTCGTGATCGAGTACAAGCCGCGCGAGCCGCGGGTGAAGATCATCTTCCCGAACGTCGCCCGGACCCTGCTCGGCATCGAGAAGATCGGCCTGCCGAACCTCGGCATCCTGCTCGACTTCGGCCACTCGCTGTACGGCCAGGAGACGCCGGCCGACGCGGCGCAGCTGGCGATCGACTACGGCCGGCTGTTCGCGATCGACGTGAACGACAACCTGCGCGGCTGGGACGACGACATGGTGGTCGGCTCGGTGCACCTGGTGGAGACGTTCGAGTTCTTCCACACCCTTCGCAAGAACAACTGGGAAGGCGTCTGGCAGCTTGACCAGTTCCCGTTTCGCGAGGACAGCGTGCAGGCCGCGAAGCAGGCGATCACGTTCCTGAAGGCGGTCCACCACGCGCTCGACGTACTGGACGAGGAAGCCCTGGCCGCCGCTCAGGCGTCGCACGACGCCCTGGCCGCGCAGAAGCTGGTCCAGAAGGTGCTGCTGAGTTCGATGGCTGAGATGAATGAGTGATCGTATGACGCTGACCGTCGAGCACGCGACCATGCCGGTGCTCGGCAGACTGCCGGCGCACAGCAGTCGTGCCGAGCAGATCGCGCACATCGCCGAGGCGGCCCGGCAGATCCGGATCCAGGACCTCACGCTGGTGCACCACGCCGGCGCCGGGCACATCGGCGGCGACTTCTCCGCGATCGACATCCTGGCCACGCTGTACGGCGCGGTGCTCGACATCTCGCCCGAGACCGTGAACGACCCCGAGCGGGACCGCTTCATTCTGAGCAAGGGCCATGTCGCCGGCGCGCTCTACACCACGCTGGCCGCGTTCGGGTTCCTGCCGGTCTCGGAGCTCGCGACGTTCCTCAAACCGCTGTCCGCGCTGAACGGTCACCCGAACCGGAACAAGGTGGCCGCCGTGGAGGCGAACACCGGTCCGCTCGGTCACGGCCTGCCGATCGCGGTCGGACACGCGCTGTCCGCGAAGCTCGACGTCTCACTGCGGCGTACGTACGTCCTGGTCGGTGACGGCGAGTTGCAGGAGGGCTCGAACTGGGAGGCGATGATGGCGGCCTCGCAGTACCAGCTCGACCGGCTGACCGTGATCGTCGACCGGAACCGGCTGCAGCAGGGCGCGACCACCAAGGAGACCAACGAGCTCGACCCGCTGCCGGAGAAGGCGGCCGCGTTCGGATTCGCGGTGGTCGAGGTGAACGGGCACGATCACTGCGAGCTGCTCGACGTACTGTCCGCGGTCCCGTTCCGCCCGGGCAAGCCGACGTTCGTGATCGCGCACACGCACAAGGGCCACCCGATCTCGTTCATGAGCAACAACGTCGCCTGGCACCACCGGGTGCCGGACGCCGCGGAGTACCAGCAGGCCCTGAAGGAGCTGGCATGACAGTGCTCGAGACCCGTTCGATCGCGGACCAGCCGCGGTACGACTGCCGGGATGCGTACGTCGAGACGCTCGCGCAGCTGGCCGAGGCGGACCACCGGATCGTTGGCGTCGTCAACGACTCGGTCGGATCCAGCAAGCTGACCAGCTTCCGCAAGGCGTTCCCGGACCGGCTGATCAACGTCGGGATCGCCGAGCAGGACATGGTCGGCGTCGCGTCCGGACTTGCGAACGGCGGCCGGATCCCGTTCGTGTCGGCGGCGTCCTGCTTCCTCACCGCCCGCGCGCTCGAACAGATCAAGGCCGACTTCGCGTACTCGAACACCAACGTGAAGCTCTGCGGCATGAGCCCGGGCGTCGCGTACGGCGAACTCGGCCCGACGCACCACTCGATCGAGGACATCGCCTGGCTGCGCGCGATCGCCGGAATGACGATCGTGGTCCCGGCGGACCCGATCGAGACCGCGGCCGCGCTGCGCTGGGCCGCCGCCTGGGAGGGGCCGGTGTTCATCCGGGTCAGCCGGATGAGCGTGCCCAAGGTGTACTCCGAGGACTATTCGTTCGAGCCCGGCAAGGCGATCACGGTTCGGGACGGCAACGACGTCACGCTGATCAGCAACGGGACGGTGCTGTGGCGGGCGCTGGCCGCCGCGGAACGGCTTGCCGAGGAAGGGATCTCAGCGCGCGTCCTGTCGATGCCGACGGTCAAGCCACTGGACACCGAGGCCGTGATCGCGGCCGCCCGGGAGACGGCCGGCATCGTGACAGCCGAGGAGGCAGTGTCCGCCGGCGGTCTCGGCGGCGCGGTCGCCGAGACCGTCGTACAGCAGCACCCGGCCCGGGTGACGATCCTCGGATTCTCCGAGTTCGCTCCCACCGGCTCGACCAGCTATCTGCTGGACCGGTACGGCCTGTCCGCGGACGGCATCGCCGACGCCGCCCGCAAGCTCGTCATGACAGGTAGCTGACCAGGTCCGCGATCGAGACTGTCATGTCCGTCTCATGGGGCTGGTTATAGTCCAGTCTGATCGAGTGGGCCGGAAAGGGGAGCCGTGAACAGCAACCGTGGTGTGCGCCAGCCGGGGCTGGACGAGCTGCGGCTGCTCGCGAAGGTCGCGCGGATGTACCACGAGAAGGGCATCCGGCAGCCGCGGATCGCCGCCGAGCTGAACCTGTCCCAGGCGCGGGTGTCGCGGATGCTCAAGCAGGCCGTCGAGGTCGGCATCGTGCACACCGTGGTGACCATGCCGAGCGGCGTACACAGCGACCTCGAGGACGAGTTGCAGGGCCGGTTCGGGCTGCGCGACGCGGTCGTGGTCGACACGATCGGCGCCGGCGACGAGGTGCTGCCCGCACTCGGCTCGGGCGCGGCGGCGTACCTGGACATGACGCTCACCGGCGGGCACGTGGTCGGGATCTCGTCCTGGAGCGAGACGCTGATCTCCGCCGTCGACCGGATGCCGCGCAAGAGCGTGCCGGTGGTGGACAAGGTGGTCCAGATCGTCGGCGGCCTCGGCGACGCGGCGGTCCAGATGCAGGCCACCCGGCTGACCGCGCGGTTCGCCGAGCTGACCGGTGCGATGCCCGTGTATCTGCCCGCGCCCGGTCTCGTCGGGACTCCCGCCGTACGCAAGGCGATGATGAACGACGTGTCGGTTCGCGACGTTCTGGGCACCTGGGGACAGCTCACCGACGCCCTGGTCGGGATCGGCAGCCTCGAGCCCTCGCCGCTGCTGCAGCGCAGTGGCAACGCGGTCGCGGAGGCCGACCAGGACGAGCTGCGCAGGCTCGGTGCCGTCGGGGACGTGTGTTTCCGGTTCTTCGACGAAGAGGGAAAGCTAGTGCGCTCGACGTTCGACCAGCGGGTGATCGGGGTGACCGCGAAGGAGTTGCTGGCGGTGCCGCGCCGGATCGGCGTGGCCGGCGGCGAACGCAAGTACTCGGCGATCCGCGCCGCCCTGCTCGGCGGCTGGGTCAACATCCTGATCACCGACCTCGCGATGGCACATCGTCTTCTCGATGGAGCCTGACGAGCAGCGGGAGGTTTACGCGACCATCGACCTGGCGTTGCGGGTCGGTGAGGTGCTGCTGTCCAGTGGCGCCGGTACGGCGGACGCGACCGCGACGATCCTCGGTGTCACCGCGGCCGGCGGGCTGCGCGGGTGCGAGGTCGACATCACGTTCACCTCGATGGCGGTCTCGTACCAGGAGGCGCCGGACGTCGCCCCCGAGACGCACATCCGGCTGGTTCGCTACCGGTCGCAGGACTTCTCCCGCCTGACCGATGTCGACCGTCTGGTACGCCGGTTCGCGCGCGGCGACCTGACCCGCGAAGAAGCTTCGCGCGAACTCGCCCGGCTCACGTCCGCAGGCCCGCCGTACCCGCGGTGGAGTGCCGTGCTGGCGTGGGGCGTGATGGCCGGTGGCGCGACGCTGCTGCTCGGAGGCGGTTGGCTGATCACGCTGCTGGCCGTGCTGACCGCGATCGTGATCGACCTGAACAACCGCTGGTTCAATCGTCAGCGGCTGCCCGCGTTCTATCAGCAGGTTGCCGGTGCCTTCGTCGCGACCGCGGTCGCGCTGGTGCTGTACGCCGTCGACGCGCCGGTGAAACCGTCCCTGGTCGTTGCCGCAGGCATCATTATGTTGCTGGCCGGGATCGCCCTCACCGGTGCCGTCCAGGACGCGATCACCGGGTACTACGTGACCGCCGCGGCCCGCAGCCTCGAGGCGATGCTGCTCACTGGCGGCATCATCGCGGGCGTCTCGCTCGGGCTCGCTCTGGGGCTGAAGTTCGGGCTGAACGTCGGCATCGAACCGCAGGCGATCCAGCTCGCGAACCTCCCGATCATGGTCAGCTCCGGCGCGGTGATGGCGGTCGCCTTCGCGTACGCGTCGTACGCACCGCTGCGCGCGCTGCTGCCGGTCGCGGTGATGGGCGCCCTCGCGTCGCTCGTCTTCACACTGATGACCAGGGCGTCGTTCGGCCCGGCCTGGTCCACGGCCGCGGCCGCCTTCGTCGTCGGTCTGGGCGGGTACTCCAGCGGCCGGCGGACCGGCGTACCGCCGCTGGTCGTGGTCGTCGCCGGCTCGATCCCGTTGCTCCCCGGCCTGACCATCTACCGCGGCCTGTACGAGCTGATGGCCCGGAGCAACATCTTCGGCATCGTCAGCCTCACCACCGCGGTCGCCATCGGTGTCGCGCTGGCCTCCGGCCTGATCCTCGGCGAGTACGTCGCCCAGCCGATCCGCCGCGAGGCCCGCCGGCTCGAAGACCGGCTAGCAGGCCCGCGCCTGGTCGGCCCCCGCCGCCCGGTCCGCCGCCGTACGGCGCGCACGTCCCGCCGAAGGCGCCGCTCCGCGTAGCGCAGACGTCAGGTTCTGCCGGTGGCGAAGTAGGTCTTGCAGGTCGTGCCGTCGTAGTCGGTGGCGAGCTCCAGGACGCTGGTGCCGTCGGGTGAGACGAGCAGTGGAGAGCTGTAGTTGGGGCAGTAGTTGTTGTACGGGTTGTTGACCGCGACGGGCGCGGGTAGCTCGGACCACTTGCCGTGCGCACTCAGGGCATTGGTGAGGATCGTCCGGCCGTTGCCCGCGGCGACGGACCCGTCGGCGTTGTTCAGGATCTGGCCGATCAGCAGCACCTTGCCGTCCGGCGCGAGCGCGATCGTCGGGGCGTGCGTGAAGTACTTGCCGTCGGCGGTCTGAGCGCGGACGCCGAGGTTGGCGGGTGAGCCCCAGTTCCAGCCGTCGGACGACTGCCGGGTGTACACGGCGCAGTCGTACTGCCCGCCGACGCCGCAGATCTCGTACGACATCACGAACCGTCCGCCCGGCAGCCGCCGTACGATCGGCATCCCTGGCCGCTGCCCGACGGTCGGGCTCGCAACGGTCGGGGAGGGATCGGTCCAGGTGACGCCGTCGGTACTGCGGACCTCCATGAGCTTCTGGCTGTGGGCCGGATCGGTCTCGTCGGAGTAGTGACAGACGAGGTGACCGTCGGCGGCGACGGAGAACTCGGGCTCCCAGAGTCCTCGGGTGCTGGTCGTGGTCGCGCAACTGGACAGGTAGCTCCACGTCCGGCCGACGTCGTTGCTCTTCCAGATCCGCAGCGACATCGGCCGCGCGTCGGCGCCGACAGACGCGGCCCACAGCAGGGTGCCGGCAGGTAGGGCGCCGACGGCTCGCGGCAGTTCGAACAGGGTCGCGCAGCACAGCCCCTGGCCGGCGGCAGCCCGCGGGTCCGCGACCGTGCCGACCTGGGTGAAGCTCGTGCCGTTCGTGGTGCTCTCGTAGATCGCGCCGAGACCGTTGTTGGCGTCGAACGTCACCACGCTCGCAAGGATCCGCCCGTTCGCCGTACCGCTGTGTTCGAGGCGGATCGCGCGCGGGTAGAGGCCGACGGTGTCGCGCAGGAGCTGCCCGGTCGCGGCCTGCGCCGGCGTCGCTGTCAAGGCAGCCGCGATGAGCAGCAGGGCAAGTAGCAGTCGCTTCATCGGATCTCCTCCAGGACGACGTCATCCAGTTGCAGCCAGACGTCCTGGCCGTGGCCGAAGAAGCCGGCGTACAGCTGGATGAGTGACTGCGTCCCGGAGTCGAACTCGACACTAACCTGCGTGTACTGCGGATGCGCGCCACCGGTGTGTTGCGCAATCGTCCGGCCGCGCAGGGTGCGGACGCCCAGCATGGTCTCGAAGTTGTTCTCCGCGGTCCGGACCCAGGCGGACAGCCGGTAGTGGTGACCCGGGCGGACGGCGACGGTCTGCTGAAGCTGGTGGGTGCCGATCGAGTCCCGGACGAACGCGTTGTTGGTGCCGGTGTGGCCCAGGTTCGTGCGGTCGATGCCTCCGGTGCCGCTCAGCTGCCAGGGCGCGGACGGCGTACCGCTGGTCTGGGCTTCGAATCCGGGATCACTCACCAGGTTGGTCGGCTGCGCATCATCGGTGAGCTTGGTGTGCATCAGGAAAACGTTGTACGGATCCCACTGCGCCATCGTGAAGTAGAGGTCGGCGCCCGACGACCACGGATGCATGAACGATCCGTACAGACCGGGGTATTCGGTGCCTTTGACAACGACCTGCTCGCCGCTCCACGGGCCGGTGAGTTCGTTGGCCGAGCGCAGGACGATCGAGGCGCGGTGCTCGTCGAGGTACATCATCAGCCACTTGCCCGTGTACGCGTTCCATTGCACCGAGACCTCGCCGACCGGTCCGGCCGCGATCGGCACGGCGGCGGTTTCCTGGGGCGACCAGGTGCGGCCGTCCCAGTAGCGCCACGCCTTCTTCTGCAGGACCTGCCGCTCCGGGACCCTGGCGAGGTGCGCGTTGCCGAAGCGGCCGTTCGGCGTGCCGACCATGTAGACGTAGCCCTTGTCCTTGGCCAGTGCGGTCATCTGGAAGTTGTCGTCCCAGGCCTTCGTGTTCTGCCAGCGGGCGCCGGCGTCCTTGGTCCAGGTCTCGCCGTTGTCGTCGGAGTAGGCGAAGCCGGAGTAGTTCGTGTACCAACTGCCGGGCGTTCCCCAGTAGTTGACCGACATGTACTGGACGTACTGGCGGGTGCCGACCGAGATCCCCGCGGTCGGGATCACCGTGTGCTCGTCGCGGTCGATCTTCTTGCAGGGCAGGAATTCCTTGGCATGCCCCGGGCGGTCCTCGGCGGCCGAGTCGAGCGTCATACCGTCGGCCAGGTTGCGATCCTTGCTGCGGAGCAG
Source organism: Kribbella sp. (assembly GCA_036503355.1). GTDB lineage: Bacteria > Actinomycetota > Actinomycetes > Propionibacteriales > Kribbellaceae > Kribbella. The sequence continues at coordinate 25,094 of DASXXB010000010.1, read as the reverse complement.
CAGGTTGCACCGCCAGTCGATCGTCGCCTGGTCGCCGGCGCCGCCACCCGGCCCGGTCCAGCCGCTGCCGTAGCTGTCACCGAACGCGCTCAGGATCTCCCCGGAGCCGTTGTCCCAGAGGATGCCGAGGTCGGTCGCCTTCAGCCCGAACCGCGCCTCGGTGTCGTTGATCGACTCCGGCCCGGTCAACTTGGCGACACGGTCGACGGGGGACGGTACGGCGGCCTGAGCGACGCGGTCAGGTGATGACACTGCCTGCACCTGCGCCGGGTCCTGTGCCTGTGCCGGAGCCTGTGCCTGTGCCGGAGCCTGCGCCTGTGCCGGAGCCTGCGCCTGTACCGGGGCCTGTACCGGGGCCTGTGATTGTGCCGGGGCCGCGCGGCCGGCGGGCACCGCGGACGCGGCCGCGATCAGGGCAGGGAGGACCAACAACCATCGGTTCCGCATCGGGGTCTCCTCGGGCGGGTGGAGCACTGGTGGCGAGAAATCGATTTCCGTCACGGTACGGCGCCGCGGTCGGCCGGGTCAACGGGTCGTGGGGTTGACGTTTCGTTATCCAGGCGGATAATGTTTACTCATGCGGATAAAACAGGACGGTGACCGGACCCGGAGTACCGCGGCGCGGCGCGACCAGATCGTCGCCGCCACGATCACCGTGCTCGCCCGGCGCGGTTACGGCGCGACGTCGTACGACGCGATCTGCGAGGCGGCCGGGTTGAGCAGCAAGCGGCTGATCTCGTACCACTTCACGACCAAGGACGAGTTGCTCGCCGAGGTCCTGCGCCGGATCACCACCGATGCGGCGGCGCGGATGCGGCCCGCGATCGACGCGGCGCCGCGGCCCGACGGGAAGCTGGCGGCGTACATCCGGTCGAACGTTGAGTTCATCGCGGAGCGGCCGGACCACGTGCGGGCGGTGCAGCAGATCGTGTACGGCGGCGCGCCGGTGCCGACCGAGGAGGCCGACGCCGCGGTCGCGCGGCTGGCGGTCCTGTTCGAGGAGGGACAGCGGACGGGGGTCTTCCGCCGATTCGACACGATGCTGATGGCGTACACGGTCCGCGCGGCGATCGACGCCTCGGCCGGCCGCCTGATCGCCGGAGCCGACCCGGCCCAGTACGCCGAAGAACTCGTCGAAATCTTCCACCGAGCCACCCGGATCAACCGATGAACCGCCCAACACGCCCCAGCGCCAACCCCCACGCCACCGCGTTCAACAGCAACAGCGCGGACGACCCGCCCAACGCCACCGGCGAGAAGCGCACCGAAGCGGATCACACTGAGGCACGCACCGCCGGTCCCGACCGCGCCGAGGCGAACCGCGCTGAGGTGCGCGGCGTGGCCGACAGTTCCGGGGTGGGTGCAGTGAAGCCGAGGGCTCGGTGGGGGGCGGTGTTGGGGCCGGTGGTGGTTGATCTGGTGCTGCCTTTGCTGATCTTCTACGGGTTGCGGCAGGCGGGGGTCGGGGTGGTGGGTGCGACGCTCGCCGGGTCGGTGATTCCGGTGCTGCGGACGGCGTACTCGATCGTCCGGGGGCGTAAGGCCGACTGGATGGCGGTGTTCATGATCGTTGCGCTGGCGGTCGGGACGATTGCGTCGCTGGCGATGCACAGTCCGCGGATGCTGCTCGCGAAGGACGGCGTGATCACCGCGCTGTGCGGCCTGTGGATGCTCGGGACCGTTGCCCTGGGCAAACCTCTGCTGCTCGCGATCGGCCGCGGCATCGCGGAGGCCAAGCGGGGCAAGGGCGGCGGCGAGGTGTGGGCGAGCCGATGGGATCGCGAACCACGCTTCCGGCACGGCATCCAGCTGATCACCGTCGTCTGGGGCGTCGGACTAGTATTCGACGCGGTCGTCCGCGTCGTCATCGCATACGCGCTCCCGCTCGACGCCGTCCCCGGCGTGACAACCGTCCAGTGGATCGTGCTGTTCGTGCTGCTGTACGGCTTCATGATGATCTACTCCCGCCAGAACGAGCTCCTCGCATGACCGTCCTCGTCGTGGGCGCCGGCCCGACCGGCCTGCTGCTGGCGTCCGAGCTGAACCTCGCCGGTGCAGACGTTCTGATTGTCGACAAGGCGACGAAGCGGGACGGCCAGTCGAAGGCCCTCACGCTGCAACCGCGCTCGGTGGAGATCCTGCACTCACGCGGCCTGCTGGACGGTCTGCCCGACAATGCGCCGCAACTCCCCGCGGGCCATTTCGCCGGCCTGCCGATCCCGCTCGACTACACCGCGCTCGACACTCGATTCCCTTACCAGTTGGGGATTCCGCAGCTGCGCATAGAGCAGCGCCTCGAAGATCACCTCGCCGGCCGAGGTGTCGTCGTACGGCGTGGTGTCGAGCTCACGGGTCTCGAACAGGACGCGACGGGCGTCGACGCGACATTCGGAGACGGTACGTCGATCCGCGCGGACTGGGTCGTCGGCTGCGACGGCGCCCGCAGTGCGGTCCGGCGCCTGACCGGGATCGGATTCCCGGGGCGGGACGGGCGTTTCACTGCGGTCGTCGCGGACCTGGTCATCACCGGCGTCGAACCGGACTGGCAACTGCCGTCGCTCGTACCGCGGGACGGCGCCGTGATGACGATGCTCCCGCTCGAGGACGGCGTACACCGTGCGCTGTTCACGGGCCCCGAGCAACAGAACCTCCCGAAGGACCAGCCCGTCACGCACGACGAGGTCGCGGCTGCGCTGCACGCCTGGTACGGCGCTGACGTCGTACTGCGCGAACTCCGCCACGCCTCGCGCTTCACCGATGCCGCCCGCCAGGCCGACCGGTATCGGGCCGGCCGGGTGTTCGTGGCCGGCGACGCGGCGCACATCCACTCCCCGACCGGCGGGCAGGGGATGAACCTCGGGCTGCAGGACGCGTTCAATCTCGGCTGGAAGCTCGGCGCGGTCGTGCGCGGTGACGCACCGGAAGAGTTGCTGGACAGCTACCACGACGAGCGGCACCCGGCCGGCAGCGCCGTACTCGCGAACACCCGGGCCCAGGGCGTGCTGATGGTGCCCGACGACGATGTCGCGTGCTTGCGCGAGACGTTCGTCGACCTGCTCGGCGTACCGGAGGCGAATCGCCGACTGGCCGGCGCGATTTCCGGTATCGGACTCGCCTACGCCGGCCGTGACCATCGGTTGACGGGCCACCGGATGCCTGACCTGACGCTGCGGGACGGTACGACGGTGGCGGAGCGACTGCGCGACGGACGGCACGTGCGGCTCGATGCAGCGCAGGACGGGGAGTTGCCGGCGGCCCGGATCCTGGTCCGCCCGGACGGCTACGTGCACTGGGCAACCGATGACCCGAACGCAGTGGAACCGCCGATTTTCGGCCACCGGATGACCCCGGCGGTGTCCAGCCGCTAGAGTTACCGACTGGAAACATCGGCTGATCGCCGGAGGCCCGGCGGGCGCCGTGCCGAGCAGGGCCGACGAGGAGGATCGACGTGGCACTGGGTAGAACGTCCCCGCGGGACCTGCCGCTGTTCGCGGATCTGTCCGGGCGGGACATCCGCGACATCTTCCGGGCCGGCGAGGAGGTCTCGGTGCCGGCCGGCTGGTCGCTGATCCTCGAGCAGACGCCGCCGGACGCGGCGTACCTGATTCTCAGCGGTACCGCGGCGGTCCGGGAGAAGGGCGAGGAGATCGCCGAGCTCGGACCGGGTGACATCGCCGGCGAGGTCGCGGTCCGGAAGAACACGTTGCGAACGGCAACCGTCACCGCGAAGTCGCGGCTGCAGCTGCTGCACTTCACCCGGGAGAAGTTCGACGACCTGACCCGGCGGCTGCCCGCGTTCCGGGACGCCATCGACGCCACCATTGCCGAGCGCCGCGGTGGCTCCTGACCCTGATCTCGCCGGAGTGCAGCGCGAGTTCGAGCGCACCCTGCTCGGCGGCGAGCGGAAGTTCACCCGGGTGCAGGTGTCGGAGCGGGCCGGGATCGCGATCGAGCGCGCCGAGCGGATGTGGCACGCGCTCGGGTTCGCGACGGTTCCGGACGACGAGGTGGCGTTCACCGACGACGACGTCGAGGCACTGCGGCTGGTCGCGGCCCTCGAGGACGACGGGTTCATCGAGCCCGACGTGGAGTCGTCGCTGGCGCGCAAGCTTGGCCAGACCCAGTCGCGACTGGCGTCGTGGCAGTCGGCGATGTTCCTGGACTTCCTCGGTGGCACGAAGCTGTCCCCGGACGAGGCGATCGAGGTCGCGGGGCTGTTGCTGCCCGCGATGGAGCGGCTGCAGACCTATGTCTGGCGCCGGCATCTCGCCGCGGCCGCCGGACGTGCGATGGCCGGTTCGGACGAGCTCGCACGCGGCGTCCGGGCGGTCGGGTTCGCGGACATCGTCAGCTACACCCGCCTGACCCGGCGGTTGACCGAGGCCGAGCTCGGGCAGCTGATCGAGCGGTTCGAGGGGATGGCGGCCGACGTGGTCGCGCTGAACGGCGGCCGGGTGATCAAGTCGATGGGCGACGAGGTGCTGTTCGTGACCGACACCGCCGCCCAGGGTGCCGCGGTGGCGCTCGCGCTGCAGGACGCGGTGACCGCGGACGAGGACCTGCCGGAGCTGCGGATCGGGCTTGCGTACGGCACGATCCTGATCCGGCTCGGCGACGTGTACGGCGAAGTGGTCAACCTCGCCGCCCGTCTCACCACCGAATGCAAGCCCGGCAGGGTGCTCGCGGATCGCGAGCTGGCGGCTGCGCTCGACGGTCACCCGGCGTACGACGTCCACCGCCTCCGCCGCGTCGCCGTCCGCGGGTATCGCCACCTGGTCCCGTACGCCGTCCAGCGCGCCGCCTCCTAGCCCTCGACGGGGGCGCGGGTGGTGGCTGACTTGTCAGGCGCGTGACATACGGTTTGGTCTGTGCGGGAGATCAAGACGCCGGCTGAGCTTCAGCTGGTGAGTGGGGGCGACTCGATCGTCGGGTGGGCGGCGCAGGGGTTCGCGGCCGGTGTGCGGGGCTGGTACGGCGGGGATGCGGTGGCCGTGGCGTCGCCGAACGTGTCGAAGCACGACCGGCTCGCCGTCGTCGGGCCCGTCGACGACGCGGCGCGGTTGGTGGCCGGCGCACTGGCAGAGGTCGGGCCGTCGTACCGGCCGTTCGGGGACGAGGGCCTGATTCGTGAGCTGGCGGACCGGGTGCCGGGGCTGACGTTCTCGGCCGCCTTCGGATGGATGGACGTGGACAGGGTTCCGGACGTGACCACGACCGCGGCCTGGCTGGACGGGGACGCCGGCGTGGAAGCGTTGCTGCGCGGGGCCTCGCCCACGTCGTACGCGTGGCCCGGGCATCCCGGCGTACGGCGATGGGCTGCGGTGACCGGCGATCGTGGTGAGCTGCTGAGTGTCGCGGCGGATGCGTGGAGCGCACCGGGGACCGGATTCCTGGCCGGGGTGGCGACACATCCCGTTGCCCGGGGCAAGGGATTGTCGCGGCAGGTGTGCGCTTTCGTGACGGCCGAGCTGGTGAAGCGCCACGGGCGGGCCGCGTTGATGGTTGACCGCAGCAACGCGGCGGCGATCGCGGTCTACGAGCGGCTCGGGTATACGTACCGCCGGGTGGCTGCGGCTAGCGCGTCGGCTTGACGGTCGGGGTCACGCCCGGGGTTGACGGCTTGACCGGCGTCGGGGTCGGCGTCGGGGCTGTCGGGCGGGCTGTCGATGCGGGCGGTGGGGCGAACGGCGGCTTCGTGGTGTCCGTGCAGTTCTGCTCATCCGTGACGACGCCGTTCTCGTCCGGGACGATCACGGCCTGCGGGAACAGGTTGCTCGTGCCCTCGCGGCGCGTCTGCCCGTAGGTGGCCGCGCAGTCCTGCAGCTCCAGGTCGATCGGGTTGCCGTTCTGGTCGTACAACCGGACCTCGACCTGCTTGCCCTGGGCATCGAACGGGTAGACGTTCGTGACCGGCGACCCGTTCAGCCGCAGCCCGTCGTCCGGCGGGTTGTACCGCGAGGCGCTGCCGTGGCGCGCACCGTAGGTGTCGAGGAACCCGAACGACGTGCCCATGTACGCCGCCGCGAGGAACGCCGGCACCGCGATCGCGGCGACCACGTTCAGCGGTACGACGTACCACAGCCAGCGACCGTCCTGCTGGGTCCGCCGGCCGATCCAGATCGAGATCGCGGCGCCCGCCAGCGCCCCGACCACGGTCACCGCCGGCGCGCCGAACAGTGCGAAGAACCCACCCGCGCCGATCATCCCGCGCGCCACCCACCAGATCGGCTGGCCGATCGTCACCAGTTCGTGCCGGATGTTCGGCGGGATCTGGTCGATCCAGCCCCGGATCGCGGTCGCGGCGCGGGCGCCCTGCGGGGTCTGCAGGACGATCCGCGGGTGGTGGCCACGCAACGCCAGTACGCCGAAGAACGCCGCGACGAACAGCACACCGAACCCGAGCAGCCCGAAGAACGACGTCTCGCTGCGCGACCACGCGAAGATCGCGACCGCGACGAAGAACGGGCCGACGGTGGCCGCGATCAGGCCCCAGCGCAGCGCGTTCCAGCCGGCGTCGATGTCGTCCACGTCGTCCAGGTCGTCCTTGCCGAGTTGCGTGGCCGGATCGGTGCGTGGCGGATACCCGGCCGCGGTGCGCAGCTGGTCGGCGTACTGCCGCGGGGTGCCGAGACGCTCCTGCAGATCGGTGCTGGTCGGCGCGCGCCCGAACTCGGCCGCCACCTCGGTGAGATGACCGCTGACGTCCTGCAGCACGTCCTCCAGCTCGCCCGGTGGCAGGTCGCTGAGCTCGGTCCGCAGCTGTCCGAGATAGATCGCCGCCGCGTCGCTGTTCACGCGGCCTCCTTCTGCACCAGCAGCACCGACATGGTGCCGGCGAAGTGGTTCCAGGTCTCGGTGGAGCGGCTGAGCAGCTCATGGCCGGTCTTGTTCAGCCCGTAGTACTTCCGGTGCGGCCCTTCCTCGCTCGGTTGCACGTACGACGTCAGCGCGCCGGCCTGGAACAGCCGCCGGAGCGTGCCGTACACGGAGGCGTCCGCGACGTCCTCCAGCCCAGCGGCGCGCAACCGGCGCAGAACGTCGTACCCGTACCCGTCGGCGTCCCGCAGTACGGCCAGCACCGCGAGGTCCAGCACGCCCTTCAGCAGCTGACTCGTGTCCACCACAACCTCCTCGACCGGCGTTCCGCGCACACTACTACACATTGCGGAGTACTCCGCTAACCAGTCAGCAATGTCGATCAAGCCGGCGCGGGCGGGTGGGGGCACAGTGGTGGGCATGACGGACGTGTTCGAGGAATTCGTGGCGGTGGTCGCGGCCGGGCTGAGCGGGCCGTGCGACCCGGTGTCCGGCGCCGGGCTGGCCGGGCGCGTGCATCTGTCGCGTTTCCACTTCGACCGGGTGATCGGGGCGGCGGCGGGGGAGTCGCCGTTCGCGTTCCGGCGGCGCGTGCTGCTGGAGCGGGCGGCGTACCGCTTGCTGACTTCGCAGGTCGCCGTACTCGATGTTGCCGTCGAGGCCGGGTACGGGTCGAACGAGGCGTTCACGCGCGCGTTCGCCCGGGCGTACGGGATGCCGCCGCGGGAGTGGCGGCGGGAGACGTCGCGGATGTTCTTCCTTGCGGCGCCGAGCGGGGTGCATTTCCAGCCGCCGGCCGGACTTCGGCTGCCGGCCCGTCGAAAGGTGAGAGGCATGGACGTACTTGTCAGGATGGTCGAGCACCACGTGTGGCTGACCGGCGAGCTGATCGAACGCGGCGCCCGCCTGGACGCCGCCACCCTGGACCGGCCGATCGAGCTGTCCGTCGAGGGCATCGACGACGACATCTCGATCCGCTACCTCCTCGACCGGCTGGTCTGGCAGGAGGAGATGTGGCTGTCCTCGGTCGAGGACCGCCCGTTCCAGGTCCCGGAGTACGGCGATCAGGTCGACACCCCGATCCCCGAACTCCGAACCCGCCACGCCGACGCCGGCGCCCGCTTCGTTGCCCTGGTCAACCAACTCAACGAGAACGGCCGCTTCGACGAATCCTTCGTGGACACCACCTGCGAACCACCCCGGGTCTTCACCTACGGCGGCATGGTCGCCCACGTCCTGACCTTCGCCGCCCACCGCAGATCCCTCCTCCTAGGAGCCCTCTCCACCGCCGGCGTCAAAGACCTAGCCGCCGGCGACCCAATCCACTTCATAGCCGAAAGCAACTAACCCCCCGAGTCGTGGATATCGGCTGCAAAATGCGCTGATTTTCGGCCGAAATCCACGACTCGGCGATGGGGGTCGTAACCAATCGCCACGAGTCGGCGGGAGGTCAGGCGGCGAGTTGGGGGTGGTGGAGGGTGCGGAGGTCCTCGGCGATGCGGGCCACGACTGTTTGGGGGGATTGGAGGAGGTCGTGTGCGGTGATGACGCGGACCAGCCAGCCTTCGCGTTCCAGGTTTTCACGGCGCCGGATGTCCAGTCGCCATTGGCGCGCATTCACGAGATGATGCTCGCCGTCGTACTCGATCGCGTGCTTGACGTCGGGGTACGCCAGGTCGGGGTTCGCCAGCCAGCCGCCGGCGGAGTCGTTCACGATGTAGCCGACCACCGGCTCCGGGAGTCCGGCGAGGACCAGGAGCAGGCGCAGGCGGGTCTCCATCGGCGAGTCCACGCCGCTGCGCACCAGGCCGGCTGCCTCGCGGGCCAGCCGAACGTGGCGGATGCCGAGCGCCGAGGTCGTCAGCTCGATCAGGTGCTCCGGCTGCGTGTACGTACGACGTACCAGTGAATCTCCCGCGGTGACCAGCTCGGTCAGATCGAGGTACGGCGCCAGATCGAGAAATGTGCGCTCGGGCGAGGTGAGAGGCAAGCCTTCCCGCAGTACCCGGTCGAGGTGTTGTACTTCGTGGACGCGCAGGCCGGTCACGCGTGGCAGGACCCGGTGCGGATCGCGCTCGACGGTCACATGGACGACGCCGTCGCCGACACGGCGGTCACCGGTCCACAGACTCAACGCGGTGTGGTGACTGACCGCCGCACCGGGCGCCAGTACCAACGCGGCCTCGGCCAGCAGTTGCGGCGTGACCGCGACGTGCGCCTCGGCGTACACGGGCCCCAGCACGCGCTGGTACCGCGCGCCGCGCAGCACGCCCCGCGAGATCCCCAAGTCGCGCGCCTGCGCCACCGTCAACAACACCCACCCATTCTCCCCATTCCCCCACCCCGACAACGCGACTTATCCACAGCCCCGCCGACTCGTGGCGATTGGCTGTCACCCGATTTCGTGAGTCGTGGATCGCGGCTCTCGGGACCGGCGTGTCGTCAGCCGAATTTCACGACTCGGGGAGGGGGTTAGTTCTTGGGGTCGTGGAGGTTGGGGCGTTGGGTGGGGGTGGTGATTTGGACGTGGATCGGGGTGGGTTTGGTGGGGGCTGTTAGGTGGGCGCCGGTGAGGGGGAGGTTCAGGTGGCTGGCGGAGAGGTCGATGTCGATCGTGGCGCCGGTGTCGTTGGGGGTGGTCCACTCGGTGTCGGAGAGGGTGATCGCCAGGCCTACGACACGGCCCTTGGGGATGATCTGGTCCTGGGCGCGGAGAGGGACGGTGACGGTGGTCCACGTGCCGGGGGTCAGCGGGGTCGGCTTCGAGAGCGACTTGCTGTGGGCGGCGTCGATCCAGCCGCGGCTGACGATGCCGTGATCGCTCGGCGTGGTGAGCTTCGTGACGGTGTAGTAGCAACTGTCGTCGTAGTCGGTGCTCGAGCCTTCGCAGGTGCTTTGGTCGGTACGGCGGATGCCGGAGTACCGATCCGCTTCGCCGTACTCGATCAGCCGTGCCGTCACCGGAGTCGTCGTCGAGTCGGACTTGATCCGCAGCGTGACCGACGGCGTACCGCTGACCCGCAGGGGCGCGGTCAGTGGTGCGGACAGGAACATCTGCCGCCCCGCGATCACCTCGTTCGGATCCGCGACGATGTCGTCCTCGCTCAGGTCCGGATCGTCGGTGACGGTGACCGTACCCTTGCCTGCGGCACCTAGTTTGCCGGCGGACAGCGGCACCGGCACCGGACGGTTCACGGCCGGCCAGGTGCGGTAGTTGCGCCACACGTCCGGGGTCGTCTCGATCGAGACCGCCGGCTCCTTCATCACGCCGTTCTGCAGGCCCTGCAGCCAGTAGTCGAACCACTTGTGCAGCTCGTCCACCCACTCGTCGCGGCGGAACTCGAACGGGTCCACGTGGTCCTCGAGCCCGAGCCACAGCTTGCGCGGAACGTTGTTGCGCGACAGCGCCGACCACCACTGCGAGAAGTGGTTGGTCTGCACGTTGTAGTCGCTGAGCCCGTGCGTCATGAAGACCGACGCCTTCACCTTGGACGCGTTCTTGGTGTAGTCGCGCTCGGCCCAGAACGACGTGTAGTCACCGGTCTCGTCGTCGTCGTTGTCGCCCAGCTCGCCGCGGACCTCGTCGCACGCGGGGCTGTCGTGGCCGACGTACCCGCCGAGCCAGGGCATGTAGTCGTCGGAGTACGGTACGCCGCCGGAGCGGGTGTAGTCGTACCACGAGGAGATCGCCGAGATCGGCACGATCGTCTTCAGGCCCTTGACACCGGTCGCGGCGACGCCGTTCGCGAGCGTGCCGTCGTACGACTTGCCGATCATGCCGACCGCGCCGGTGGTCCAGGTCGCCTTCACCGGATCGCCGTCGGCGGTGTGCGCGGTGTTGCGGCCGTTCAGCCAGTCGATCACGTCGACGACCGACTGGATCTCGTCGCGGCCGCCGACGTCACCGCAGCCCGTGGACCGGCCGGTGCCGAGGATGTCCACGCCGACCATCGCGTAGCCGCGCGGGACGAAGTAGTTGTCGTAGAACAGCGGCATCTTCTGGATCGCGCCGTCGGCGTCGTAGGTCTTCTTCTCGTTCTCGTTCCCGCGTCCGCAGCAGGAGTAGTACGGCGAGGCGTCCATGATGACCGGGATCTTCGTGCCGGTGAGGGCGGTCTCGCTGGGCCGGACGATGTCGACCGCGACCACGTCGTCCTCGCCGTCGGAGTCGGTGTCCATCGTGGTGTCGACGTACACCGACTCACGGATCGCATTCGCGTAGTCGTAGACCGGCTGGGTACTCCGGGTGCGCGCGTCGACGTGCTGCGGCACACTGGGAGCTGCCGGGGCCGGCGTACCGGACCCGTCCGGGATCGGGGCAGCCAGTGCGGGACCGGTGAGGGTCGTCAGGCTGAGCACGGCGGACGAGACCAGGATCGTCACCCTGGCGCGGACGGTCCTCATGGCTGGGAAGGCTAGTCACTCCCGCGCCGCAACGCCAGGTTCTGCCGAGATTGGCAGCGACCTGCCCGATACTCAGCGTGAGAACAGCACCAGGTCTGGTGGTTCGGTAGGGTGACCGCCACCGCCCCGGGGGGACGAAAGGTTGGGTAGGCCATGAATCTGCGAGCACCGGTGACATTGCTGGACGTGGCGCAGCGTGCGGGCGTGTCGGTCGCGACCGCCTCCCGCGTGCTGAACGGCGGGGACCGGATCCCCCGTCCGGAACTGCAGGAACGGGTCAAGGCCGCGGCCGACGAGCTCGGCTACACGCCGAACGCGCAGGCCCAGGCGCTGGCCAAGTCGTCGACGAACGTGGTCGGCATCCTCGTGCACGACATCGAGGACCCGTACTTCGCCGCGATCGCGAACGGCGTGATGCGCGCCGCGGACGAGCGCCGGCTGCTGGTGATGATGGCCAGCACGTTCCGCGACTCCGACCGCGAGATCGCTTACCTGTCGTCGTTGCGGGCGCAGCGGGCCCGCGCCGCGGTGATGATCGGCAGCCGCCGCACCGACGCGGAAACGCTGGCACGGACGGCGACCGAGGTGCAGACCTTCCTCAACTCCGGCGCGGGGCTGGCGCTCGTCAGTCAGTCCGGGATGCCGGCACACACGGTCGAGCCGGACAACCGGGCCGGGTCGGCGGACCTGGCACGTGAGCTGGTCGGGCTCGGCTACCGCAAGTTCGCCGTACTGGGTGGTCCCGAGAGTCTCGCGACCGCGCGCGACCGGCGGGACGGTTTCGTCGCCGGGCTGGACGAGGCAGGGCTGCAGCCGGTGGCGGTCGAGGCCGGCGAGTTCACCCGCGACGGTGGGTACGCCGCCGCGGAGCAACTGCTCGACCGCAAGACCGACGTGGACTGCGTGTTCGCGGTGAACGACGTGATGGCCGTCGGCGCGATGTCCGCGTTGCGTGCGCGCGGTGTCGACGTACCGGCGGAGCTCGGTGTGGCCGGGTTCGACGACATCGCGACGCTGCGGGACGTGTGGCCGGGGCTGACGACAGTACGGCTGCCGCTGGAGCAGATGGGCCGCCGCGCGCTGGAGCTCGCGATCGACGGCGGCGACCCGACGACCGAAACGTTCAAGGCTGAAGTAGTACTGCGGGAGAGCACCGCCAAGCGCTGAAATATGCTCGGGCCGTGACTGTCTCCGAGATCTTCGACGCGTCGGCCTGGAAGCCGGTGGACGGCTTCGAGCTGACCGACATCACCTACCACCGTGCGGTCGACGCCGGTGTGGTGCGGATCGCGTTCGACCGGCCCGAGGTGCGCAACGCGTTCCGGCCGCAGACCGTCGACGAGCTGTACCGGGTGCTCGACCACGCGCGGATGTCGACCGACGTCGGGTGCGTGCTGCTGACCGGCAACGGTCCGTCGCCGAAGGACGGCGGGTGGGCGTTCTGCTCCGGCGGCGACCAGCGGATCCGGGGCAAGGACGGGTACAAGTACGCCGAGGGTACGACGGCCGACAGCATCGACCCGGCGCGGGCCGGCCGGCTGCACATCCTCGAAGTACAACGGCTGATCCGGTTCATGTCGAAGGTGGTGATCTGCGTCGTGCCGGGTTGGGCCGCGGGTGGTGGCCACAGCCTGCATGTCGTCGCGGACCTGACGCTGGCGTCCGCGGAGCACGCGCGGTTCAAGCAGACCGACGCCGATGTCGCGTCGTTCGACGGCGGGTTCGGGTCGGCCTACCTGGCCCGGCAGGTGGGGCAGAAGTTCGCGCGGGAGATCTTCTTCCTCGGTGACGAGTACTCCGCCGAGGACGCGTACCGGATGGGCATGGTGAACAAGGTCGTCCCGCACGCCGAGCTCGAGGCTACTGCTTTGGAGTGGGGCCGGAAGATCTGCGCGAAGTCGCCGACCGCGCAGCGGATGCTGAAGTACGCGTTCAACCTGATTGACGACGGGCTGGTCGGGCAGCAGTTGTTCGCGGGTGAGGCGACCCGGCTCGCCTATGGCACCGACGAGGCCGCCGAAGGCCGCGACTCGTTCCTGGAGAAGCGCCCCGCCGACTGGTCGCCGTACCCCTACGCGTTTTAACACCGTCCCATGAGGTTTTAACAGAAAATCTCGTGCGAAGTACTGACAGTTCGCGGTAGGTCGCTTACGGTCGGGCGTTATGGACAAAATCTCCCGTCGTGGGTTGCTTGCTGGTGCCGGTGCGGTCGTTGTCGCTGGGAGCCTCGGACGGCCGGCTGCCGCCGAGGCGTGTGTGTTGCCGCCGACGCGGCGGTTCGTGCTCGACGGGTCCGGCGGCGAGGTGTTCCGCAGCAAGCCGCCGGCCGATGTGACGGTCATGCAGTCGATTGCCTTCGACAACTTCAACCAGCGGTTGTTCACCGGTCAGTTGCGGTCGGGTTCGCCGAGTAGCAGCGGGGACCTGACGCTGACGCAGCTCACGCCGGCCGGTGACGTCGTCGGGCACATGTACCTGAGCGGGTTCGGTCACGCGGTGTCGATCGGGGCCGAGGCTGTCGGGCGTACGACGTACCTGTGGACCGAGACCGACGTGGACACGGCAAATGCCCGCGGCCGGCAGATCGCCCGTTTCCGCTGGCAGGAGGGCGCGACGCTGACGAAGGACTCGCCGGGATTGCGGAGTTGGAAGCCCGTGGCGGACGGGGCCGTGTTCACGCCGTCGGTGGATCAGCAGCACGGGCGGATCGGGATCCGGCACACCCTGGCCGACGGCTTCCACATCAACGTGTACTCACTCGCCGCGGCGCGCGCCGGGGACTTCTCGCGGGTGCTCGCGTCGTTCAAACAGCCCGCGATGACGGCAGGCATCGACTTCCAGGGCTGGGCGCTGTACGGGTCGTACGTCTATCTCTGGGAGGGCGAGGCGTACTCCGGCACGTTCGACCCCGCCCTGGCGACGTCGAAGCTGTGGACGTACGACCTGAACAAGGGCGAGATCGTCGAGTCCGTGAAGATCCTGGACGGCGCCGACCTGGTCTACCGCGAGGCCGAGGGCGTCGGCGTGCAGGTCACCCCGCAGGGCCGGCCGCGCCTGTGCTTCGGCTTCGCGTCAGGCGTCACCGGCGACCGCCGCGTCAACCTGTTCTACCGCGACACCCTCGTCTGAGCGTCCTACTGAGCGTCCTACTGCGCGACGCCGTACAGCCTGTCTCCGGCGTCGCCCAGACCGGGGACGATGTAGCCCTTCTCGTTCAGGTGTGAGTCCATGCCCGCGATCACGAGGTTGCACGGTACGCCGAGGTTGGTCAGCTCACGCTCCACGCGCTCGACGCCTTCGGGGGCTGCGAGCAAGCAGATGGCGGTGATGTGATCGGCGCCGCGATCGACCAGGAACTGGACGGCTGCGGCCAGGGTCCCGCCGGTGGCCAGCATCGGGTCGAGCACGTAGCACTGCCGCCCGGACAGGTCCTCCGGGAGGCGTTCGGCGTACGTCGACGCGGTCAGCGTCTCCTCGTTGCGCACCATGCCGAGGAAGCCGACCTCGGCGGTCGGCAGCAGCCGGGTCATGCCCTCGAGCATCCCGAGGCCGGCGCGCAGGATCGGGACGACCAGCGGCTTCGGCGCGGCGAGTTTCACGCCCTGCGCCTGCGCGACCGGGGTCTGAACCGTGACCGGACCGGTGCGCACGTTCCGGGTGGCCTCGTAGGCGAGCAGCGTGACGAGCTCCTCGGTCAGCCGGCGGAACGTGGGTGAGTCCGTCTGCTCGTCGCGCAGCGCGGTGAGCTTGTGGGCGACGAGCGGGTGGTCCACGACGAGGATCTGCATAACGCCGAACGGTACCGTCGGCGATTCGGCGCGGGAAAGCGCGCTCGCTGCCAGACTTGAACTGTGTCCTCTTCTTTGGACACCGGATTCTGCCCTGATCGCCCGCCAGGGAGTGTGCCGATGACAGTACATATGCCGCGACTCCGTCGCGGCGGGTCATGGGGCTGGAACTCCCGTCCTTCCCTCGTCGCTCCGGTCGCTGCGCTCCCTGCGCTCCTCAGTCCAGGACGGGAGGCCCCATGACCGAGAAGACCCCTGAGCAGCTGGACCGCCTGCGCCGCCGCGCCGCCTTCCTGCGCGAGCGGGACGAGGCGCGGGCGCTGCGCGACCGGATCGCGCCGCGGCGGGCGCGCGTGCGGCAGCTGCGCGAGGCGATGCGCAGGGCGACGTACCACCACTGATGCGGATCTCCAGGCCATCACAATCGGCCGGCCTGCGCCGATGGGTGCTCGCGGCGGCGGAAGAGACGCAATCGTGATGGCCTGGACATCCGGAATCTCCCGTGGGCAGCCGGAGTCTGCGACGATGAGCGGGTGTCTGATGCCACGGCAGGGCCGATGACCACCGACCTCGACTTCGCGGTCGCTGCCTACATCGAGGACGGGCACTGGACCGTCACGCCGCTGGTGCTGCGTGGTGAGCCCGACCTGTCCGCGCTGGTCTCCGCGCTCCGCCGGTACCCGGGCGAGTCCGGCGTGCTCGGCATGGTCTCGGTGGACGAGGACTTCTTCGTGCTGGTCCGGGTGTTCGGCGGCCGTGCGCGGCTGCTGATCTCCGACGTGACCGCGGCGACCGAGTGGCCGCTGGCCCGGCAGGTCGTCGACGAGCTCGACATCCCGTTGGCCGATGACGACGACGAGGTTGTGCCCGCCGGGGATCTCACGATCGTCGCCGATCTGGGGATGACCGCGATGGATCTCGGTGCGCTGTGCGACGACGTCGACCTGCTGCCGGAGGAGATGCTCGAGGAGATCGCCGAGACGCTGGGGTTCGGCAACCAGTTCCACGACGCGATCGAAGCCGTTGGCTAGCCCGCTGCTGCGGCGCGAGTGGTCCCGGCTGATGACGCTGGCCCTCGAGGAGGGCGAGCGGGCGCTGCCCGACGTACCGATCGGCGCGCTGGTCGTCGACGAGACCGGCGAGATCATCGGCCGCGGTCACAACGAACGTGAGGCGACGGGCGACCCGACCGCGCACGCCGAGGTACTGGCGATCCGGGAGGCGGCCCGGCACGTCGGCGAATGGCGGTTGAGCGGCTGCACGCTGGTGGTGACGCTGGAGCCGTGCACGATGTGCGCGGGGGCGATCGTGCTGTCCCGGCTGGAGCGGCTGATCTTCGCGGCGTACGACGAGAAGGCCGGCGCGGTGGGGTCGTTGTGGGACGTCGTGCGGGACCGCCGGCTGAACCACCGGCCCGAGGTGGTGGGTGGCGTGATGGCCGACGTGGCCGGTGCCCGGCTGCGCGATTTCTTCATCGGCCACAGACCTTGATATTGTCCTCGGCGGTGGCGTGTCCGAGCGGCCGAAGGAGCGCGCCTCGAAAGCGCGTGACGGGCAACCCCCGTCCGAGGGTTCAAATCCCTCCGCCACCGCCATACCGCCCTCCGGGGCGGGAGAGAGCCGGAGACCCTGATGCTGTGTGATGCGTCAGGGTTTTCGCTTCTCTGGACCTGACTCGGGACGCTCGGCGAGAGGGCCCCTATGGATGTTGCGGAGCTCGACCGGATCCTGCTGGCGGGGGCGGCGGTCCTGCTGGTCGCTGTGCTGGCCATCCGGCTGTCGGCCCGGATCGGGCTCCCGTCGCTGCTGATCTACCTCGGCATGGGCCTGCTGCTGGGCGAGTCGGGGCCGGGGCACATCCACTTCGAGGACGCGCAACTGGCACACGCGCTCGGGTTCGCGGCGCTCGTGGTGATCCTGACCGAGGGCGGTCTCACCACCCGGTGGAACGAAGTACGGCCGGTGATGCCGCTCGGGCTCGTGCTGGCCACGGTCGGCGTGGCGGTCAGCGTCGGCGTGGTCGCCTGTGTGGCGCACTTCGTCCTCGGGATGGACTGGCAGCTGTCCGTGCTGCTCGGCGCGGTGACGTCGCCGACGGATGCGGCGGCGGTGTTCTCGGTGCTGAGACGGGTGCCGATCCGGCCGCGATTGCGCGGGGCGCTGGAGGCCGAGTCCGGTCTGAACGACGCCCCGACCGTGTTGCTGGTCACCCTCGTGAGCACCGGCGAGGTCGGCGACAAAGGGGTGTTGTGGTTCAGCGGTCTGGTGCTCTACGAGTTGGTCGTCGGGGCGGTCTTCGGGTTGCTGATCGGGTGGGTGAGCGTCGGACTGATCCGGCGGATGGCGCTCGGGTCGGCGGGGCTGTACCCGCTCGCGGTGCTCTCGGTGGCGTTCATCTCGTACGCCGGGGGCTCCGTGCTGCTGCACGTCTCCGGCTTCGCGGCGGTGTACGTGACCTCGCTGGTGCTCGGGCGCGCGGAGTTGCCGCACCGGATGGCGACCCGGTCGTTCGTCGACGGGATCGCCTGGCTGGCACAGATCGGGCTGTTCGTGATGCTCGGGCTGCTCGCATCGCCCGGGCGGTTCCGGCTGAACGACGTACTGGTCGCGCTGGTGATCGGGATCGCGGTGACGGTCGTCGGGCGGTTCGCGTCGGTGGCGATCTCGGCGGCGCCGTTCCGGCTGCCCTGGGCAGAGCGGACGTTCATCTCGTGGGCGGGGCTGCGTGGCGCCGTACCGATCGTGCTCGCGACCATTCCGCTCGCCGAGGGCGTTCCGCAGGCTCAGCGGATCTTTGATGTCGTGTTCGTACTAGTGCTGGTGTTCACGCTGCTGCAGGGGCCGTCGTTGCCGTGGCTGGCGAAGCGGCTCAACGTGCTCGACGAGAACGCGGCGTCCGAGGTGGACATCGACGTCGCGCCGCTGGAGTCGCTCGGCGCGGACATGCTGCAGGTGCACGTGCCGAGCGAGTCGCGGCTGGCCGGTGTCGAGATCGGTGAACTCCGGCTGCCGGCGGGCGTGTCGGTCTCGCTGGTGATCCGCGGCGAGCGGGCCTTCGTCCCGGACCGCCGTACCGTCCTGAGGGCCGCCGACTCACTGCTCGTCGTCGCACCCAGCCCGGTCCGCGAGCAGACGGTACGTCGTCTGCGCGCCGTGTCCCGCGCCGGCCGCCTGGCCGGCTGGTTCGGCGAACGCGGCCGCGAACAGCACTAGTTCGGGTTCTGGCCGGACGGGATGGGCTGGGGGGTGGGGACGACGGGGAGGCAGACCGTGGTGCCGGCCGGGACAGCGACCGACGGGATGCCCTTGAGCTTGACCGAGCCGAAGCCGGCGCCGATCACCAGGTCGACGCTGTGGTCGGTCCGGCCGTCGGCGATCAGCTGGGCCTTCTGGTTCAGCTGGCCGGCGACCAGCAGCATCTCGGGCGCGTTCGCCGCGGCGCCGCGCAGTACGACGACGTCGACCTTGTCGCCCTTCGGTTCGTTCGCGATCCTGTCGATGTTGAACCCGCGCTTCTTCAGCGCGTCCGCCACCCGGCCGGCCGAGCCCGCGCGGGCGCCGCCGTTGTAGACGTTCAGGACCACCTGCTTCGGGAGCAGGCGGTTGTTGGTCAGCTTCTGCTCGGTGCAGGTCTGCTCGGCGCTGGAGCTCATCAGCGACTTCCAGCCCCACCAGCCGCCACCGGCCAGGATTCCGAGCAGGATCACCATCGTGATCGGCGTACGCCACCGGATCCGCGAGTGCGGTCGCGGTTGCGGATGAATTGCTGTCATGTGCTCCACCCCCCGTGAGCGGCAGCCATCGGTCAGTCCACTACCAGTACCCGTGCGTGCAGGACCTGACGCTGCTGCAACGCGGCGCGCAGCGCGCGGTGCAGACCGTCCTCGAGGTAGAGATCGCCCTTCCACTCCACGACATGCGCGAACAGGTCGCCGTAGAAGGTCGAGTCCTCGTCCAGCAGGGCGGTCAGGTCCAGGGTGCCCTTCGTCGTGACGAGCTCGTCCAGCCGCACCTGCCGTGGAGGCAGCGCAGACCAGTCCTTGGGCCGCAGCCCGTGGTCCGGGTACGGCCGGTCGTCCCCGACACGCTTGAAGATCACCCCCCGGAGTCTAGCGGGGTCTCAGGTCGTGCGAGGAGCCTGTGAACGGCACCGGAATAGTCCGGTGCCGGATTTCAGCCTTTCGGAGGAGTGCGGCGGAGTAGTGCACGGCCGGATCCGGCTGCCGGGGACTAGCATTCGACCGGGTATCGCACCGCTCGATTCAGGCAACCGGGGAAAGGCACGCTGAGATGGCCGAGAAAGCCGACGTCGTGGAGACCGTCAAGCAGGGGTACGCGTTCGAGGGGGCGGCGCTCGAGTTGGGCGCGCTGCTGGTGGACGGCGAGCCGAATCCGGAGGCGGCGGTCCGGATCCCGCTGGGGATGATGAACCGGCACGGCCTGGTCGCGGGTGCCACCGGTACCGGTAAGACGAAGACCCTGCAGCTGATGGCCGAGCAGTTGTCGGCGGCCGGCGTGGCCGTGTTCGCGGCCGACGTGAAGGGCGACCTGTCCGGGATCTCGCAGCCGGGCGCGGGCGGCGACAAGCTGCTGGCGCGGACCAAGGCGATCGGCCAGGAGTGGACCGCGACCGGGTTCCCCACCGAGTTCTATGCGCTCGGCGGCCAGGGCACCGGCATCCCGATCCGCGCCACGATCACGTCGTTCGGGCCGGTGCTGCTGTCCAAGGTGCTCGGGCTCAACGACGTACAGGAATCGTCGCTCGGGCTGATCTTCCACTACGCCGACAAGGCCGGGCTGACGCTGCTCGACCTGAAGGATCTGCGGTCGGTCATCCAGCACCTCACCTCCGAGAAGGGCAAGGACGACCTGAAGGAGCTCGGCGGTCTGTCCGCCGCCACTGCCGGCGTGATCTTGCGGGCGCTGATCGGGTTCGCCGACCAGGGCGCCGAGGCGTTCTTCGGCGAGCCTGAGTTCGACACCGCGGACCTCCTGCAGCAGCGCGACGGCAAGGGCGTCGTCTCGCTGCTCGAGCTGCCGAACCTGCAGGACCGGCCGGCGCTGTTCTCGACGTTCCTGATGTGGCTGCTCGCGGACCTGTTCCACGACCTGCCCGAGGTCGGCGACTCGGACAAGCCGAAGCTGGTGTTCTTCTTCGACGAGGCGCACCTGCTGTTCAACGACGCGTCGAAGGCGTTCCTGGACTCGATCGCGCAGACCGTGCGGCTGATCCGGTCGAAGGGCGTCGGCGTGTTCTTCGTGACGCAGACGCCGAAGGACGTGCCGGACGACGTCCTCGCGCAGCTCGGTTCCCGGGTCCAGCACCAGCTGCGGGCCCACACGCCGAACGACGCGAAGGCGCTGAAGGCGACGGTGTCGACGTTCCCGAGTTCGTCGTACGACCTGGGCGAGGTGCTGACCCAGCTCGGGATCGGCGAGGCGATCGTGACCGTGATGAACGAGGTGGGAGCGCCGACTCCGGTCGCGTGGACGCGGCTCCGCGCGCCGCAGTCGCTGATGGCGCCGGCCTCCGCCGACCAGATGACGGCCACGGTGCAGGGCTCGGCGAACAACGCGAAGTACTCGCAGACGGTCGACCGCGAGTCGGCGTACGAGATCCTCGCGGCCAAGGTGCAGGCCGGTGCGCAGCAGGCCGAGGCCGAGAAGCAGCAGCAGGAGCAGGCCGGACAGCAGGAAGCGCCGCGGCCGCGGTCGGCGAAGCAGGAGAAGTCGATGGTCGAGCAGGTCATCGGGTCGTCGGCCTTCAAGCAGTTCGCGCGGACGGCGGGCCGGGAGATCGTCCGCGGCCTGTTCGGCGCGGCCCGGAGGCGCTGAATCAGGACGGCTCCGAGCCGGGCGGCGATCGTTCTCAAGTCGTCATCCACAGCCGCGCCGTCACCGATTGGGAGCTGACGCCTACTCGTCGTACCGTGTGAGGTGATGGTTGCACAGAGTAGGCAGGCGATGCGGTCCTGGGCGCTTTGGACCCTGACGGTCCCGGCGTTCTGCGTCGTCGTGCTCGTCGACCTGGCCGCCATCGGGTACGCCGTGCACGCGTTCACCGAGCGCCCCGGCTGGCGTGGGCTGGACGTGGTGTTCGCGCTCACCGTCTCGGCGCTGATCTCGGTCGAGGGCGCGCGCCGGGTGGAGAACCGGCGGCGGCGCGGCGGTGCGCTGCACAAGGACCTCGCCCCGGCCTGGATGATCGCCGCGGCGCTCGTCCTGCATCCGGCGCTGGCGATCCTGGTCGCCGTACTCCTGCGGATCTGGTGGCGGATCCGCGCCGGCAAGTGCATCCCGTACCGCTGGGCCTTCTCGACAGCCGTCTGCGTTCTCGCCGTCGGCGCCGCGCACGCGGTCTTCGTCTCGGCGCGCGGTCTGGCCGGCGACAGCGGTCTGGGCCTGGTCGTCTCGATGGCCGGCGGCGCCCTCGCGTACGTCGTGACCGACACGTTGCTGTGCGGGCTGGCGATCTCGCTGATCGTCCCGGGCAGCAACCGCCGTGACACGATCGGCGGCCTGGACGACCTGTGCACCGACGCCACCGCGGCGACGCTCGGATGCCTGCTCGCGGCGGCCTGCCTGGTCACGCCGTGGTTCGCGTTCGTCGCGATCCCGATCACGCTGACCGCGCAGCGCGCGCTGCTTCTCGGGCAGTTGGAGACCGAGGCGCAGACCGACCCGAAGACCAGCCTGACCAGGGTCGACTGGTGGCGCCGCCGGACTGAGCAGATGCTGCGGACCGCGCGGAACCAGCACGAGTCGATCGCGGTGCTGCTGATCGACATCGACCACTTCAAGCAGGTCAACGACCGGCACGGCCACCTGGTCGGCGACGAGGCTCTGCGCGCGGTCGCGACGATCCTGCGCAGCGCGATCCGGGCCAAGGACGCGATCGGGCGGTTCGGCGGCGAGGAGTTCGTGATCGCGCTGCCGGACACCGGGATCGACGAGGCGACGGTGACCGCGGATCGGCTCCGCAACGCGGTGGCCAACAGTCCGCTGGCCGCGATGTGTGCCGGCGTACTGGACGACCCCGACCTGGATCCGGACACCTTCCAGCTGACTGTCAGCATCGGCGTCGCCGTGTATCCGAACGACGGGGCGAGCGTCGACGACCTGCTGCTGCGCGCCGACCGCGCGATGTACGCCGCGAAGGCCGCGGGCCGCAATCGGGTCCGGTTGGCGGCCGACACCGTCGAGCTGCCCCGGCTGACCGGCGCCGCACAATTCTCCGAACCGGCAGAACCTTTCGCTCCTGCTCAGCGTCCTGTGAGGTGACAGCAGCAGGACGGAGCTCGCATGGCGGCAGCGGGGAGTCGTGACGACGACTTCACGGCATTCGTGCTGGCCAGATCCGCGCGGTTGGTGCACTTCGCGCGGATGCTGTGCGGCGACGCCGGGCTCGCGGAGGACCTGGTGCAGACCGCGCTCGAGAAGGCGTACCTGCGCTGGGACCGGATCGAGATGGCGGATCCGTTCGCGTACGTCCGGCAGGCCGTGGTCAACCAGCATCTCTCGTGGTTGCGCCGTCGCCTGTGGCGCGAGCGGCCGAGCGGCGACGCGGCGGAGCTCGATCTGCTTCTCGAGGCGGAGGCCGATCCGAGCGGCGGGATCCAGCGGCGGGTCGCGATGGGAGCCGCGCTCGCCGCGCTGAGCCGGCGCGAGCGAGCTGTCGTCGTACTGCGGTACGTCGAAGACCTGACCGAACGCGAGACCGCGGCCGTACTCGGGGTGGCGGTCGGGACGGTCAAGAGCGCGAACGCGCGCGCCCTGGAGAAGCTCCGGTCCGCGCCCGAACTGACCGGCGTCGGGGAGCGAGCATGAACGACAAGCTCGGAACGCCGGTGGAGCAGGAGCTCCGGGTCGCGTGTGAGTTGAGTGGCGTTGGGGAGCGGGCATGAACGACAGGCTTGGGACGCCGCCGCCGGCTGAGCAGGGGCTCGGGGTCGCGTGTGAGTTGAGTGGCGTGGGGGAGCGGGCATGAACGACAGGGTTGGGACGCCGGCTGAGGATGAGCTTCGGGTCGCGTTGGCGCCGGACGACTCGATTGCTCCGCTCGATCCGGCGCGGGTGATTGCGGGTGCGCGGCGGCGCCGGGCTCGCGGGCGGGTTGCCGCCGGTTCTGCGTCCGTCGTGGTGGCGGGGGTGATCTTGCTGGCGGGGGTCGTCGTTGGTGGGGGGCGTGACGACGTACCACAGCCGGCGAACCCGGGGCCGGCGGTGACGGTTCGGCCGAGTCCTACGACCTCGACGGCTCCGACGCCGGGGCGCACGTCGCCGATGCCGACCAGGCCGATGCCGACGCCGACGATGCCGCCTGGCGTGCGGCCCACAAGCGTGCCGTCGGCCAGCACGCCGGCACGCCCCACCGGCGTACCTCCGAGCACGCCTGCACGTTCCACCGGTGTACCTCCGACTACGCCCGTGTCCGTGGGTACGCCGTCGTCGACGGTGTCGCGGGGCGCGACGCCGACTCGCTGAAGAACCCTTTTACCTACGCCGGTGCGTCCTTGAGCCCGACCGAACATCGAAAAGGTGCGGAGGGCAACAAATGGACGAGGTACGCCGGAAGCGGCGGATGACCCGCATACTCCTGGGCGGGATCGCCACCGCGGCGGTCGCCGGCGTCGCGGTCGCCGGCACGGCAATGGCCCGCGACAACGGCAACACCCAAGCGCAGGGCGGCCCGACCGCAGCAACCCCAACTGTCGCAACGCCGACCGCGGCACCACCTACTGAGGCAACGCCGACCGACGCGACACCCACCGTCGCCACCCCCGCACAAACGCCGCGGCCTGTCCCATCCCCAACGCTCCCGCCCACTGCGGAGCCAACCTGCCGCACACCGGCCCTTCCGCCGACGGTGGCGCCGACCCGCCGGCCGGTTGCCACGCCGAGTGTTCCGCCGACGGTGAGGCCGAGTGTGGCGCCGAGTCAGCCGGGGAGCGTGCCGAGTGCGGCGGCGACTTGCTGGTCGGGGGTGACGCCGACTGTTCCCTCGCGCCGGACCCCGACGGTTTCGCCGACGCGGGCGCCTGAGCCGCGCGCGACGCCGACCCGTGTTCCCCGCCCGACGCCGACGGTCTCCACCGGCGAGCCGACCCGTATGCCACCGACCACGCCCGGCGGCAAGTAGGAGCAGACTTCGCGGGCGGCCTCGTCGGCCTCCTCCCGAGCATCCTCGGCTTCGGCCGCTTGCTGCTCCGCCTGTCGGCGACGGTGCTACTTCCCGCACTGACCAACCTCGCCAACCGAACCGTGCACGCTCGCCACGACTGCGGCGAGCGCGCGCGCAGGATTGGTGGAGGTTGGTCAGTGAGGGGCAGGTTCAGCAGGCGCCGAAGCTGCCCGCCGAGACCCACGCCTTCGCGACGTACATGCCGGCGTTCACGCGCAGCCACACGTTGCTCGTGCCCTGCGAGCCGGTCACGTTCTCGCCGGTCGTCTGGCATTCGACGGTGACCTGCGCGGACTTGCCCGCCATACCGACGACGGCGCCCGTCGAGTTCGGCGCGTTGCGGACGTTCAGGTACCCGGACGAGATCGACACCGTCCCACGCCCGCCGTCACCGGTCCAGAGGTACGTGACGTCGACCCACGAGTTGTCGGCCAGCTTCAGCGCGTCCCAGAACACCCCGTCCGCAAGGTCGATCCCCGCCGGGTTGGCGACCGTCCGGCCGAACTGGTCCTTCCCGCCGTTGTACCCGCTCTGGTACGCCGCCTGCGCCTCGGGCTTGCCCTGCGGCAGGTCCTTCCACATCTCGCGGGTCGCGCTCGGGTTCCAGTAGTCGTCCTTGGTGTTCCACGGCCCGACATCCCACACCGGTTCGAATGCGCAGCGCGACGCGGTACAGACCTTCACCGAGTACGTGCCGGATCCGTTGCTCGACAGTCCGCGCCGCGACGGCAGCGCGACGAAGTGGTCCTTCTTGCCGATCTTGTGGCCGTTCGCGGTCTTGTGGCCGACCAGCCCCTCGCGGGTGGCGTAGACCCGGTAGCTCAACCCGGCCTTGTCGGCGGAGTCCGGCTGGATCCGGGTCGAGTCGTCCGGGTGCACGGTCAGCGGGCCGACGGTGGCGTCCA
>DASXXB010000009.1:0-4682 GCA_036503355.1 Kribbella sp. | reverse complement strand
CATCCGCACTCCTTCCGCCGTCCAAGTGGTACCCGTGAACCGAGCGGCGCATTCGTTGCTTTCTGACAACGATGCCGGGTTGACGTGCGGCCGATCCAGAGGTGAGATGGAGGCGAACAGCCCTCCAGCAGCGCGGGGTCGCCGTCGTCCGCAAGGACCTGATGGACGAACTTCACGGTATGGCCGACCGCGATCTCACCATGGCGTCGACGGACGCCGAGCGGCCCGCCTGAAGCTCGCCGGAACGGCGCCCTCCGCGCAACTGTCCGGTGCCGGCAACCGGACGGTGTCAGCTCGGTCGAGCCGGGTACGTTGAGTGCGGTTAGCACGTAAACCGGGTCTCATCGCACCCGGCCCGCCGAGTGAGGGCTGAGCATGGTGCACAGCCACGATCTGCAACGGACCCGCCAGGGGACGTTGCTTGGGATGAGCGGGCCGGGGCACCGGTGCGGGATCGACTCTGGTTTGCGAGGAGGCTGACATGAGCACGATTCCCACGCCGCAGGGTCCGGTGCCGCCGCTCGGCGACCCGGAGCGCGTCGACCCGGACACGCCCGACGACCCGGACACCTCTCCGTACCCGGACCCCGAGCAGGATCCGGACGAGGACCCCGACGAGCAACTGCCCCACAGCAACTGACCGCACCTCAGGACCGGTGATCGGCCGCCGACTGGTCACGGCATCGACGGCCGACCCCGCTCACCGGTACGCAGATCCGGTGAACATCCCCGCCCGCCCTTCCTACACATCGTGCGGGTGCTGCGCGCCTCGCGCGCGCTGTTCCTGCTGTGGCTCACCGTCTTGTGGCTGCGGCTCGCGCTGTGGGTGTACGTCCTGCGACTGCTGCGTGTCGGATTCTTCGGGTGGGCTGAGTTGGGTGAGATCGATACGGTGGGTGCGGGTGAGGTAGAAGGTGCCGCCGCCGACGATTGCGGCGACGAGAAGGACCGCGCCCACGACCCACGACGCACCCTTGTAGTCGCGTGGGCTGGAGTTCGCTGAGCCGGGCGGGTTCGGTGCCGGCGTGTTCGAGCCCAGGGTCGGCGTGGGCGACGGCGCGGCCGTCGAACTCGGGGCCGACGACGCCGCGTTCGCCTGGCCGGCCGCAGCGGGCGCCAGTGCGATCACCAGCAGAGCCGCTGCAGCCAGCGTTCGCGATGCTCTGCTCATCATGACTTTCCGGTGCCCGCTGTACATAGTGACAAACGGCCCGGGTACCGCCACGTCATGGGCACCACCGCTGACCTGATCGCCGACCGCCACGGCCAGACGTACGCTGCCGAGGCCGGCATCCGCCTCGCCGACAAGCCGTCTCCGCTGTTCCAGTTGCTCGTACTCGCGCTCCTGCTCAGCGCCCGCATCTCCTCCGACATCGCGGTCGCCGCCGCCCGCGAGCTGAACGCCGCCGGATATCGAACACCCCGCGCGATGACGGAAGCGACCTGGCAGGACCGCGTCGACGCGCTCGGCCGCGGACATTACCGGCGGTACGACGAACGGACGTCGACGATGCTCGCCGACGCCGCCGACCACCTCCTCGACCGCTGGAACGGCGACCTCCGCAGACTCCACGACGAAGGCGGCGACGATCCCGGCCGGCTGCGGCAACTCCTGCAGGAATTCAAGGGTATCGGGCCGTTCGGCGCCGACATCTTCCTCCGCGAGGTCCAGCCCGTCTGGACCGGGATCGCGCCGTACGCCGACCGCCGCGTCGCGCAGGCTGCCCGACGATTCGGTCTCCCGAAGTCGGCCCTTGCCGGCAGCCCGTCCCGCACCGCATCACTGGCAGCCGCGCTGGTACGGCTGTCGCAGGACCGCAAGGCCGCCGACGCCCTCGAACGCGAGCTGGCGCACCGTTAGGACAGCGCTGCGCGGGGAACCGGCCGGGCATGCCAACGAAACGCCCTGACGCAATCGGAGACCTTCGACTGGCCACGGTCTGTGTGAACGCGACCGACATGGACCGCGCCGCGGACTTCTGGTCGGCGGCTCTTGGGTACCGCCGCCCGGACCTGATCCGCGACAACGCCCAGTTCGCCAAGCTGGAGGACCCGGACGGTACCGGTCCCACTGTTCTTCTGCAGCGAGCAGAGTCGATCCCCAGCTCGCCGACCCCAGTGCATCTCGACCTGTACACCGCGGACCGCGACACCCACATCGAACGGCTCCTGAAGATCGGCGCCACCCGCCCCGACCACTGGCCGTACCCCGCAGAACACGATTTCGTCGTACTGCGCGACACCGAGGGCAACGAGTTCTGCGTCATCAACGTCGCCCCGACTCACCGCTGACCCGCCGCTATCCCCACCGGAGAACGGCGGCCGTCGGAGCACCGCCCAGCGCGGCCGCCGGCAGCACCGTCACCGCGGAGTCGGTGCGCGCCGCCGCCGCGAGCAACGCCTGATCGGCCCTCAGCGGCTGGTTGCCCACCGCGCCGAGATCCAGCCCGGGATGGTCGCCGACCAGCAACTCGAAGCCGGCAGCCGCCGCCGGATCCAGCATCAGCGTCTCGACCTGGCCGGTCACGAACGCGTCGGCGACATCCCGTACGCCGGTGACTGCGCCGACGCCCTGCCCGAGGCGATCCTTCAACTGGTGCACGAGTTCCAGCCGCCGGCTCACGACGTACTCCATCAAGGCGTCGCGAATCGCCTGCCGGCGTGCGTCCTCGCCCCCGTCGTCCGCGCGTCCGCCGCCTGCGCCGAGGTGGACGACAGTGGCCGGAGACTTCCGCAGGCCGTCGAGCACCTGACCGGTCGACGCCGGATCGCCGGCGACCAGCACCAGCCGGATCCCTTGCTCGACGACTCTCTCGGTCTCCGCGAGAACCGCGTCCGCGTTGCGCTTCCAGACCTGCTCCGTCTCGTGCTGGATCCGCAGAGAGGACCATCCGCCGACCGGCACCTTGTGGACGTGGTAGGTGTCGCCACCGGCCGTCATCTCGCTCTCCGGCTCCGGGACGTCCGACCGCTGCACCGTGATCTGCCCGCCGGTGTGATCGACCAGCACCACCGCGAACCGGAGGCTGCGATCGACCAGCTGAACCCACACCCGGCAAGATCCGGAAGCGGGCCCCAGGCGACCGCTTGGGCAACCTGCTGGTTGGCGATGTCCTCGAAGACGACGCCGTCACGGTTGGCGACGACGGCCCGGCTCACCGGAGACGGCATTTGCGCGCGTTCCGCCAGTCGTTTGCCGACCAGGTCGCGGACGTCGCCCGGCGCCCCGATCCGCGCGAGCTCGCTCTCAGCGTCCCGGACACGGATCTCCTGCTCCTGCGCTCCGGTCTCCGTCCCACGGCCTACGTCGAGCAAGACGGTCGCGAACGGACCGTCGCTGTGATAGGCGGGTGCCAATCTACTGATGTCCATGACATTCAGAGCTCCTCTTCAGTTGCTGTCGGTCAGGTAGCGGCGGGGGTCGCTGCCGGCGCTCGCGGAGGAGAAGAGCCAGGCTTGCAGTCCGTCGGGGTCGCGGCGTTCGAGTTCGTCGAGGCAGCGTTGCCGGGCCATGACCACGCGGAGACGCGCCTTGGCGGTCGGTGCCTGGTGCAGTTCGTCGTAGCTGTCCAGCCATTGGCGGCACAGTTGGCGCGTACTGACCGTTGTGTCGGGCATCTTCCTGTCGTGGACACGGACGCCGTACAGCCGCAGCGCGGGCGGTGACGTCGCGAGCAGTACGCCGAACATCGCCAGGGCGCCGAACCCCAGCAGCCTGATCAACGCCACCTCACCGGCGGCCACCAGGAAGCCGGCCACGGTCACCGTCACGACGTGGCGACGCCGTGATCGCGAGTTGTCGGTCCCGATCGCGAGCATGAGCCCGAACGGGACGGCCAGCGACGCCAGAATCATCCAGATCGCCGCCGGCAGGATCAGCACCGCGAGGATCACCGCGAGCAGCAGGAGTCCACCGGCGACGGTTCGCCACATCCAGCGATAGGTGAGCATCGCGGTCACGCGCACTCGATCCTGTCGACGATATGTTCCTGCCGGTCGGTCATGATCACCGCGAACGATCCGTCGTACTCGTTACCGCACACCTCACACACCGCCATGTGCACCTCCCAGCTAGCGATCGAGCCGCCTCGGTGCCCACGCCGTACGCGCGTATGCACGACGAGCGAAGCCCCCGCTACAGATCACTGTCCACCGCGAGCATCGCGTCCGGAGAGGGCTACGGCCCGGGCCAGAGGTGAGTCGGCGCCGGTCGGAACGGGGGCGGCGTACCACTCGCCTGACGTGAGGTCCTCGCCGCCACCTTCGAGCCAGCGCAGTACCGTCTCCGCGACCTCGTCGGGGAACTCCGGTTGCTGACCGGTCGCGACGGCCAGGTCCCAGCTGTGCAGGACGATCTCCTGCATCAGGTGGGCGATCAGCGCGCGTACGTCGTACGCCGGGCACGGCGTCGGGTCGTCGAGCTGTCCCGGATCGACCCCGTCGGCGAGCCGGATCGCTTCGCGTGCCGCGGCGGCCAGTTGCTCGTGGAGGGCCGCCATCAGGCGACGGGGACGTCGGCGACGACGGCGTAGTGGTCGGAGGGTGGGGAGCCGTGGTCCTCGTCGAAGCCTGTCAGGCGGGAGGTGACGGGGTCGGCGTTCGCGAGGATGTAGTCGATGCGGTGGTCCTCGAGCCACTCTCCCCTGCCCAGGTAGGGATTGCGGGAGCTGTACGTGATCCCG
>DASXXB010000008.1:0-2394 GCA_036503355.1 Kribbella sp. | reverse complement strand
TCGTCACGGCCGGGTGGGCCGCGCACCGGCTGCTCGACAGGAGCAAGCTGCAGGCCGCGGTCGCCGTACTGGTCATCGGCGGCGCTGCGATCATCGTGGACGGCACGCCGGGCTGGGGCACCGACTTCGGCGGCATCTTGGCGCTCACGCCCGCCGTGCTGTTGATGGCCTGGTTGACCTGGCGTGGCAGCCTCTCCCTGCGCGCACTGATCACTGTCGGTGTGCTCGGCGTAGTGGCTGTCACGGCTGTCGCGTTCCTGGACTACCTGCGGCCGGCGGACCAGCGCACGCAGTTCGGGACGTTCTTCGCGCGGGTGCTCGACGGCGACGTCGACGACGTGTTCATCCGCAAGCTGCAGATGGCCGTGATGTTCTTCCACGGTCCGACCGGCTGGGCGATGCTGATCGCGGTACTGCTGTGCGTGTTCGCCACGGTGTTCCCGGACCGCGTTCCGTCGCAGGCGTACCGCGACTTCTACCGGAGCAGCCCGATGGTCCGGCCGACCCTGCTGGCGCTGTCCGTGTGCGGCATCGTCGGCATGCTGCTGAACGATGCGGGCGTCGCCGTGCCCGCGATCATGGCCGGCTTCGCCGTCCCGATCCTGGTGGCCCACCTCCTGGCGAAAGACGGTACGGAGGACCTCGAAGCGGGTACGTTGCCCACCGTGGAGGTGCGTTGATGCCGGAATCCGACGAGACCGAGGACCGCGAGGTCACGCCGTACACGATCGCCGAGGCGTACCACCGCGGTGAACTCAGCCGCGACCAGGTGATCCAGCAGTTGATCGACTACGACTACCTGCCGCAGGACGAGATCCCCGACGACATGACCGTCGACATCGCCACCTACGTGGACGGCTCCTGGGACGACATGGAACGGGCCTACCGCAATGACCTGATCGACGGCGAGATCTACTCGGTCGTGCTGGCGGCGGTCCGGGAACGCGAGAGCTGGCCGCCGCCCGCCGGCGACCCGAGATGACTCCGGCGGAGGCCGACGCCCGGCGCCTCCGTTTCGAGAGCCTGTCGGGTCCCGGTGGGCCGTTGAGCTCTCGCAGTCCGCAGGCATCGGTCTCGAACCCACAATGGAGTGGCTCGGACGGGAAGTTCACCCTCGAGCGAGCGGACCTGCACAAGCGGCTGCTCGGCGAGTACGAGGCCGAGTCGCCGAACGTCCCGCAGAACCGGCAGGCGGTGGTCATCGTCGGTCCACCCGGCGCCGGGAAGTCCAGCGTGCGTGAGGACGTCATGAAAGACACCGGGACGACCGCCGACGAGTGGCGGCATATCGACCCGGACGACTTCCGCGACCGATTGGCCGGAGCCATGCTGGAGGACGGCAGTATCAGTCAGGTTGTGCCACCTGAGGTCGCCGAGTTGCAGCCCACCCCGCGGGAGCTCAGCAGTCAGCTGTTCGTCGAGTCGGCGAAGCTCGCCACGACCGCCCAGAAGGAGGCTGTCGCCCGTGGCGACAACTTGATGATCGAGGGTGCCTACTCGGATGAGAAGCGCCTCGGCGAGCTGGTGAAGAGTCTGGAGAAGAAGGGGTACGACGTTCACATCGCGACCGTCGACGTGTCTCCGCAAGATGCCCAGCAACGGGCCGAGGAGAGGTATCGGACGGATGCGTTGAAGGCCGCGCAACCGGGGGCGCAGGGGAAGGACAGACTCGGCGGGCGGTTTGTGCCGGCTGCGTCGTTGGCCGGACACTTCGACGAGAACGGCAAGCCGAAGGCGACCGCGGCGGCGCAGGCGGTCGCGGCGCAGCGTCCGGGCGTGCAGTCGGTCCGCCAGTACAGCGTGTCCGGTGCTGACCAGCCGGCGCGGTTGCAGTCGGTCGCGCAGCGCCAAGGCGGGTTGCAGCCCGTGGACGCGCAGATCTACAGGGGGCCCGGGCAGCCGGGATGATGCAGGCCCTGCCGTCCACCCAGCAGGCGCCGGGGCCGGGACAGGGGCCGCAGGGCGGCGGGCGGGGTGGTCAGGGCCAGCGTCCGGAGCATCGGCAGCGGCAGCAACAGCCGGGCGGGCCCAAGCATGGCATCGACCGCTGATCGGGCGTCGCGTGGCGCCGGCCGGCGGTGCGGACAGGGCGGTCCCGGACCTGGTTGGGTGCGCTGAGACAATGGGGTCGCACGTCCGATTCCGGTGATACCCAGTACAGGAGCCCAGGTGAGCCCCGAAAGCCCGTTGGCCGACACCGTCAGCCGCGCAGCCGAGACCCCCGAGATCGAGCAGCCCTGGGCCGAGCTTGGTCTGAAGCCGGACGAGTATCAGCGGATCCGGGACATCCTGGGCCGGCGCCCTACCAGTTGTGAGCTGGCCATGTACTCGGTGATGTGGAGCGAGCACTGCTCGTACAAGTCGTCGAAGGTGCACCTGCGCAAGTTCGGCGAG
>DASXXB010000007.1:0-6491 GCA_036503355.1 Kribbella sp. | reverse complement strand
GAGTCGCGCGACCGGGATCTCGACGTCCTGTACGACGCGTTCGCGGTCCGGCTGTCCGCGCCGGCGATTGATCCGGGCGGCGAAGTGGTGCCGGTTCTCGAAGCCGACGATCTTGTGGAACACGTCGCTGCGACGCCAGCGGCGAGGCCACAACCGCCGTACGACGGGTTGCTGGGCACCGAAGGCTGCGGAACACCAGAACCAGTCGGTGTCCCAGCGCCACAGGTAGTCGTGCGCGGTGAGGAAGTCCGTCGGCCGATGCTGGATCGACCGGTAGTAGATCTGCTGACCGGTGTAGTCGCTGGTCCGCACCGCGGCGTCGCTGTTCCGCCCGAGGGTGAGGTACGCCTCGGAGGGGCTGAACGCGACGCCGTCGACGAACTGCACCGGCTCGCCGTCGTATGTGCCGGAGGCAACGATCTCGTCGATCGCCGGCGCCAGCTCGTCCAGCCCGAGCCGGACATGCCGGAGTGCGACGTACGGCGAGATGCGGTCGAGCTCGATCCGCAGCCGGGTCGCGTAGCCGAGCGTGCCGTAGGAGTTCGGGAACATCCGGAACAGCTCGGCGTGCTCGCCGTCGGGCCGTGCGGTGACCAGTTCGCCGGCGCCGGTG
The DNA here is from genome assembly GCA_036503355.1 of Kribbella sp. GTDB lineage: Bacteria > Actinomycetota > Actinomycetes > Propionibacteriales > Kribbellaceae > Kribbella. The sequence continues at coordinate 5,878 of DASXXB010000007.1, read as the reverse complement.
AGGATGTCGAGTTCGAGCACCGACTCGTGCGGCAGGCCGGCCCGGAACGACGACGACTCGATGCCGAGTCCGGTGACCGCGCCGCCGAGCGTGATCGTCTTCAGTTGCGGCACGACCATCGGCGTCAGGCCGTACGGGAGGGTCGCCGCGACCAGGTCCTCGTAGGTGCACATGCCCTGCACGTCCGCGGTCCGCGCGTCCGGGTCGACGCCGATCACACCGGTCAGCTTCGACACGTCCAGGCCCGGGCGATCGGGTTCGGTGCGTGGGCGGAAGAGGTTCGAACTGCGCTTCGCGAGCCGCACCGGGGCGCCGCGCGGGATCCGCTCGTACGACTCCCGCAGCCGCCCGACGGCCTGATCGTGGGCAACCACCGCCGCCACATCCGATGTCGAAGGCACCGATCAAGAGTACGACGGTGGCCGTGGTCTGGCACGGGGTTCCAGAACTGTCCGAGGTGCCGAGTAAGTTCTGTCACATGGCTGATGTGGTGAAGGCATGGCTCCCGTGGGAGGACCCCGAGGCGTTCCTCGGCGGTCTGCCCGCGGGCTTCGACGTGGACGTGTTCACCGGCGGCGAGCGGCCGGCGTCGCTCGGCGAGGTGGAGTTCTACGTGCCGAGCTACATGGGCGGCGGCGACGTGTTCGACGTGGTCCGGGAGATGCCGGCGCTGAAGGTGGTCCAGCTGCAGACCGCGGGGTACGAGCATGTCCAGTCGCGGCTCGCCGACGGCGTGACGTTGTGCAATGCGCGTGGCGTGCACGACGCGTCGACGGCCGAGCTGGCGGTCGGCCTGATCCTGGCGTCGTACCGGAAGTTGCCGCGCGCCGTCCGCGACCAGGACCGGCAGATCTGGCCGGGGTCGTACGACGAGGTCGATGACTCGCTCGCCGACCGGACGGTGCTGATTCTCGGGTACGGCGCGATCGGCGAGGCGCTCGAGCGGCGCCTGGCCGGGTTCGAGTGCGAGGTGGTCCGGGTCGCGCGACGGGCCCGTGACGGCGTGCATCCGACCAGTGAGCTGCCCGAGTTGCTGCCGCGCGCGGACGTCGTCGTGCTGCTGACGCCCGCGACGCCGGACACCAAACGGATGGTGGATGCGAAGTTCCTGGCCCAGCTCAAGGACGGCGCGCTGCTGGTGAACGTCGCGCGCGGTGTCGTCGTGGACACGGACGCACTGGTCGCCGAGCTCGCCGACGGGCGGATCAGCGCCGCGCTGGACGTGACCGACCCCGAGCCGTTGCCGACCGGACATCCGCTGTGGTCTGCTCCGAACGTACTGATCACTCCACACCGTGGCGGCGCCTCGACGGCGTTCGCGCCGCGGGTCGCCAGGCTGGTGCGGGCGCAGCTGGAGCGCTACGCGTCCGGGGAACCGTTGATCAATGTGGTGGGAGGGCCGCCACGGTAGGAGGAGGACAACGATGTCCGAGGCCGTACTGCTGATCGGAACCAAGAAGGGGCTCTGGATCGGCCGGAGCGACGCTGCCCGCAAGGACTGGCAGTTGGACGGGCCGGTGCCGGAGTTCGAGATGCAAGGCGTGTACGCGGTGGGGATCGACACCCGTGGCGACGGCGCCGGAGCCCGGCTGTTCGTCGGCGGGACGAGCGAGCACTGGGGGCCGGCGGTCTTCCACTCCGACGATCTCGGCCGGACCTGGGCCGAGCCGCCGGAGGGCTCGATCGGCTTCCCGGCGGACGCCGACGCGTCGCTGGAGCGGGTGTGGCAGATCCAGCCCGCGCCGGCCGATCAGCCAGGAGTCGTGTACGCCGGCACGCAGCCGTCCGCGCTGTGGAAGTCGTCCGACGGTGGCGTGACGTTCGAGCTGGTCCGCGGCCTGTGGGATCACCCGCACCGCAAGGACTGGGGCGCCGGGTTCGGCGGCCAGGCGGTGCACACCGTGCTGCCACACGCCACCGATCCGCAGCGGGTCAGCGTCGCGATGTCGACCGGCGGCGTCTACCGTACGAGCGACGGCGGCGCGTCCTGGTCGCCGGCCAACCACGGCATCAAGGCGTACTTCATGCCGGATCCCGATCCGGAATTCGGCCAGTGCGTCCACAAGTTGGCCGCGCATCCCGACGTACCGGACCGGATGTTCGCGCAGAACCACCACGGCGTGTACCGGTCGGACGACGGCGGCGCGATCTGGAAGTCGATCGCCGACGGGCTGCCGTCGGACTTCGGGTTCCCGATCGTGGTGCACCCGCACGAGCCCGAGACCGTCTACGTGTTCCCCCTGGTCGCGGACGGGAACCGGATCCCGACCGACGCGCGGTGCCGGGTCTACCGCTCCCGGGACGCGGGCGCCACCTGGGAGGCGCTGTCCACGGGCCTGCCCGACGTCTCCTACGCGCCGGTGCTGCGGGACGCGATGACCACCGACACCGCCGACCCCGCCGGTGTGTACGTCGGCACGCGGGACGGCTGCGTGTATGCGAGCGCGGACGCCGGTGACACGTGGGCCGAGGTCGCGCGTCACCTTCCCGATGTGCTGACCGTGCGCGCCGCGGTGGTGGGATGATCGCGGTCCGGCTCCCGACGGTGCTCCGGCCGTTCGCGGGCGGCGCCGACCGGGTGGAGGTCGACGCCGGCACCGTCGCGGAGGCTTTCGCGGCGCTGGATCCACCGCTGCGCCGGCGGCTGACCGACGAGCAGGGGGCGGTGCGCCGGCACGTCAACATCTACCTGGGCGACGACAACATCCGCGACCTCGACGGGCTCAGGACGCCGCTGCACGACGGGGACGAGCTGCTGATCCTGCCGAGCGTCGCGGGCGGCTGACACGCACAGAAAGCAAAAGAATGGTGGGCTTGGGTAGCGTCGAGCCGTGAGCAACGTTGTTCTCCTGACCGGTCCGTCCGGCTCGGGCAAGACGACCGTGGCCCGGCTCGTCGCCACCGACGCCGCCCGGCCGACGGTGCAGGTGACGACGGACGAGTTCTTCCGGGCGATTCGGACCGGCTTCGTCCCGCCGTACCTGCCGGAGTCGCAGCGGCAGAACGTCGTGGTGGTGGACGCGATCGTCGCGGCGGTCGCGGTGTACGCCGAGGGCGGGTACGACGTCGTGGTGGACGGCATCATCGGGCCGTGGTTCCTGCCGCCGTACCGCGCCGCGGCCTCGGCGGGGGATTGGCGGATGTCGTACGTCGTCCTGCGGCCGGATCTCGCGACCACGCTGGAACGCGGACAGGCACGCGGCGGTGCCGAGCTCACCGACACCGACGCGCTCACCGGGTTGCACGGTGCTTTCGCCGACCTCGGCGAGCTCGAGCGGCACGTGATCGACACGTCCGGCCTGGACGCGGAGTCGACTGCCGCCGAGGTCCGCAAAGCCGTTGCCTCCGGCGACTACCTGCTCAGCGTTTGACTCAGTGCCTGAACAGGCGCACACCGGTCGCCGACCAGGTGATGCCGCGCTCCGCGCATGCGGCGGCGACCTCGTCGGACCGGATGGACCCGCCGGGTTCGGCGATGTGCGTGACGCCGTACCGCTCGGCCTCTTCGACGTTGTCGGCGAAGGGCAGCGCGCCGTCGGAGACCATCGTGACGCCGGTCAGCGGTTCGTCCGAACGGCGTGACCACCACAGTGCGGCCTTCTCGCCGGCCAGGCGCGTGCAATCGACGCGCGACTGCTGCCCGGCGCCGACGCCGATGGTCATCCCGTCCTTCACCATCACGACTGTGTTGGACTGGGTGTAGCGGGCAACGATCATGCCAAGCACGGCGTCGGCCTGGAGATCGCGTGGCAGTGGCGCGACGTCCCGCTCCTGTGTGAGGCGTACGCCGTACACGTCCCGAACCTCCTCCGCAGGTGGCTCGAACGACGCGTCCATCTCGAGCACGAGATAGGTTCCGCGTTTCTTCGCGGCGAGGATCTCCACGACGCCCTCGTCGTACCCGGGCGCGATGATCCCGTCCGACACCACCCGCTTCAGCACCGCCGCGAGCTCCGGATCCACCGGGTGCGAGACCGCGACGAAGTCGCCGTACGACGACTTCGGATCGGCGTCCCGCGCTCGCGTGTACGCCTCCGCGACCGTCCCGCCGAGCGCGGCGCCGGCGGGGGAGACGTGCTTGTACGACGCCGCAGCCGGTACGCCGAACCGCGCCGCTGCCTCCCGCACCAACTGCCACCCGGTGAGCGCGTCGAGCACGTTGATGTACGACGGCTCCCCGGCAAGCACCGTGAACGGCGGATCGTCGACAGCGGCCGTCTGGTGAGGATTCATGCCGTACCGCAGACGCATCAGGACCTCCGAAAACTCGGAGGCGCCCAGGCGGACGACGCCCTACACAAAGCTCCCCGGTGGTACCCCACCCACGCCAGTCGCAGTGCCGTCAGCTTTTCACTGACGCCACTCTCCAGTCCAGTCGTACAGCTCCGCGGTGGTGGCGTACTCCCGCAGATACCCGATCCGGTCACCCTCCAGACGTGCCACCGTCGCCCCGTCGAACGCGCCGGCCTCGCCCTTCCAGGTGCATTCGAAGCGCCACTCGGCGACCAACGTTCTGCCGGCCGCCGCCGTGGACGTCACGTCCCAGCGATCGACCGTGCCGCCGGCACCGAACCAGGCGTGCATCCACTGCTCGACCCGCGGCCTGCCGCGGTAGACGGGGCCGTAGCACTCGATCACGACGCAGTCCTCGGTCAGCGTGTCCAGCACGGCCGGTATGTCGTGCCGTCGCCAGCCGTCGATGTACTTCGCGAGCTGATCCACGATGCCTCAGCCCTTGGTCGCGCGGACCACGAGGAGACGGGAGTTGCCGGCCAGCGGCTCGCCGTCCCAGCCGCCGTCGATGTGGATGTCGGCGAAGCCCGCAGCCTCGAGGTCGGTGGTGATTTCTTCGGGGGAGCGGAAGTAGAGGACGTTGCGGTAGGTGCGGTCGCTGCCGTCGGGGAAGACGTTGTGGGCGTCGAAGACCACGCGGCCGTCGCCGACCTCGATCAGTTCGAGCCATTCCTTCAGGTGGCCGGCCGCGGTGTCCCGTTCGCCGTACGTCGCGGCGCTCGTCCACTGCTCCCACGCCCGGACCGCCGGGTTGCGCGACTCGAACGCGAACACACCACCGGGCCGCAGCGCGCCGGCCACCGCGGTGCAGGCAGCCGCGTGCTCCGCGACGTGCATCATCGTGTTGCCGCTGCTGACAACGAGATCCACGTCGCCGGACGGCTCCACCACGCGGTGGTCCCCGTCGAGCCAGGTGACCGCGTCCGCGCCGGGCTGGCGGCGCGCGTAGCCGAGCATCGTCGGGCTCGGGTCGATCCCGATCACCACCCGCTCCGGCGCGGCCAGCGACCGCGTGAGCAGGCCGGTCCCGCAGCCGAAGTCCACGACCTTGCGGGCGCTCCCCGCCAGCCCCAGGTAGTACTTGTGGTCCTCGCCGGCCGGGTTGTCCAGGTCGTAGAGCTCCACCAGTTGCTCGTCGCCGTACGGATCGTCGGTCATCCGTCGCATGCTAGGGGGCGCTGTCGTAAGACGCTCGTCTCATGAACTGAGACATGAGCGTGCTCAACTTGACCCGGTCACCAGTTGTCGGCGAATAATGCCTACATGCGATCGATTCTCCTCGTACTTGTGCGGCGCGCCGACTGACGCGACCACAGAGTCGAGCGCGCCCCTTCAGCCAACCCGGCGGAAGGGGTTTTTTGTTGCCAATGCGACTATCTGCGACCCGGAAGCGCACCGACAACGGCCACAAGCGAGGATGGATCGGTCGCGAAAAGTTCAAATCTCGTGACAGGACTGAGGGAAGGCACTCATGAGTGAGCAGCTGACCGGGGCACAGGCTCTGATCCGCGCACTGGAACATGCCGGAGTGGACACCGTCTTCGGCATCCCGGGTGGCGCGATCCTCCCGGCGTACGACCCGATG
>DASXXB010000006.1:0-11196 GCA_036503355.1 Kribbella sp. | reverse complement strand
ACGAGACACAGCTGGGGGATCTGCAGTTCGGTCATCAGCCCGCCACCTCGTCGATGGTCACGTCGCGCAGGGTGAAGAGAGCCAGCTGGGTGGGGGCACCGACCTCGCGGTCTTCCGGCCCGACCGGACGGAAGTCCACCTGGTAGCCGTAGCGGTCCGCGACCTGCGTTGACCAGGTCCGGAACTCCGCGCGGGTCCACTCGAAGCGGTGGTCCGGGTGCCGGAACTTGCCCGCGGGCAGCGACGGGAAGCGCACGTTGTACTCGCTGTTCGGGGTCGTGATGACGACAGCCGCGGGGTGTGCCGCGCGGAAGACCGAGTCCGCCAGGGCCGGCAGCCGCGGAGCGTCGACGTGCTCGAGGACCTCCATCAGTACGACGGCATCGAGCCCGGCGAGGCGCGCGTCGGCGTACGTCACCGACGACTGCAGGAACCTGAGGCGGTCCCGCTGCCGGTCCGTCAGGTCGTCGTAGTGCAGCCGGCGTTTCGCGGCGAGCAGGGACCGGACCGACACGTCCGTGGCGATCAGCTCGCCGACCATCGGGTCCTTCAGCAGCTCGCCGATCAGGGCGCCCTCGCCGCAACCGATGTCCGCGATCCGGCGCGCGCCGAGCTCCCGCAGTACGCCGGCCACGGTCGTGCGGCGCTCGACAGCGAGCGACACAGACCCTTCCTCGGACGTTTCCTCCTCGGGCAGCTGCGAGCCGTCGGCCTCGGTCAGCCGTTCCAGCGCCGCGTCGGTCAGATAGCGCCGGTGCGCGAGGTAGCGGTGCGAGATGAGGTCCTTCTCCGGGTGCGCGGCCAGCCAGCCCTCACCGGCCCGTACCAGCTTGTCGACCTCGTCCGATCCGACCCAGTAGTGCTTGGCGTCGTCGAGGACCGGAAGCATCACGTACAGGTGGTTGAGTGCGTCCGCGAGCCGCAGTACGCCGGTCAGCCGCAGGTCGACGTACCGCGAATCACCCCACGCGGGGATCTGCGGATCGAGCGGCACCGGGCGGGCGTCGACGGTCCAGCCGAGCGGCGCGAACAGGCGCTCCGCCAGGTCCGCACCACCGCTGCAGGGCAGTGCGGGAACGTGGATCTCCAGCGGGATCGGGCGCGCGGCGAGCTCCGGGCGGGCGTCGCAGCGACCGTTCATCGCCGTACGGAACAGTTTGCCGAGCGCGACCGCGAGCAGGCTGGAGGCAGCGTACGGGCGGTCGTTGACGTACTGGCCGAGGGTGAATCCCTCGGTCGCCTTGCCGCGGCCGGCCTTCACGAGGCCGATCGGGTCGATCTCCAGCAGTACGGCGGCCGTGCAGCGGTCGTCGGTCGCCTCCGGGTAGAAGACGTGCGCCGATCCCCCGGTGACGTCGATCGCCTGCGGCCGCGCCGGATTCTTGTGCAACAGGAACCCGAAATCGCTCGCAGGCGCACCCACTCCGGCCAGATCGGTACCAAGCGTGAGGAACACTGACGTATTCGACCACGCGCCTTGGATCGAGACACGCGGATTAGGGACTGGCGTGTTGGGGGTGGTTGGTTCTAGCTTGAGAACAGAAGATGAGTCGCTACAGACCGTTCTTCCCCGTTGACAGTCGGTATTTGTCCCGGTTTGTGGCGAGAGCCCAACCACGCCACCACGGCATCTACGGGGAAAGGATCATGGCAGCTCTCTCACACCCCACGGGGTGTCGCCGGTGAAACCCCAGACATTCGAACTCGTCCGCTACACCGACATCAGTGGAGTCTCCGGGACCGGCGTCGTCGCCGAAGGCTGTGTCTTCACCGACGGCTCGGTCGCCCTGCGCTGGCACGGCGCGAACCCCTCGACGGCCGTCTGGCCGGACCTGGACTCGATCCTCGCCGTCCACGGTCACCAGGGCGCCACCGTCGTCCGCTGGCTGGACGTCTCCGAGATGGAACCCGTCCCGGGCACCGACCTCCTGCCCGGCGAGGTGGCCCACATCCTCGCCACCGGCCGCCGCACCCACCACAACACCCGAGCCACAGCCTCAGCCTGACCAGCCCGGGCGAACCCTCCAGTTCAGGGGGTGAGCCCGGTCAGGGCGAAGAACTCGGCGCGCGAGCTGGGGCTGTTGCGGAGGGTGCCGTGGAGCGCGGAGGTGACCGTGCGGGAGCCGGTGGCCCGGACGCCGCGCAGCGACATGCACTGGTGTTCGGCCTCGATCACGACACCGACGCCCTTCGGGTCCAGGTGGTCCTGCAGCCAGTCGGCGACCTGCTTGGTCAGCCGCTCCTGCACCTGGAAGTCGCGGGCGAACAGCTCCACGACGCGCGCGAGCTTCGACAACCCGAGGATCCGGTCGCCGGGCAGGTACCCGACGTGCGCCACACCCTGGAACGGCAGCAGGTGGTGCTCGCACAACGACTGCACCGGGATGTCCTTGGCGAGGACGAGCTCGTCGTACCCCTCGTCGTTCGGGAACGTCGTCAGCTCGAACTCGCGCGGTGTGAGCATCTCCGCGTACGCGTTGGCGACCCGGCGCGGGGTGTCCGCGAGGTGTGCGCTCTGCGGGTCCCGCCCGAGGGCGGCCAGCAGGTCCGCGACGGCACGCTCCGCCGCGGGGAGATCGATCTCCTCGCGGCGGGCGACGATATGGAGGGGGACGGACTCGAGGTCGGCCGAGATCGCCATCTGCAACTCCCTGAAGTTCAGCGAACTGCCATCATACTGTTTGACCAACCGAAGTTGTCGATAGAATCATTCCGTGGACACTTCGTGGGACGCCTCGCTGCAGGCGGTCGCGGTGCTGGAGGAGCCGACGCGGCGCCGCCTCTACGAGTACGTCGCGGGTCAGCCGGAGCCGGTCAGCCGTGACGACGCCGCGACCGCGCTCGGGATCCCGCGGACCACCGCCGCGTTCCATCTCGACAGGCTCACCGAGGAGGGCCTGCTCGACACCTGCTACGAGCGCCGCAGCGGCCGCACCGGCCCGGGCGCCGGCCGGCCCGCGAAGCTGTACCACCGCTCCGACCGCGAGATCGAGATCACCCTCCCCGAACGCCAGTACGCCGTCGCGGGCCAGCTTCTCGCCGCCGCGATCCAGGACGCCGAGACCGCCGGCATCCCCCCGCGCGAGGCGGTGAACCGGCGGGCGCGCCAGTACGGCGAAACCCTCGGCCGAGCCGCCCGCAACCGCGACGACGACGCCCACGACCGGGAAGACGGCGCGGACGCAGTCGACGGCGGGCGGCGCACGGGCGGCGAGGGTGAGTTGTTGGTGCGGGTGCTCGCGGCGCACGGGTTCGAGCCTCGGGCCGGGGCGGACGGGATCGCGCTCGCGAACTGCCCGTTCCGGCGGCTGGCCAAGGAGCATCCGCAGCTGGTCTGCGGCATGAACCTGCACCTGGTCGCCGGCCTGCTGGCGAGTCTCGACGTACCGCTGCAGGCCGAGCTCGCCCCCACGCCCGGCCACTGCTGCGTGCGTCTCGTACAGTCGACGCGTGGCTAAGGCGAAGCAGACTCAGGGGACGCCGGCGACCGTTGTTCTGACGAAGGCGAAGATCGCGTTCACGACGCATGCCTACGAGCACGATCCGGCCGCCAAGTCGTACGGTCTGGAGGCCGCCGAGGCACTCGGACTGGCGCCGGAGCAGGTCTTCAAGACGCTGCTCGTCGAGGTCGACGGGAAGCTCACCGTCGGCGTCGTACCGGTCGGCAAACAGCTCGACCTGAAGGCGATCGCGGCCGCGGCCGGTGGGAAGAAGGCGGTGATGGCCGACCCGGCCGCCGCCGAGCGCAGCACCGGGTACGTCGTCGGCGGCATCAGCCCGATCGGCCAGAAGCGCGCCCTCCCCACGGTCGTCGACAGCACCGCCACCGACCACCCGACCGTCTACGTGTCGGGCGGCCGGCGCGGTCTCGACATCGGCCTGTCCCCCGCCGACCTGATCACCGTGACCAGAGCTCGTACGGCGGCCATCGCGCGCTGACACGTCACTCGTCGACCGCGTCCGCGGGAATCTCCTCGGCTCCGGTGATGAAGGACACCACGTCGCTCATCGACACCTTCTGAGGGTCGACCACCCCGGCTCGTTTGCCCAACCGGTGCACGTGGATCCGGTCGGACACCTCGAAGACGGCCGGCATGTCGTGCGAGATCAGTACGACGGGCAGACCGCGGTTGCTGATCCGCTTGATCAGCTCCAGCACGTGCGCCGTCTCGCGGACCCCGAGCGCCGCGGTCGGCTCGTCCATGATCACGACCTTGCTGCCGAACATCGCCGCCCGGGCCACCGCGACCGCCTGCCGCTGACCGCCGGACAGGCTCTCCACCGGTTGGGTGATGTCCTGAATCGTGGCGATGCCGAGCGCGTCGAGCTGATTGCGGGCCTCGATCCGCATCGCCTTGCGGTCCAGCATCCGCAGCTTCCCGAGCAGCCCTTCGCGCCGGATCTCCCGGCCGAGGAACAGGTTCGTCGTGATGTCCAGGGCAGGTGCCACCGCCAGGGTCTGGTACACCGTCTCGATGCCACTGCGGCGGGCGTCGAGCGGCGAATGGAAGTGCACCGGCCGGCCGTCGAGGTGGATGGATCCGGCGTCGGGTTGCAGCGCGCCGGTGATCGCCTTGATCAGGCTGGACTTGCCCGCACCGTTGTCGCCGACGATCGCCAGCACCTCTCCCGGGTACAGGTCGAAGTCGGCCCCGTTGATCGCGGTGACATGGCCGTAGCGCTTGACCAGTCCCCGCGCTGTCAGCATCGCGGTCCGACGGGTGGTTTCGGCCTGCTCCGCTGGGGTCGCCGCAGTCATGAGCTCCTCCTCCGCGTCGCCTGGTCGAACGCCACCGCGGCGATCACCAGGACGCCGGTGGCCAGGTTCTGGTAGTTCGAGTCGATTCCCATCTGGGTCAGACCGCTGCGCAGTACCGCGACGATGAGCGCGCCGACGACGGTGCCGACCACTCCGCCGCGGCCGCCGAACAAGCTGGTCCCGCCGATCACCACGGCGGTGATGCTGTCCAGGTTGCCGGTCTGGTAGGCGTTCGGGTCGGCGGTCGGCGTACGGCCGAGAGCCATCCAGGCCGCGAACCCGTAGACGAGGCCGGCCGCGGCGTAGACGCTCACCAGGGTGCGGTCGATGTGGATACCGGTGAGGCGCGCTGCCTCCGGCTCGTTGCCGACGGCGTACACGTGTCTGCCCCAGCCGGTCTTGGCCAGTACGAACCACACCGCCACGAACAGCAGCGCAGCGAGCACCATACCCATCGTGAACTGGACCCGGCCGAACAGGTACAGCGAGGTGCCGAGCCAGGTCAGCAGACCGTCCGGCACCGGCCAGGTGGTGCCCTTGCTGTAGAGGTTGGTCACTGCGGTCATCACCGCGAGCATGCCGAGCGTGACGATGAACGGCGGCAGTTTGATCCGGCTCACCAGGAGACCGGACAGCGTCGCCACCGCGGCGCACGCCACGATCGACAGGATCAGCGCCAACGGACCGGGGAGGTGCCCCGTGACGAGACGGGTCATCAACAGCGTGCCGAAGACGGCGATCGAGGCGTTCGCCAGGTCGATGCCGCTGGTCAGGATCACCAGCGTCTGGCCCAATGCCAGCGTGCCGACGACGATCGACTGCTGGACGATGAAGGAGAAATTGTCGATGCTCGCGAACGTGCTGGTCGCCAGCGAGAAGAAGACGATCGCGACGATCAGGGCCGCGGTCGGGCCGAGCACCGGATTGCGCGCGAACAGCGCCCGTGCCGCATCGGCGCGGCCGTTGCCGACGGTGGTCGTTGCCGTGGACATCGACATCATCCCCAGCAGTTCTGCGCGCCCCAGGTGGTGTCCTTGGACTCCAACCCCGGGACGGGCTTGTCGGTGATCAGGGTGGCGCCGGTGTCGATGAACCCGGACGGCTTCTTGCCCGACTGCGCGTAGTCGAAGACCGCGTTCACGCCGTCCTCGGCCATCTTCTTCGGGAACTGCATCACGGTCGCGACGAACTGGCCCTCCTTGACGTTCTGCACGCCCTGGCAGCCGCCGTCGATCGCGCCGACGAGCACCTTGCCGTTCAGCCCCTTCTCCTTCAGCGCCTGGTACGCCCCGCGGGCGGCCGGCTCGTTGATGTTGTACACCGCGTTCACCTGGCCGCCGACCCGCTGGAGCAGGTTCTCCATCGCCTGCTGCGCCTTGGTCTGGTCGCCCTGGGTGAGCGCACTGCCGATGATGTCCGGCGTCTTCAGCGGCAGGCCCATGCCTTCGAGGAAGCCGTTGTGCCGTTGGACGCCGACCGTCGCGCTGGGATCGAGATCCATCATCACCAGCTTCGGCGGAGTACTGCCGAGCCGGGCCTTCACGTACTGCCCGATCAGCTTCCCGGCGGTCTCGTTGTTGGTCGCGTACGTCGCCGTGACGGCGTCAGCGGGATCGGTTGCGGTGTCGAGTGCGATCACGATGATGCCCTTGTCCTGCGCCTGTTTGATCGCCCCGAGCACACCCGCGGAGTTGCTCGGGGTGATCAGGATGCCTTTGACACCTTGCTGGACGAGGTTCTCGATCGCGGTGACCTGTCCCTCGTTGTCACCGTCGAACTTGCCGGCCAGCGCGATCAGGGTGCCGCCCTTCGCCTCGGCGGCGGCTTTGGCCGACTCCCGCAGCTTGACGAAGTACGGGTTGGTCTCGGTCTTGGTGACGAGTCCGACCTTGACCGGCCCCGAGCCGCCACCCGAGCCGGACCCAGGCCCGGAGGTCTTCGTCGTCGTACAGGCGCTGAGCGCCAGCGCGCCGGCGCACAAGAGTGCGGACACGGCGGCGGTCGATCGCCGGATTCCGGTGGGCTTCATCGGAGCCTCCTGCTGTGCTTGTCGTCCTGCTGTCCGCGGCCCGGACGGCCTACGGTGCAGCACAACCTAGAACCGCTCAGATGAGCGCGGAACAATTTGCGCAAAAGATTGCGCACCAGTTGCCGCCCGGAGACGATTCCCGCATGACCGGCGTACGTCGAGGTGCACGGCTGGTCGACGTGGCCCGGCTGGCCGAGGTGTCGATCAGTACCGTTTCCCATGTCCTCAACGGCACGCGGTACGTCGCTCCCGACACCCGCGAGCGGGTCCGGCACGCGCTCGAGACCCTCGACTACGCGCCGCCGGCGCCGATGGTCTCCAAGCGCTCCGGCCGCGCTCTCGGACTGGCGATCACCGGCGCCTCGAACCCGTACTTCGGCGATCTGATCGCGGGCGTCGAGTCGGAGGCGAGCCGGGCGGGTTTCGCGCTGCTGCTGTGTGACACGCACGACGACAGCCGGCACGAGGCGAGTGCCGTCGCCACGCTGCTCGCGCACAACGTCGAAGCGGTGATCATCGCGCCGACGCCGGGCTGGGAAGAGACGACGTTGCCGGTTTTGCGCAAACACCAGACGCCTTTCGTGCTCGTCGACCGGATGAGTGACGTCCGGGCCGACCAGGTCGGCACCGAGAACGAGTCGGTGGCCGCCGCTCTGGTCGAGCATCTGATCGACCTCGGCCACCGCCGCATCGGAATGGTGGCCGGCCTCGCGGGCCTGTCCACGACGCGCGAGCGGCGGCAGGGCTACCGGCGCGCGCACGAGGCCGCCCGGATTCCGATCGACGACGCGCTCATCGTCGACGCCCACTCGACCGTGGCCGGCGGTCGCGCCGGCGTCCTCTCGCTGCTGAACCGGCCGGATCCGCCGACCGCGATCTTCGGCGGCAACAACGCGATGACCATCGGAGCGCTGCTGGCGCTGAAAGAGACGCGGCGACGGATCCCCGAGGACATCGCGCTGGTGACGTTCGACGACTTCGAATGGGCCAGCGCGATGTCACCGGCGCTCACCGCGGCGGCCCAGCCGTTCCACGCGATGGGCGCGCGCGCAGTGCAACTGCTGCTGCGGCGGCTGGCTGATCCGTTCGCGCCACGCCGGATCGAACGCCTGCCGGCCGAGATCGAGCACCGCGAGAGTTGCGGCTGCCAGGCCGCGCACGGCACAGAGGAGAGGATGCCGCGATGACGGCCGGAACCACCATTCGCCATGACGAGACAACCGCTCGTGCTCGGGCGATCGAGCTCCTGCGGCGCGGCCGGCGGTCGCTGCTGGGCATCGCGGGCGCGCCGGGTGCCGGCAAGTCGACGTACGCCGAGAGGCTGGCCCGTGAGCTGATCGCGGATGGCCATCCGGTCGCGCTCGTCGGCATGGACGGGTTCCACCTGGCGCACGCCCTTGTCGGCGACCTGGGGCTGACGGCCGTCAAGGGTGCTCCGGAGACCTTTGATGTCGACGGATACATCGCTTTGTTGCGCCGGCTGCGGGAGCCGACCGGCCGCACCATCTGGGCACCGCGGTTCGACCGGGATCTCGACGACCCGATCGCCGCGGCGGTTCCGGTCACCGACGACACCCGGCTGGTACTGACCGAAGGCAACTACCTGCTCCTCGATCAGGGGCCCTGGGCAACCATTCGTACGCTGCTGGACGAGTGCTGGTTCCTCGAGCTGGATCCGGCCCTGCGACGCGAACGTCTCACCGCGCGGCATGTCCGGCACGGCCGCGAGCCGGACGAGGCGCGAGCCCGAACCATTGGCAGCGACGAAGCGAACGCACGCCTTGTCGACACCGGCCGGGCTCGCGCCGACGCGATCCTGCAGCTGTCGAGCTGAGGATCCGCGGTCAGCCCGTGATGCTGGGTTTGCCGGTTTCCAGGTGGCCGGAGAGGCGGCGGCGGTACGTCGGGTCGTCCGGGGTGGTGACCTCGACGTCGTACCAGCCGTGATCGGTCGGCCAGAACAGCGGCCGGGACTGCTTGCCACGCAGTTCGATCGTCGTGGTCTTGGTGGTGTAGCTGCGCGCGTTCAGTTTCAGGGTGAGCGGTTTGCGGAAGCCGTTGACCAGGTGCAGCTGCAGCGCGCCGGCGCGGTTCTCGACCCGCACGTCAAGGCCGGCCGCGGCGCCGGCGGACGAGCCGGCGATCTCCACCCAGAAGCGGTTCGGACCCTGGACCGCGAGTTCGAACGGGCCGTTCACCGCGACGGCGACCGAGGTCGGGGTGTCCGCCGGGGACCGGTCGGGGTGCGCGTGGTGGACGTCGAGGTGCTTCGGTCCGGCGAGCTCACCGCCGTACGGGTAAATGGTGAAGTGCGCGGACTGCGCGCCGTGGTTGCTGAGGGCAAGCATGAGCTTGCCGTCGGCCACCGATCCCGAAACCGACGGCCCGTAAGGAAGTGCGCGTGCCGGACGGCGGCCGGGCTCCTGGGCGGGCAGCGCCTGCTCGGCGGGCGGCGCGGGATGCCAGCGGTCGATCGGCGCCGGCACCGGGCCCGGCCGGTCGAGCGACGGCTGCCGGTAGCTGCGGTCGAAGTCGAACGTCGACGTCAGGTCACCGCAGGCAGTCCGGCGCCAGGTGCTGATGTTCGGCTCACGGACGCCGGTCCACTGCTCGAGGAAACGCAGTACGGACGTGTGGTCGAACACCTGCGAGTTCACATGACCGCCGACCGTCCACGGCGACACCACGGTCATCGGGACCCGCGGACCGAGGCCGATCGGCTTGCCGGCGTACCAGTCCTCGCCGTCGCCGGAGTCCGGCTGCGGCGCGACCGGCGGCGGGACGTGGTCGAAGTACCCGTCGTTCTCGTCGAAGTTGACGAACAGCACGGTCTTCGACCAGGTCTCCGGGTCGGAGGCGATCGCGTCCAGAACATCGTAGATCAGGTTCGCGCTGGCGACCGGGGTCGACGAGCCGGGATGCTCGGAGTCGACCGAGGACGGGACCAGCCAGCTCACCTGCGGCAGCGTGCCGGCCTTGATGTCCGCACGCAGTCGCGGAACGAGCGACTCCGGCTCCGAGCGGTACATCGCCTTTCGGAACAACCTCTGGTCGGCCTTCGGCAGCTTCTCGACGGCCGCACCGAGCTGCTGCAGCGCAACGGTCCGCCCGGCGTCGGTCTTCGCGAACAGCTTGTCGTAGAACTCCTCGGTCGTCCGGTACCCGCCCGGGACGTTCTCGAGGATGCGGTGCCCGACGTCCTTGAAGGTCCTGAAGTACTCGACCGCGTTGTCGGTGAAGTTGTCCCACTCCTGGTAGATCTGCCAGGAGACGCCGGCCTTCTCCAGCCGTTCGGGGTACGACGTCCAGTCATACCCCTTGTGGTCGTACGAGTACGCCGCATTGGTCACCGCGCGCTGCGTCGTACCGGGCTCGTAGCCGACCGTGCCGGACCACAGGTAGTTGCGGTTCGGGTTGGTCGAGCCGTTGACCGAGCAGTGGTACGCGTCGCAGATCGTGAAGGTCTCGGCGAGCTCGTACTGCAAAGGGATGTCGCGGCGCTCGTAGTGCGTCATCGTGGCGGCGGTCTTGGCCTGCACCCAGTCGTCGTTCCACCCGCCGGCCCAGGCCTGCGTGGCGTCGCCGAAACCGTGCGCCAGCGCGCCCAGGTACTGGATGTCGTCCGGGTTGCGGCCCTCGGCGGCGGCGGCCTTCCGCACCGAGAACGGCAGCACCTCGCCACCACCGGTCCTCGGCTGGTGGAAGATGCTCCTGCCGTTGCGCAGGCGCAGCGGCTGATGGTCGCCGTACCCCCGGACGCCGCGGAGCGTCCCGTAGTAGTGGTCGAACGAGCGGTTCTCCTGCATCAGCACGATGACGTGCTCGATCGCGCGCAGCCCACCACGCCTCACAGGTTGCGCCATCGCGGTGTGCAGCGACGGTGGGAGCAGCGAGCCCGCCGCCCCACCCGCCACCGAACCAAGCACCAGCCGCCGGGAGATCTCAGTCATGGTCCGGACATTAGGGTCGCCCTGTAGCCGCTGTGAGACCTCCAGGTGAACAGCTAGCCGCGGCGGGACAGCGCCGCGTCGCGCAGTTGCTCGAGCACCGTCACGGTCGTGTCCCAACCTAGGCAGGCGTCGGTGATCGACTGGCCGTAGGTCAGTTCGCGGGTTGGGTCTAGGTCCTGGCGGCCCTCCTGCAGGAACGACTCCAGCATTACGCCGACGATCGCGTGGTTGCCGGCCGCGACCTGCGCGCCGATCTCCCCCGCCACTACGGGCTGCCGCTTGTGGTCCTTGCGGCTGTTGCCGTGGCTCGCGTCGACGACGACCCGCTCGGGCAGGCCGCCCTTGCGGAGCAGTTCGACGGCGCCGGCGACCGAGTCGGCGTCGTAGTTCGGGCCGGCGTCCGAGCCCCGCAGTACCAGATGGCAGTCCGGGTTGCCGCGGGTGTGCAGGATCGCCGG
>DASXXB010000005.1:0-16129 GCA_036503355.1 Kribbella sp. | reverse complement strand
CCCAGCACGGCACACGCCGCAGCCACGCCTGTCGCGGAGACCAGGGCACCGAAGGCGGTCATCGCCACCGGCATCAACGCCTCGTCGGACAGGCTGACGATGCTTGACGTACGGCCGAGGTAGGCCGGTTCGACGGTCTGCTGGAACGCGCCTGAGAGGTACGCCGACGCGAGGCCCGCCGTACCGCCGATCAGGGCCATCGCGACGAAGACCGCCAGGTGCGGCACGACGCCGATCATGACGCAGCCGACGGCCTGGAGGATCAGCACGAGCAGCCCGATGCGCGCAGGTTGCCGGGGCTTCCAGCGCAGTGCGACGACGGCACCGAGGGCGGCGCAGATACCGGAGCACGCCTGGAACCACCCGAGCGCGGCCGAACCCCAACCGCTCAGGTGCACCCGCTGCACCAGACCGACCGCCAGGACCGGACCGACGCAGAGGTTCAGCCCGAAGAACGCGACCACCAGGGTTCGCGCCACCCGATCCCGCCGGAGGTAGCCGAACCCTGCGGACAGGTCGGCGCGACTCGAGTCACCACTGGGCTCCGGTCGCGGCAACCGGGGACGTACGACCAGGATCAGAGCGACGGCGATCACCGCGAACGAAACGGCGTCGACGACCATGACCGTCACCAGGCCGCCGCGCGCGATCAGCAGACCACCGAGCGGCGCGCCGACGAAAACCGCCAGCCGGTTCGCGAGTTGCCGCCCGGCTGCGAGCGGCACCAGGTCCTCCGTCGCCACCAGCCGGCGCGGCAACGTCCCCGCCGCGGGGTTGTAGAGCGCGTCGACCGCACCGAAGACGACCGCCACCGTGAGCAGCAGCGGCAATGACACACCCTGCGCGGCGACCACGGTCGCGGCGACGGCGAGTACGGCGATCCGTGCGAAGTTGGCCGCGATCATGGTTCGGCGGCCGTCGAGCCGATCCGCGAGGGCGCCGCCGAACAGCAGGAAGATCGCCCGTGGCAAGGCGCCGATGCCCATCACCAGCCCGGCCCCCGCGGGGGAAGCCACCTGTGCGGCGCTCCAGGCGAGGCCGACGTACCAGGCGACGTCGCCGGCCTCCGACACTGCGCCGGACAGCACCCATGCCTGCACGCGGCGATCCCGGCGTAGCGGCGGAAAGACAGTCGCGATCTCGGTCACGGCCGGGCCGGTACGGCGTGCGCGAAGACGAACACCGGCTGCGCCGACGGATCGGTGGACGGGTTCTCGTAGTACTCCTGGATCAGCTCCCCGATCCGCTCGGCGAGCTCGCCCAGCTGATCCGGCGTCAACCGTAGCCAGGAATCGGTGGCGAAAGCCGCCCGCACCCACTCGTCGCTGTAGCCCGACCGGGCATCGAACCACTGCCGGACCTTCTCGGCGTGGTGTGTGATGTTCCTCTCCTCTGACACCGTGGCGATCAGCTCCCCGGCCGGCTCGCCTTCGGCGTCCGCGACAGACCAGCTGTAGGACTGGTGCTTGCTGCGCCACCAGCGCTCCCGCCGGTTCTTCGCGAGTTCCGGCGCCTCCTCGATCACCCCCGCGGCACTCAGCACCTTCAGGTGGTGGCTGACGTTCCCGACCAGTTCGCCGGTGCGCTTGGCCAGTTGCGAGGCGGTGGCCGGCCCTTCGACGCCGAGCAGGTCGAGCAGTCTGCGGCGCAACGGATGATGGATCGCGGCGATCACCGAAGGATCAGCCGGGCGACGGTTCGCGGGACTCATGAGCGACACACTATGATCCACAAGAACTCTTGCACAAGAGTTCTTGCGTAATGTTCCGGGTAGCAGAATCAATCCCTAGCAGGCTGATAGACATAGCCACATCGTGAGATCCGGTCTCAAGATGTAGGAATGGGAGTTGATTTGTCAGGCGCTGGAGCTGACGCTTGTGGACATGCTCGCTGCCCTGTCCACCCACCTCGTAGGTCGCATTCATGTCGACCTCGGGCGGATGCGCAGCGCGATCTGTTGTCCTTCGATGTTCTGACAGCCACCCTGCCCGGGCCAATGACGGCCCCTGATCATCCCCGATCACCGCTGGGTGCGCACCGCGCGGAACGCATCGAACCGACGACGCTTCGATCTCCCCGCCGCTGGTGAGCACCTGTCACGAGGACAAGGACACGCCCCCCGATGACTGCCGGCGTCACCACTCCTGCTGCCCGCAAACCCGCCCGCCCCCGCAAGGGCAAGGGCGAGGGCCAGTGGGCACTCGGATACCGCGAGCCGCTGAACAAGAACGAAGAGAA
Source organism: Kribbella sp. (assembly GCA_036503355.1). Lineage (GTDB taxonomy): Bacteria > Actinomycetota > Actinomycetes > Propionibacteriales > Kribbellaceae > Kribbella. Next base: position 13,891 of record DASXXB010000005.1, on the reverse strand, counting down.
CAAGAAGAACGACGACGGCCTGAACGTCCGGGCCCGGATCGAGAACGTCTACGCGCACCGGGGCTTCGACTCGATCGACCCCGCCGACCTGCGCGGCCGGTTCCGCTGGTGGGGGCTCTACACCCAGCGCAAGCCCGGGATCGACGGCGGCAAGACCGCGACGCTGGAGCCGGAGGAGCTGGACGACCGCTACTTCATGATGCGGGTCCGCGTCGAGGGCGGCCAGCTGACCACCGAGCAGCTCCGCGTGATCGCCGAGGTCTCGACGAAGTACGCGCGGGACACCGCGGACATCACCGACCGGCAGAACATCCAGCTGCACTGGATCGCGATCGAGGACGTGCCGGCGATCTGGCAGCAGCTCGAGGCGGTGGGGCTGTACACGACCGAGGCGTGCGGCGACGTACCGCGCGTGGTGATCGCGAGCCCGGTCGCGGGCATCGCCGCGGACGAGATCATCGACCCGACACCGGCCATCAACGAGATCGTCGAGAAGTACATCGGGTCCGACGAGTTCTCCAACCTGCCGCGGAAGTTCAAGACCGCGCTGACCGGTCACCCGTCGCACGACGTCGTACCGGAGGTGAACGACATCGCGTTCGTCGGCGTCGTGCACCCCGAGCACGGCCCCGGCTTCGACCTGTGGGTCGGCGGCGGCCTGTCGACGAACCCGATGCTCGCCCAGCGGCTCGGCGCCTGGATCCCCCGCGAGGAGGTCGCCGAGGCCTGGTGGGGCGTGACCAGCATCTTCCGCGACTACGGCTACCGCCGGCTGCGGAACCGGGCCCGGCTCAAGTTCCTCGTCCAGGACTGGGGCGTGGAGAAGTTCCGCGAGGTGCTGGAGACGAAGTACCTCAACCGCAAGCTGATCGACGGCCCGGCGCCCGAGGTCCCGGCGATCCAGGGTGACCACGTCGGCGTGCACAAGCAGAACGACGGCCGGTACTTCGTCGGCGTCGCGCCGGTGGTCGGCCGGGTCTCCGGTACGTCGCTCGCGAAGGTCGCCGAGGTCGTCGCGCGGCACGGGTCGAACCGGATCCGGACCACCCCGCAGCAGAAGCTGCTGGTCCTGGACGTCGAGGAGTCGCAGGTCGACTCGCTCGTCGCCGAGCTGGACGCGCTCGGGTACCAGGCGAAGCCGTCGGCCTGGCGGCGGAACACGATGGCCTGCACCGGGATCGAGTTCTGCAAGCTCGCGATCGTCGAGACCAAGGCGAAGGCGGCGCGGCTGATCGAGGAACTCGAGGAGCGGATCCCGGAGCTCGACGTACCGATCACCGTGAACCTGAACGGCTGCCCGAACTCCTGCGCCCGGATCCAGACCGCGGACATCGGCCTCAAGGGGCAGCTGGTGATGGATGCCGGCGGCAACCAGGTGCCGGGTTACCAGGTGCACCTCGGCGGCGGACTCGGGCTGGACGCCGGCTTCGGACGGAAGCTCCGCGGCCACAAGGTGATTGCCGACGACCTGACCGACTACGTCGAGCGGGTCACGCAGACGTACCTGAAGGAACGCAACGACGGCGAGAGCTTCGCGCAATGGGTCACCCGAGCAGACGAGGAGGCACTTCAGTGAGCGAACGAGCGGCGCCTCTGTACTGCCCGTACTGCGGAGACGAGGACCTCAGGCCCTCCGAGGAAGGCCATGGCGCGTGGGAGTGCCGGCCGTGTGCACGGGTGTTCCAGCTGAAGATGATCGGGTTGCGGGTGACGGTGGAATGAGTGACTTGAAGACGATCGCCGAGGAGGCGAACGAGCGGCTCGCCGACGCGTCGGCGGTCGAGGTGCTCGCCTGGGCCCGGGAGACGTTCGGCGACGAGCTGGTCGTGACCGCCTCGATGGCCGACGGTGCGCTCCCCCACCTCGCGGCGCAGGCCGCGCCAGGTGTCGACGTACTGTTCCTGGACACCGGCTACCACTTCGCCGAAACGATCGGGACCCGGGACGCGGTGGCGGCGACGCTGCCGATCAACCTGATCAACGCGCTGCCGAAGCAGACCGTGGCCGAGCAGGACGCGGAGTACGGCGAGAAGCTGCACGACCGCGACCCGAACAAGTGCTGCGCGCTGCGCAAGGTCGAGCCGCTCAACCGGTACCTGTCCGGGTACAAGGCCTGGGTGACCGGCATCCGCCGCGAGGAGGCGCCGACCCGCGCGAACACCCCGGTCGTCGAGTACGACGAGAAGCGCGACATGGTGAAGCTCAACCCGATCGCGCCGTGGACGCAGGAGGACCTGGACAGCTACATCCAGGACAACGGCGTACTGGTGAACCTGCTGCAGTACGACGGCTACCCGTCGATCGGCTGCGAGCCGTGCACACAGCGCGTGGCGCCCGGCGAGGACCCGCGCAGCGGCCGCTGGGCAGGCACCGGCAAGGTCGAATGCGGGTTGCACACATGAGTACTACGGTGACTGAGCTGGATGCTCTGGAGAGCGAATCGATCTTCGTGTTCCGCGAGGTGGCGGCGGAGTTCGAGCGGCCGGTGATCCTGTTCTCCGGCGGCAAGGACTCGATCGTGATGCTGCACCTGGCCCGGAAGGCGTTCTCGCCGGCGGGCGTGCCGTTCACGCTGCTGCACGTCGACACCGGCCACAACTTCCCCGAAGTACTGGCCTATCGCGACCGCGTGGTCGAGCAGCTCGGGCTGCGGCTCGAGGTTGCACGGGTGGAGGACTACCTCGCCGACGGGCGGCTGCGCGAACGCTCCGACGGGACCCGCAACCAACTGCAGACGATTCCCTTGCTCGACGCCATCAACGCGCACCGGTTCGACGCCGTGTTCGGCGGTGGCCGCCGGGACGAGGAGCGGGCCCGGGCGAAGGAGCGGATCTACAGCCTGCGCGACGAGTTCGGGCAGTGGGATCCACGCAACCAGCGGCCGGAGCTGTGGTCGCTGTACAACGGGCGGCACCGGCCTGGCGAGCACGTCCGGGTGTTCCCGCTGTCGAACTGGACCGAGCTCGACATCTGGAACTACATCGAGCGCGAGGGCATCGACCTGCCGTCGATCTACTACGCGCACGAGCGCGAGGTGTTCGAGCGCGACGGCATGCTGCTTGCCGTCGGCCCCTACTCGCAGCCGCGCGACGGCGAGACGGTTGTCAACCGCACCGTTCGGTACCGGACCGTCGGCGACATGTCCTGCACCGGCGCCGTGGCCTCCACCGCCGTGAGTGCGGCCGAGGTCGTGGTCGAGGTCGCGGCCAGCGAGATCACCGAGCGCGGCGCGACGCGCGCCGACGACCGGGCCAGCGAGGCCGCGATGGAAGACCGCAAGCGAGAGGGGTACTTCTGATGAGCACTCCGACCGAGAAGCTCGCCCAGGAAAGGCTGGCACAGCGGGGTCTGCTGCGGCTCGCCACCGCCGGCTCGGTGGACGACGGCAAGTCGACGCTGGTCGGCCGGCTGCTGCACGACTGCAAGGCGATCCTCGCCGACCAGATCGCGCACGTGAAGACGGTCTCCGAGGCGCGCGGCGGTGACTTCGACTTCGCGCTGCTCACCGACGGTCTGCGGGCCGAGCGCGAGCAGGGCATCACGATCGACGTCGCCTACCGGTACTTCGCCACCGACAAGCGCTCGTTCATCCTGGCCGACTGCCCGGGGCACGTGCAGTACACGCGCAACACCGTGACCGGCGCATCGACGGCGGACGTGGTGATCATCCTGGTCGACGCACGGCACGGCGTACTCGAGCAGACCCGCCGGCACCTCGCCGTCGCCGGCCTGCTCCGGGTGCCGCACGTCGTTCTCGCGGTGAACAAGATCGATCTGGTCGGCTACGACGAGGCCGTGTTCACCAAGATCGCCAAAGAGGTCAACGAGGTCGCCGACCACCTCGGCATCGCCGACATCCAGGCGATCCCGGTCTCCGCGCTCGTCGGCGACAACATCGTCGAACGCTCCGAGCGGACCTCTTGGTACGACGGCCCGACGCTGCTCGAGGTCCTCGAGAACGCGAACGGACGGACCGACACCTCGAACCGGCCGCTGCGATTCCCGGTGCAGTACGTGATCCGGCCGCAGACCGACGACGAGTACCGCGACTACCGCGGCTACACCGGAACCGTTGCCTCCGGCACCGTATCGGTCGGCGACCAGGTGATCGTGCTGCCGGCGGGCCGCCGTACGTCGGTCGCCGGGATCGACAAGCCGGTCGTCACCGCCACCTCGACCGCCGTCGCCGAGCGGCCCTCGGCCGTGGCCGGGGAAGCGGTCACGGTCCGGCTCGCCGACGACATCGACGTCGCCCGCGGCTCGGTGATCGTCGCCGCCGACGCCTCCCCCGGCACCCGCCGGGAGCTGGCCGCCACCGTGAGCTGGTTGTCCGACCGGCCACTGACCGTCGGGGCGCGGGTGCTGATCAAGCACACCACGACCACCGCGCAGGCGATCGTCACCAAGATCGCCGGCGCGCTGGACCTCGACACGCTCGGAGTCATCGACGCCACCGAGCTCGCCCTGAACGACATCGGCAAGGTGCAGCTCAAGGTCGCCGCACCGCTGGCCGCGGACCCGTACTCGGCCAACACCATCACCGGATCGTTCCTGCTGATCGACGCCCACGACGGGTGGACGCTGGCGGCGGGCATGATCGACGACGAAGAAGGGGAACTGCTGTGACTGCTCCAGCGCTCGTGATCCTCGCCCACGGCAGCCGCGACCCGCGGTCGGCCGCCACCGTGCACGCTCTCGTCAAGTGCCTGCGCGGGATGCGCGACGACCTGCGGATCGAAGCCTCCTTCCTCGACCACTGCCCGCCGACGCCGTACCAGGTGATCGGGAAGCTCGCCGCCGAAGGTGTCGAGGAGGTCGTCGTCCTGCCGTTGCTGCTGTCGGCCGCGTACCACGCGCGGATCGACGTACCGGCGGTCGTCGACGAGGCTCGCACCCGGTTCCCGAACCTGCGGATCATCGCCTCCGACGTCCTCGGGTACGACGACACGCTGCTCGACGTCCTGGACCGCCGGATGCGCGCCGAACTGAAGGACGGCCGGGTCCGCGAGCTGGACGCGCTGGTGCTGGCCTGCGCCGGTTCCAGCGACTCGCACGCGAACGCGAGCGTCACCCGGCTGGCGCGGTTGTGGGGTCAGCGGCACAAGCTCCCGGTCACGGCCGCCTTCGTCTGCGCCGCGTCCCCGTCACCCGCCGAGGCCGTCCTCCAGTGGCGCCTCGAGGGCCGCCGCCACGTCGCGGTCGGCTCGCTCTTCCTCGCCCCCGGGGTACTCCCCGACCGAGCCGAGTCCACCTCCCGCCGCGCCGGCGCAGTAGCCGTCTCCCGCCCGCTGGGAGTCAGCACCGAGGTGGCCCGCCTGGTCCTCCTCCGCTACGGCGTAGCAGGCCTCGACCTCCTCACTCTCGACCCCGCCCCGCGCCCAGTAATCGCCCGCCCGATGCTGGTCCACTCCGCCTAGGACGCCCAGGCAGGCAGAACTCCCGTTTACGCGGCTCAGGCCGCCAAATTCAGGGGGTTCTGCCTGCGTGGCCGACCACATGCCAGGAGTGCGTGCGCCACCCAGCCTTCGTCCAGCACGACGTCCTCCCACGAGAACCTCAGCAGAGTCCACCCACGGATCGCCAGGTTGACGTACCGCCGGCAGTCGCGCCGCAAGGACTCGCGCGATGCGTGGTAGGCGAACGAGTCAGCCTCCAGGACAAGCCGCAGCCTCGGATCACACAGGTCGACACGAGCGTAGAAGTCGCCGTCCGCAATGACGAACTGCGGCAGGAAGCCGTTGAACCCAGCGCTCAAGGCACGGGCCCGAAGGACGGATTCAAGGGCTGATGCCGACCGGGCATCGCTTGCCTCGGACACGGTGATCGCCCGCGCTCTTCCGGCTCCCCGAAGCCCGATCGCCGCCGCACGCAGCTCTTCCGCCGTCACGAGTCCCCTGCGCAGGGCAGAGTCGGCGATCGCCAGCGCGTCGGCGAACGGCAGGGTCCGAGCGCAATCGAGTACCGTGCGCAGCGGGGTGGTCGCACCATCGAGCGCGGGCACGTCGGCCCAGTGCAAGGTGCACGCCAGTCTGGTAGCGCGTCGGCGCTGCCTGCGTCCGATCGTGACGTGCGGGTTGAGCGGTGTGGTGACGACATCGAGCCCGTGGTGCACCGCGGCGCTCTCGTGCGACAGCACACCGCCGTGTGCCCGCGCGATCGTCAACGCCGACGCGTCGATCGGCAGTGCGTACAAGCCCTTCGCTATCCGCTTGATACGTCCGTCCGCAAGGGCGCTGCGTAGATCGCGTCCGTGGACGTACGCCCGGAGTTGCGAGTAGGACGCGCTGCCTCCTGCCTTCTGGAGGATCTCGACGACGTCTGCCATGGCTCGAGCCTGGCAAAGTCTGCTGTCCTGCGTCGGGCGTTGTCCACAGGTGGTCGTCCAGGCAGGCAGAAGTCCCCCGAACGGCGCCTTTCATTGCGGTTTCGGGGACTTCTGCCTGCCTGGACGACCAGCTAGCGTGATATCTTGATATCTATGGTGAAGGATGGGACCAAGAACATCTTGTTGCGGCTGGATGCGGGGTTGGCGGAGCGGTTGCGGACGGTGGCTTCGGTGGAGGGGCGATCGGTGTCGGACGTGGCGCGGGAGGCGATCGCGGCGCTGGTGGACCAGCGGCGGCAGGACGAGCAGTTCAGCCGGTTGCTCGAGGAGAACCTCAGCCGCCACGAGGAGTCGCTGCGCCGGCTGCGTGGAGACGACTGATGCGTTACCTCGGCCGGTACGACGTTCTCGCCGTCGCCGCGCGGGTGCTGCGGTGCAGCTCGGACGACGTCGTCGGCCGGTCGGACCTCGACGCGATCGATCGCGTCCTGGCGGACGTCCGGCATACGGGCGGTCTGGCGGAGGCGGCCGGGGTGCTGCTCGCCGGGCTGGTGCGGGCGCGCCCGTTCGACGGTGCGAACCGGGTCGTGGCGGTTGCGGTCGTGCTGCAGTTCGTCTCCTTGAACCGCGCCGAGCTGCAGCTCGAGCCGGTCGGGGACGTCGACGACCTCCTCGAACGGATCGCCGCCGGCGACGCCGATCGGGGCGAGGCGATCGCGTTCGTCCGGAGTCGGCTCGAGCATCACCCGGTGACGGCCGAGGACCTGCAGGAGCATCTGAAGATCGAGCTGCTCCTCGATGACGTCGTGCAGGACTGGTGGAGGGGAGATCCGATGTACGAGCAGTTCAGCGAGCAGGCCAGGAAGGTGATCGTCCTGGCGCAGGAGGAGGCCCGCGGCCTCGACCACGTGTACGTCGGCACCGAGCACCTGCTGCTCGGCGTGATCACCCATGGGACGGGAGTCGCGGCGCGGGTGCTCGCCGATCTCGGCATCACCGCCCCGGCCGTGCGGGACCTCGTGGTGGAGATCATCGGCCGCGGCAAGAGCGGCGCGGGTGTGGGCGCGATCCCGTTCACGCCGCGGGCGAAGAGCACGTTCGAGTTCGCGTGGGGTGAGGCGCGGGCGCGCGGCGCGGAGCAGGTCGAGCCCGAGCATCTGCTGCTCGGCGTGCTGCACGACGGCGACGGCGTCGGCGGGCAGATCGTCACGAAGCTTGCCGAGGACATCGATCAGGTACGCCGGAAGCTCGAGCAGCGGATGAACTGGCGCCGGCGGTCGGAGTCGGTCGTCTCGCAGGCCGTCACCGAGGCGATGGCGGAACAGTCCGCCGGCTGGACGACGTACGGACGCCGGCACCACCTGATCGCCGAGCTGAACGCCGTCCTCGACGAGAACGAACGCCTGCACGAGCAGGTCGCCCAGCTCCGCGACCTGCTCCGCCGGCACGACATCGACCCGGACAGCTGACTCAGGTCGCGGCGAGGCGCTTCTTCTCCTTCTCGACGTCGAAGTCCGCCGCCGGCCACTCCGGGTTCAGCTCCTTGAGTGTCTCCAGGAGGATCGTGGTGACGGCCCAGTTGCGGTACCACTTGCGGTCGCTGGGGATCACGTACCACGGTGCGTCCGGGGTGTTGCAGTGCTCGATCGCGGCGTGGTACGCGTCCATGTAGTCGGGCCACAGCTGCCGCTCGTCGACGTCGCCCGGGTTGTACTTCCAGTGCTTGGTGGGGTCGTCGAGCCGCGCCTCGAGCCGGGCCTTCTGCTCCTCGGGCGAGATGTGCAGGTAGCACTTCACGATCGTCACGCCGCTCGCGGTCAGCTCGGCCTCGAACTCGTTGATCTGGTCGTACCGCCGCGTCCACACGTTCGGCGTCACCAGCTCGCGGACGCGGGCGATCAGCACGTCCTCGTAGTGCGACCGGTCGAAGATGCCGATCATGCCGCTGCCGGGCACCGCCTGCCGGATCCGCCAGAGGAACCCGCGGCGCTTCTCGGCCGGCGTCGGCGCCTTGAACGAGGTGATCTTCAGGCCCTGCGGGTCCATCAGCCCCGCGCCGTGCCGGATCACGCCGCCCTTGCCGGACGTGTCCATCCCCTGCAGCACCAGCAGGATGCTGCGCTGCCCGCCGGTCCGCCCCTCGGCGAACAACCGCTCCTGCCAGTCCGACACCTCGGCGCCGAGGTCACCCAGCGCGGCCTTGCCGTCGTCCTTGCTGCCGCTGAACCCGGCCGTCCCGCGGGTGTCGTACGTCGTCAGGTCGACCTCACCGACCGGCACCCGCAGCAGCTCGCGCAATCCGGTACCGGCGGCCTTCTCGGCCTTCTTCTGCTTCGCCATTCACACATCCTGCCTCACCGACCGGCGTGTTCGGGGGCTTTCCGCCGTCGAAGCAGCCACAGGATCAGCTCGATCACCACGATCAGCACCGGGCTCACGATCAGGCCGACGGCAACACCCACGACCAGTCCGGCGGCCGCCGCCACGCACCCTTCTTCCTCCTCTCCCGTGCACGAGCGCCCGAAGAACCAGGTCGAGAGCAACCCGACGGTGATCGACAACACCGCCGTACCGATCAGGTACGCCGGAATGCGCAGCAACCACGGCTTGGCGCCGAGGGCGACGCCCGCCGTGGTGAGCAAGAGACAGGACAGCAGGACGAGGAAGACTTCGAAGAACACCAGCTCGCCCTCACTCCCGGCCCAGACGAACCGGAAGCTGACGTTCACGACGTGCTGCCAGACGATCAGCAGCGTCAGGACCGCCAGAACGATCCCCAGCCACAATCGCGCCCTGGGCTCCGGCCAGGCGACGACCACCGCAGCTGCCGCCGGAAATATCGCCAGGGGGCCCATCGGAAAGATCCAGTCCGGACCGCCCCGGTCGGCGAACGACACGAACCCGCCGGCAATCAACAGGGCGAGCGCCAGCGCCAGCAGCACGAGCGACGCCGCACGCCGATTCTCTGCGATCCGCATCTGTTCAGGGAATCATGCAGTGCGGGCCAACGCGATCAGACGGGACAGGGCGCGGAGGTACTTCTTGCGGTAGCCGCCCTTCAGCATCTCCGGCGAGAACAGCTGGTCGAGCGGAACACCACCCGCGAGCAGCGGCAGGTCGCGGTCGTACATGCGGTCGGCGAGGACAACCATCCGGAGCGCGACGTTCTCGTCGGTCAGCGGCCGTACGTCGGTGATCGCCACCGTCTCGATCCCGTCCAGCAAGGCGCCGTACTTGCTCGGATGCAGCTCCGCCAGGTGCCGGTGCAGGTCGACGAAGTGGTCGCACGACGCGTTCCGGCGTACGGCGGCCTCCTGCTCGACCTTCTCGTCCGGCCAGGGGTCCGGAGCGACCGGGAGCCCGCGGTGCCGGTAGTCCGGCCCGTCCACCCGGCGTATGTCGAACCGCGCGGCGAGGCCCTGGATCTCGCGGAGGAAGTCCACCGCCTGGAAACGGCCCTCGCCGAGCTTGTCGGGCAGCGTGTTCGAGGTCGCGGCGAACTCGACCCCTGCCTCGACCAGCTGCCCCAGCAGCCGGGAGATCAGCATCGTGTCGCCGGGATCGTCCAGCTCGAACTCGTCGATGCAGATCAGGCGGTACGACGACAGCTTGTCGACTGCTGTGCGGAGACCGAGGGCGCCGACCAGGTTGGTCAGTTCGACGAAGGTGCAGTACATCTTCGGGCCGGCCGCCTCGTGCCAGAGCGAGGCCAGGAGGTGGGTCTTGCCGACGCCGAACCCGCCGTCCAGGTAGATGCCCGGCTTGCCCTGCGCTGCCGGCGCAGGACGAAGCCGTGACCAGAACGACCGGCCGGTGCGCCTGGGCGTTGCGAGACGGGTCGCACGTCCGGTGAGGGCGGTCAGGGCCTCGGCCTGGCTGGGCTCGTCCGGGTCCGGGCGATAGGTGCCGAAGCGCACCTCGGCGAACCGCGGCGGCGGCACGCACTCCGACAGCAGCCGATCCGGACTCACCTCCGGCCACTGCTCGCTCAGCGCCACCACCATGCGCACACCCTAGTGCCCTGCGTCGGAGGTTGTCCGAGGGCTTGCGGCACCAGCCTCGGGTACGCCGTAGGCTCCGGCGCATGACAGATCACACGACGGCCGACTGGCTGCGCCCGCTCGGTTCCACAGGCCTGACCGTCTCCGCCGTCTGCGCCGGTGGTAGCGGGATCGCGGGCATGCCCGCCGTCTTCGGGTACGACGTCAGCACGCAGGAGGCGGTCGACCTGGTCCTGCGCGTCTTCGACAGCCCGCTCAGCTGGATCGACACGTCCAACGGGTACGGCGACGGCACCAGCGAGACCCGGATCGGCCAGGCGATCCGCGAGTACGGCGGACTCCCGGACAACTTCCTGGTGGCGACGAAGGTCGACGCCAAGGACGGCGACTACTCCGGTGCCCGCGTCCGGGCGAGTGTCGCCGAGAGCAAGGAGCGGCTCGGGCTCGACGACCTGCCGCTGGTCTACCTGCACGACCCCGAGGCCCACGACTTCGACTCGATGCGCGACGCGGTCGACACCTTGATGCAGTTGCGGTCCGACGGCGAGATCGGGCACGTCGGACTCGCGGGCGGCGACACCCGCGAGCTGTCCCGCTACCTCGAGCTCGGCGGGTTCGAAGTACTGCTGGTGCACAACCGCTGGAGCCTGGTCGACCATTCTGCTCACGACATCTTCGAACGGGCGCGCGCCGACGGCATCGCAGTGGTGAACGCTGCCGTCTACGGCGGCGGCATCCTGGCGAACCCGGACGGTGTCACGAAGTACGCGTACCGCGAGGCGCCGCCCGCGCTGCTGTCGGCCGTCAAGGAGATGGACGCTGCCTGCCGCGAGTACGGCGTCGACCTCGCGACGGCGGCGCTGCGGCACTCGCTGGATGATCCCGGGATCGCCGGGACGGTCGTCGGCATCACCAAGCCGGCCCGCGTCGACGCCCTGCTCGCCGCCCGGGATGCGGACCTCCCGGAGCAGCTGCTTAACCGGTTAGGTAACCTGCTCCCGGACAGGCAGTACTGGGTCGAGAAGGAGACGACGTGACGAACGGCTTCCCGAGCGGGTTCACCTGGGGCGCGGCGACCGCGTCGTACCAGGTCGAGGGCGCGGTGTCGGCGGACGGCCGCGGGCCGAGCATCTGGGACACGTTCGCGCACACCCCGGGCCGGATCGCGGACGGGACGAACGGCGACGTGGCCGACGACCACTACCACCGGTTCGCCGACGACATCCGGCTGCTCGCCGGCCTCGGACTGAACGCGTACCGGTTCTCGATCGCCTGGCCGCGGATCATGCCCGGCGGCGCGGTGAACACGGCCGGTCTGGACTTCTACCGGCGGCTCGCCGAGAAGTGCCTGGAGTACGGCGTCACGCCGTACGCGACGCTCTACCACTGGGATCTGCCGCAGCCGCTGGAGGACGCGGGCGGCTGGCTCGTCCGCGACACCGCCGAGCGGTTCCGTGACTACGCCGCCGCGACCCATGACGCGCTCTCCGACGTCGTCAAGCACTGGATGACGCTGAACGAGCCGTGGTGCTCGGCCTTCCTCGGGTACGGCAACGGCGAGCATGCACCGGGTCGCACCGAGGGCGCCGACGCGTTGAAGGCGGTGCACCACCTGCTGCTCGGTCATGGTCTCGCGCTCGACGCGATCCGCCCTCAGGGTTCTGCGGGTTCGGCGTACGGCATCGCGCTGAATCCCGCGCCGATCCACGCGGCCACCGACTCCGCCGCCGACCGCGACGCCGCCCGTCGGATCGACGGCCTGCGGAACCGGCTGTTCCTCGAGCCGTTGCTGTCCGGCCGTTACCCGGCCGACGTTCTGGAAGACACCGGGATGGCCGAATGGTTCGCCGCCCAGGAAGCCGATCTGCCGCTGATCGGGGCGCCGCTCGACTTCATCGGTGTGAACTACTACTGCCCGACCACGGTGGCCGCACCGGACGGGCCGATCTCGTCGCCGGGCGCATCCACGCAGCCCGGCAGCGAGAACGTCGTCGCCGTCGACACCGGGCTGCCGAAGACGCAGATGGGCTGGCCGATCCAGGCCACCGGCCTGCGCGACATCCTGGTCACGATCAACAAACTCGCGCCCGAGCTGCCGCTGTACGTGACCGAGAACGGGTCGGCGTACCCGGACACCGTGACCGCCGACGGCACGGTCGAGGACGACGAGCGGCTCGACTACCTGCAGCAACATGTTGCCGTCTGCAAGGACCTGGTCGCCGAGGGCTTCCCGCTCAAGGGGTACTTCGCCTGGTCGCTGCTGGACAACTTCGAGTGGGCGTGGGGGTACAGCCGCCGCTTCGGCATCGTGTACGTCGACTACGCGACCCAGCAGCGCATCGTGAAGAAGAGCGGCCTGTGGCTGAAGGACTTCCTGCAGTAGGCGACGCGGCTTGACCTCAACTATTCTTGAGGTTCTAGCGTGCTGGTTGTGAAAGCGATCAGACTGCATGCGTTCGGTCCGGCGGAGAACCTCGGGTACGAGGAGGTGCCGGACCCGGTGCCCGCCAGTGGCATGGTGCTCGTCGAGGTCGAGGCGGCCGGGGTCCACCTCGTCGACACCATGATCCGGGCCGGTACGACCGGCGACAGCCCGATCCCGGTGCCGGACCTGCCGACGATCCCGGGCCGTGAGGTCGCGGGCCGGGTCAGCGCGGTGGGCCCCGGCGTGGACGGATCGTGGATCGGCAAGCGCGTCGTCGTACACCTCGGGATGGTGCCGGGCGGGTACGCCGAACGCGCGGTGGCGAAGGTCGAGTCGCTGTACGAACTGCCCGACCACGTCGACGCCGCACAGGCAGTGGCGGCGATCGGTACCGGGCGGACGACCGCCGGGATCCTGCAGCAAGCGCGACTGACTCTCGAGGACGTCGTGCTGATCACGTCCGCGGCCGGTGGGATCGGGAGCTACCTGATCCAGGCGGCGCGAAACGTCGGCGCCGTGGCGATCGGGCTGGCGGGCGGTCCTTCGAAGGTGGAGACGGTCCGCTCGCTCGGAGCGCAGTACGCGATCGACTACCGGGACCCGGACTGGGCTCAGCTGCTGAAAAAGGAGCTGGGCGACCAGGAGATCACCGTCCTGCTCGACGGCGTTGGCGGGCCCAACGGTCAGCAGGCCTTCGGCCTCCTCGGCAACGGTGGCCGTGCGCTGATGTTCGGCTGGTCCGGCGGCGGCCCGATCGAGTTCACCCACGAGGACCTGATGAGCCGCAGCCTCACCGCCGGTTGGGCACTCGGCGCCAAGCTGACCCGCCAGCTGCGCACGCTCGAAGCCGCCGCCTTGGAGGAAACGTTCGAAGGCCGCTGGCAGGCCCTCACCACCCCCTTTTCCCTTGCCGAAGCCGCAGCCGCGCACCGAGCCCTCGAAGACCGGACGACGACCGGCAAGGTCGTACTGCTCCCCTGAGCGCCGCCGGTCAGGAGCTGCGAGGGGCGTACATGATGACGGCCACGCCCAGGAGGCAGATGGCGGCGCCGGTGAGGTCGTAGCGGTCCGGGCGGAACTTGTCGACGAGCATGCCCCAGGCGAGCGAGCCGGCGACGAAGATGCCGCCGTACGCCGCCA
>DASXXB010000004.1:0-3150 GCA_036503355.1 Kribbella sp. | reverse complement strand
CACAGCGCGTCAGCGGGCATGTCAGACGAGGTTGGCGAAGCTCGAGCGGTCGTGGAAGAAGTCCACCAGCATGCGGGCCGTCTTCGCGGGCTGGTCGATCGCGGGCGAGTGACCGGCGTCGGGAATGACCTCGGCCTCCACGCCCAGACGCTCGGCCATCGATCGCTGTACTGCGAGAGGCCAGCCGTCGTCCGTTGCTCCGTGCAGCACCTGCGTGCGTACGCCGGCCTTGGCCAACTGCTCGGTCTTGTCCTCGGCGTCCGTCAGCCGCCGGGTGATCTCGGCCAGACTGGTGGGCACGTTGCTGGTGAACCGCTTGCGCAGGAACGCAGCGACGTCCTCCGCCGGAGCGATGTACCCAGGAGCCTTGCGATCATGCTCGAGTTTCATGTCGTACACCTGCTCGATCGGAAGGTTTTCCAACCCGAACGCGAGCATCTGCAGGCTCTGCAGCGTCCCTTCATCGGTGAACGCCGCAGGCCCCGAGCAGAGGAGGCTGATCGTGGAGAACACCGATGCGTCGGTCAGAACCGCCTCGCGCGCCACGAGCCCGCCGAACGAGTGCCCGACCAGCTGGCTGTAGCCGCCGAGCGCCTTGCTCATCGCGACCACGTCCGCGCCGAGCTCCGCCAGCGAGTACGCCGACTTGTCGGACGGGCCTGCGGTCTCGTACTGACCACGCTGGTCGACCGCCACCGTCCGCCACCCGTACCGGCAGAGGTGGTCGACCAGGGGAGTGAAGTCCTCCTTGCTGCCCGTCCACCCCGGCACCAGCAGCACAGTGCCCAGCGGCGTACCGATGGACGGTACTGCGGTCAGCGTGGCGAACGCACCCCGCTCGGTCTCGAGTGTCTCGGGGCGCACCCCGTCGGGCAGCGTCAACGTACGCGGCGTACTCACAGGTAAAGAGGGTATCCGCTCCGCCGGCCCACGGCGCTCCGCGGTACGGCACAATGGCCGGGTGCCTCGCACTCTCGCGGTCGCCAATCAGAAGGGCGGCGTGGCCAAGACGACCACCGTCGCCACCCTCGGCGCAGCCCTCGTCGAGCTCGGCCAGCGGGTGCTGCTGGTCGACCTGGACCCGCAGGCGTGCCTGACGTTCTCGGTCGGCATCGACCCCGAGGACCTCGACAAGTCCATCCACCACGTGCTGCTCGGCGGCGTCCGTGCCCGCGACGTCCTGATCGAGTTCGAGGACGCGCCGGACCTGCTGCCCGCGACGATCGCACTGGCGACGGCCGAGGTGCAGCTGGCCCGGGAGAGCGGCCCGGAGCAGGTGCTGCGTACGGCGCTGCGCCCGGTGCGTACGTCGTACGACTGGATCATCGTGGACTGCCCGCCGACGCTCGGGCTGCTGACCGTGAACGGTCTGTCCGCCGCCTCCCACGTACTGATTCCCTTGCAGTGCGAGACGTTGGCACATCGTGGCGTAGGGCAACTACTCGACACCGTGCACGACGTACAGCAGCTGACGAACCCGGGCCTGCAGGTGCTCGGGGTGCTCCCGACGCTGTACGACGGACGCACGACGCACGCTCGCGCCGTCCTCGAGACGATCGCAGACACGTACTCGCTGGACGTGCTGCAACCGGCGATCCCGAAGTCGATCAGGTTCGCGGAGGCGCCGGCGATCGGTGAGACTGTGCTCAGCACGGCGCCGGCCTCGCCCGGCGCGAAGGCATACCGGGCGCTGGCCGACGCGCTGCTTCACTGACCGCTGTCGGGAGCCGGCTGACGACGCAGCTTGTGCCGGAAACGCCACAGCGGTACGGCGATGATCGCCAGCAGCACCAGGAACGGCAGCAGAGCACCGAACGCGGTCGCGACGGCGGAGAACGTCGCGGTGAACGCGTGCCAGCCGCCCTTCAGACCGGCCAGGAAGCCCTTGTCCGGCTCCTTCTCGGTCTGGACCGGCGGCTTGCCCTTCTCGGCCAGAGTCAGGGTCAGGGTCGCCAGATCGGTTTGCAGCGTGAGGTTCTTCTGTTTGGCCAGCAGGGATTCCAGGTCGGCCTCGCGGCGGGTGAGCTCACTCTCGACCGAGACGATCTCGCCGATCGTGTTCGCCTTCGTCATCAGCGCGCGCATCCGGTCCAGACTCGCGCGCTGCGACTCGATCCGGCTGGCGACGTCGACGACCTGCTCGGTGACGTCGGTGGACTCCTGGTGGATCTGCAGGCGTTTGCCGAGGTCCGACAGCCGCTGGATCGCGGTCTCGAACGATTTGGTCGGGACCTTGAGGACGAGGTTCGACCGGGTGATGTTGCCCTCGGAGTCGCTGCCGGTGTCCTCGGAGGCCACCTGGCCGTCCAGGGCGGCGATCGTCGTGACAGCCTTCTGGCGCATGGCGGAGACGTCGTCACCCTCGACCGTCAGCGAGCCGGTCTTGACGATCGCCCGCGTGATCTCCGGCTCGTCCTGGCCGTTCCCCGCGGACTTCCCCTGCGCTGGTGCCTGCGGTTTCGCGTTGCTCGCGGCCTCGCCGGCGCCCTGCTTCGCAGCGGGAGCGCTGTCGCTGGTCGCGTGGTCGTTGCCGGAGGCCCCGCAGCCGGCTAGCACCATGACCCCCAGTGCTGCCGCCACGGCAGTTACCGCCCTGATCCGCCTCATCACCCAGCCCCTCTCTCGTGGTTACCGTCCTAGGACGGCCCACGTGGGGCTGGGTGTTGCAGCGTCAGATCACCATTGGGAAACGTTCACTCAGGTGCTTTGAACAACGGCGCGGTGGTGGCCGCGCCAGGTCCGGCCTCGGCGGTCTTCCGCGTACGGGTCCGCTTCACCGGCTTCACAGCCTTCTCGCCCGACTCCGTCGTGCTCGCCTCGGCCGCCTCCGGCGCCTTCGCCTCGGACGCCTTCGCGGCGACGGTCTTCCGGGTGCGCGTGCGCTTGACCGGCTTCTCCGCGGCCGGCGCCTCAGCGGCCGGCGCCTCAGCGGCCGGCTTGTCAGCGACCGGCTTCTCGACGGCAGATGTCTCGACGGCGGGCGCCTCGGCCGTTGCGGTCTCCGGTGCTTTGGTCTCGGCTGTCTTGCGGGTGCGCTTGCGCGGCTTGCGCGCCGGCGCCTCCTCGGACGTCGCGTCCTCGGACACAGTCGCCGGTACTTCGGTCTTCGTGGTCACGTCCGCGAGCTCCTCGACCGGCTGCCCGGCGCGG
>DASXXB010000003.1:0-17158 GCA_036503355.1 Kribbella sp. | reverse complement strand
GGGCTGTTGTTCTTCGCGTTCGCCGGCTACGCGCGGATCGCCACCATGGGCGAGGAAGTCCGCGAACCGGCACGCACCATCCCGCGCGCCATCGGCATCGCGCTGGTGATTGCCATCGGCATCTATCTGGCGGTCGCCTTCGCGCTGCTGAGGTCCGGCGATCCCGCGTCGACCGCGGCGCCCCTCGCGTCCGCGGTCGACGGGGCCGGCGCGGCCTGGGCGGTCCCGGTGGTCCGGGTCGGTGCCGCCCTGGCCAGTCTCGGTGCGCTGCTCGCGTTGATCGCGGGCATCGGCCGTACGACACTCGCAATGGCCCGCAACCGCGACCTGCCGTCCTGGCTGGCCGCCGTACATCCCCGCTTCCAGGTCCCGCACCACGCCGAGCTCGCACTCGCCGTGGTGGTCGGGATCCTGGTCCTCAGCACCGATCTGCGGGGAGTGATCGGCTTCTCCTCGTTCGGTGTCCTGCTGTACTACGCGATCGCGAACGCCTCCGCGTTCACCCAGCCGCCCGACCAGCGCCGCTGGCCACGGGCCGTCAACGTGATCGGCGTGGTCGGCTGCGTCGTCCTCGCGGTCTCACTGCCGTGGACGTCCGCGGTCGTCGCCGCAGCCTTCCTCGCCGCCGGCCTGCTGGCCCGGAAGTTCACGACAGGTCGCGCCGAATCCGCCAGAAGCTGAACCCGGTCAGCAGCAACGCCAGCGCCAGGAAGAACCCGAACTCCCGCCACTGCAGATCCCAGAAGCGGTTTGCCGTGAAGTACTTCAGGCGTTGGCGATAGCCTTCGTCGGCCAGCCGTTGGTAACAGGCGGCGGCCTTGGGTGAGACGTTGCCCTGGAAAGACACGGTGCCGTTCCCCGGAGGCGGCGCGGCCGGTGCGCAGTCGATCACCCAGTTCGGCAGTGAACTCACCGATTTGCCGTTCTTGTCGACGGTCCGGTCGTAGAACTTCCAGGCCCCCACAGCCCCGGATGCCACCTCGATCTGCTTGACCGTCCCGTTCGGGCCAGACATCCCGAAGCCGCGGATGTTGTCCTGGGACACGGTGAGGTACGACTCCGTCGGCGCGAGCAGGTGCGGCCTGATCAGCGATGGCGTGACGACCTGCACCAGGATCACGGCCGCCAGGGTGATCGCGAGCGCGGCGACGGTACGGCGTACCGTCAGACCCACCGCGACACCCAGCGCAAAGGCGAAGGCGGCGTATCCGACCGGGACCAGCCCTCGCGCGGAGAAGATCGGTGGGAACATCCGTGGCAGGTAGGTGTTCGAGTCCTGCCCGGCGCTGATCGCATCGTCGATCGGATCGGCCCACCAGGTCACGGCGAGGCTGAGCAGACCGGTGATCGCGATCGCGGTCAGGCCGGTGAACGCCAGCTTGCCGGCGAGCCAGCGCTGCCGGCCGATGCTCTGGCTCCAGACCAGCCGGTGGGTGCCGGTCTCCAGTTCGCGCGCGATCAGCGGTGCGCCCCAGAACGCCCCGATCACCGGCGGTACGGCGTACAGCAGCACCTGACCGACGACGTACAGCAGCGGGTCGAGGCGCTGGAAGCCGAGGTTCTGGATGAATTGGGTCGTCAGCCGCCGGTAGTCGTCGGCAAGCCCCGGCCCGGTGAGGGCGAGCACGATCGCGGCCGCCAGGATCACCGAGGCGACCACCAGGAACTGCACGCGGAACTGCCGCCAGGTCAGCCAGATCATCGCTGCACCTCCAGTGCCGGACGCGCGGGCCGGACGTCGCGGCCCATGTAGGCCAGCACCAGGTCCTCGAGCGTGAGTTGGGAGACCGTCCAGGCCGGATCGTGGATCGGCTGATCGGTCCGGATCAGGTACGTCGACTGCCGGTCGGTATGGCTCGCCGTGACGACATGCTGGTCCCGCGGCAGGTCCTTCGGGTCGCGGCGCGGTCCGGTGATCCGGAAGTGCGTGGCCAGCAACGTGTCGATGTCACCGCTGACCTGCACCCGGGAGTCGACGAGCACGATCAGGTAGTCGCAGGCGCGCTCGACGTCGGAGACCAGATGCGAGGACAGTACGACGCTCAGCTCCTGGTCGGCGACCGCCTCCATCAGGTCCTGCAGGAACTCGCGCCGGGCCAGCGGATCGAGCGCCGCCACCGGCTCGTCGAGGATCAGCAGCTCCGGGCGCTTCGCCAGCCCGAGCGTCAGCGCGAGCTGCGCCCGCTGACCTCCGGACAGCCGGCCCGCGCGCTGCTTCGGATCCAGCCCGAGGTGCTGGATCCGTTGCTGGGCAAGCGGTTCGTCCCACGCCGGGTTGAGCCGCGCGCCGAGTTTCAGGTGGTCGGCGATGCTCAGCCGTGCGTACGTCGGCGTGTCCTGCGCGACGTACCCGACCTTCGCCTGCTGCGTCCCGGCTGGCGCCCCGAGCACCTCGACCGAACCGGCCGACGGCGTGATCATCCCGACCGCCAGATTCAGCAGCGTGCTCTTACCGGCCCCGTTCGGCCCGACCAGCCCGACGACGTGTCCGGCCGGCACCTCCAGCTCACAATCGGTCAGCGCCCACCGCCGCCCGTACTTCTTCCCCAGCCCATGGGCCTGCAGAACGGTCATGCTATGTGCTCCTCTTGAGCGGCGGACCGAAAGGTTGTCAGGAACAGCGCCTCGATGCTCTCGTCGTCGAGGCCTGCCTTGCGGGCCTTCGCCAGCCAGCGGCGCAGGTCCTGCCGGAGCGGGCCGTGGGCGGCGAGAGTGTTGTCGGTGAGCGTCCGGGTGACGAACGTGCCGCGCCCCGGCCGGGCCTGCACCAGGCCTTCGTGCTCGAGCTCGCGGTACGCCTTGAGCACCGTGTTCGGGTTGATCGCCAGCGCCGCGACCACATCCTTGACCGTCGGCAACTGGTCCCCCTCCCGCAGCAGCCCGAGCCGCAACGCGTTCCGGACCTGCTGAACGATCTGCTGGTACGGCGAAACCCCCGACCGCCCGTCCAGATGGAACTCGATCATCCAAAACCCCATTCATCTAGGTAACTAGCACTATAGATGTAGGAGTCGAGCAGCCGTCAAGACCGAAGGGCCTCGTACCGACGCAACGCCTCCCGGCGCGCCTCGGCGTGGTCGACAACCTGGGGCGGGTAGCCGGTGGCGCGGTGCTTCCAGGGCTCGTGTGCGGCCTTGCCGTCGAGGTGCCGCAGTTCCGGGACCCAGCGCCGTACGTACGCGCCGTCCGGGTCGAACTTCAGCCCCTGGCCGACCGGGTTGAAGATCCGGAAGTACGGCGCCGCGTCCGCGCCGCAGCCGGCCACCCACTGCCAGTTCAGTGCGTTCGAGGCCAGGTCGCCGTCCCGCAACGACCGCATGAACCAGCGGGCCCCGTGTTTCCAGTGCACGTGCAGGTCCTTGACCAGGAACGACGCGACGACCATCCGCACCCGGTTGTGCACGAATCCGGTCTCGGCGAGTTGCCGCATCCCGGCGTCCACGAACGGGAAGCCGGTACGACCTTCGCGCCAGGCGTCGAACAGTTCCCCCGGTTCGTCGTACCGGAGCTTCTCGAACTCGGGCCGGAGGGGCTCCCAGGTGGCTCGCGGGTGCCGCGCCAGGAGGTCGGCGCAGAACTCGCGCCAGGCGAGCTCGCGTCGGTACGCCGCCGCGCCGGCGCCGCTCCTGGCCAGGTCGGCGAGCATCGTCCGCGGGTGGATCTCGCCGTACTTCAACGGGACCGACATCCGCGACGTGCCGTCCAGATCGGGCCGGTCGCGCTCCTCGTCGTACGCCGTGACGTCGTACGCACGCCATCGCTCGAGCGCCGCCTGCTCGCCGGCGACCGCCGAACTCCCCGGCAGGTCGTCTCCGCGGATCGTCACCCACTGCACTCGGTCGGGCGCCTCCACCGGCTGCCGCCATCCATGCGCCAGCCAGGCTTTGAAGTACGGCGTGAACACCTGATACGGACGCCCCTGCCGGTTGAGCACCCGCCCCGGCGCCACGGCGTACGGCGACCCGGTGCGCACCAACGGGCACTTCAATGACGCTTCGACCTCTCGGTCCCGCCGCTGCCCGTACGGCGCGTAGTCCGCGCTGACGTGCACGCTCGCAGCGCCGACCTCCTCCGCGACCGCCGGTACGACGGCAACCGGATCTCCCCGCCGTACGACGAGCCGCCCGCCCGTCGACGCGGACAGACTGTGCAGCGACGCGGCGAGCTGCTCCCGCCGCGGATCGCCGGAACGCTCCCAGAGCAACGGATCCAGGACGAACAGGCCGACGACCCGGCCGCCGGCCGCCGCGTCCAGCAGCGCCGGGTTGTCGCTCAGTCGGAGGTCGCGCCGGAACCACATCACCGTTGTCACCGTGCTCATGCTCCGTCAGTACCCAGGGGAATTGGGTAAGGGTTGCCTACATAGGTGAGAATGGTTGTCGTGACCGACCTGATCGATACCACCGAGATGTACCTGCGGACCGTCTACGAGCTGGAAGAAGAAGGCATCGTGCCGCTGCGGGCACGGATCGCCGAGCGGCTGCACCAGTCCGGTCCGACGGTCAGTCAGACGGTTGCGCGGATGGAGCGCGACGGCCTGATCAAGGTGGAGGGGGACCGCCACCTCGAGCTCAGCGACGTCGGCCGCAAGCAGGCGGTCCGGGTGATGCGCAAGCACCGCCTGGCCGAGCGGCTGCTGGTCGACGTGATCGGGCTCGAGTGGGAGGACGTACACGCCGAGGCCTGCCGCTGGGAGCACGTGATGAGCGACGCGGTCGAGCTCCGGCTGCTCCAGCTCCTCGGCAACCCCACGGAATCGCCGTACGGGAACCCGATCCCGGGCCTGGAGGAGCTGCAGAAGGACCACCAGGTCAGCGACATCGGGGACTTCCGGGTCGGCGTCGAGCCGCTCGACCAGGTGCTCGACGCCGCGACCGGTGAGAGCGTGCGGGTGCTCGTCCGCCGGATCGCCGAGCCGGTGCAGACCGACGACGGCGCGATGGCGGTGCTGCGCAAGGCCGGGGCCCTGCCCGGTCGCGAGGTCGACTCGACGCTCGACGCCGAGGGCGTGCTGGTCGGCAGCCGGGAGGCCGGCGGCGTGATCAGCGACGAGACGGCCGGCCACATCTTCGTCAGCCGCGTCTGACGGAGTCCTTCAACTCTGTGTTAACGCAGCGCACCCGATGCGGTACATCGGGTGGTCTGCCGGTAGCGTCTGGCCGCAATGTCTGAGAATCCTGTCGATTGGCCGCAGTACCTGCGGGAGTTCCACACCGCCACCCCGGGAAGCACGGAGGCGTTGCTTTCGCGTGCGGTGGCGGGCGATCACACGCCGTACCGCTGGCTGGTCCGCGCGGTGTCCGGCGAGGCCCGCCGGATCCTCGACCTGGCCTGTGGCAACGGGCCGGTCGCGCGCGAGCTGTACGGGCGCTGGGTGGTCGGGGTCGACAACAACGCCGCCCAGCTCGAGGGAGCGCCGGGGCCGAAGGTGCGGGCGGACGCGCTGCACCTGCCGTTCGCGAACGAGGTCTTCGACGTCGTCACCTGTTCGATGGGACTGATGGTCCTGCAGCCGCTACCCGAGGTGCTTCACGAGGCGGCCCGGGTACTGCGACGGGGCGGCGTCCTGGCCGCCATCGTGCCCGCGGTCCGGCCGCTGCGCCGGGGCGACATCCGGACGCTGAGCGGGCTCACCACGCGGCTGCGGTCGACGCCGCAGTTCCCGGCCGGCGGCGAGATCACCGAGCTGAAGGACCAGCTGAAGCACGCCGGGTTCGACGTGATGGAGAGCCAGCGCGAGCGGTACGTCTACCTGATCCGCAGCCGTGACGACGCGCAGCGGCTGGTGAACGCGCTCTACCTTCCGGGGACTCCCGACGTACGGCGGGACACCGCCGCGGCCTGGCTCGCGGACCGGGCGGAGTCCAAGGACGGGCTCGAGGTCGCGATCCCGATCCGGCGGATCACCGCGATGCGGACCAAGGTGGCGCTCACCACCTCCTGAACCCCTGCGCGGGTCGGTACGGTGTGCTGGTGAGTGCGCTGAGTTGGTCCGTCCGGACGCTCGACCGGGCCCTCGACGGTGAGACGGTCTACCGCGAGCTGCTGGCCGCCGAACCCGTCGCGTTCTGGCTCGACGGCAGCCTGACAGATCGGGTACCTCGGCGCGTCTCGGTCCTCGGGACCAGCGTCGGCGCCGAGGTCATCACGCGGGACGTTGCCGACGGCGACGTGTTCGCCGAGCTCGCCGAGCTGCTGGCGGCGCGCGCCGCGGAGCCGCCGCCCGAGCTCGCCGGACTCTTCTGCGGTGGCTATGTCGGGTACTTCGGGTACGAGCTGAAGGCGCTCACCGGCGGGGCGGTCGCGCACGAGGCCGTGACGCCTGACGCGCTGTGGATCTGGGCGAACCGGTTCGTCGTCATCGACCACGACCAGGGCCGCACCTACCTGGTCGCTCTCGATGGTGGCGAGGACTGGCTGGACCGCGCCGAGGAGGCCGCGTCGAACTGGTGGATGGGGTGGGTCGACGCTCCCGCGATCGCCCGTCTCGATCTCGAGGCGCACCTGGAGCAGGACCGGGCGACGTACCTGGCCGGGATCGCGCGCGTGCTGGCCGAGCTCGAGGCGGGGGAGACGTACGAGGTCAACCTGACGAACCGGGTGCGGCTGCCCGCGGTGCCGGACCCGTTCGAGTTCTTCCGCTGGCAACGGTCCGCGAACCCGGCGCCGTACGCCGCCTTCCTGCGGTACGGCGACCTCGCGGTGGCGAGCTCCTCGCCGGAACGGTTCCTGACCGTGGACGCCGACGGGTGGGCCGAGTGCCGGCCGATCAAGGGCACCGCGCCACGGGATCTCGACGCGACGCAGGATCAGCTCGCGGCGAAGGCGCTGGCCGAGGACGAGAAGACCCGTGCCGAGAACCTGATGATCGTCGACCTGATCCGCAACGACCTCGGCCGGGTCAGCGTGCCGGGGACCGTGAGCGTGCCGCAGCTGATGCAGGTCGAGAGCTACCGGACCGTGCACCAGCTGGTGACGACGGTTCGGGGACGGCTGCGCGACGGGGTGACCGCGGTGGACGCCGTACGGGCGTGTTTCCCGCCGGGGTCGATGACGGGGGCGCCGAAGATCCGCACCATGCAGATCATCGACGAGCTCGAGTCGAGTGCACGCGGGGTGTACTCCGGGGCGCTCGGCTACCTGACCGTGGACGGGCGGGCGGACCTCAGCGTGGTGATCAGGACCGCGGTGCTGACCCCGGACCAGACCGTGATCGGGGCCGGGGGTGCGATCGTGCTCGACTCCGACCCGGTCGCGGAGTACGACGAAATGGTGCTGAAGGCAACGGCTGCCGTCGGCGGACAGGGTGGGGGACAATGACGGAACTGCTGGTGGCGGACTCGTTCCTGGTTGCCAATGGCAAGGTCCGGGGGCTGGAGCTGCATCGGGAGCGGTTCGTGCGGTCGTGTTCGGCGGCCGGGGTTTCCGCGGAACGGTTCTGGGACGACGAGGTCGGACGGCTGCCCGGGTTCGGGCGGTGGTTCCCGCGGTTCGAGCTGCACGGGTCGGGGGAGCTCGCGGTGCAGTTGCGGCCGGCGCCGCCGACCGGTGGCCGGGTGCGGGTCGCCGTACACGAGGGTCCGGATCCGCGGACCGCGCCGCGGGTGAAGGGTCCCGATCTGGACCTGCTCGGCAAGCTTCGCGAGAACGCTCCGGATCGTGCCGACGAGATCCTGCTGCTGGACGCCGACGGGACGGTCCTCGAGGCGGCGTACTCCGCCGTCGCCTGGTGGGAGGACGACACTCTCTGCTTCCCCGAGTCGACCCGCCCGCTCCTGCCGTCTGTCACGGCGAACCTGCTCCGACGCATCGCGCACGCGGAAGGCGTCGAGGTCACCGAGCATGCCATCACCCCGGACGCCCTCCAGACCACCACCGAAGCCTGGCTCCTCAACGCCCTCCACGGCATCCGCCCCATCCACGCCTGGGGCACATCCCCCATCGACCCCCTCCCGAACTCCCACGCCCCCCACTGGCAATCCCACCTCGAAGCCCTGGCCACCCCCCTCCCCTAACGCCGGCCCTCGTCAACCCACGCGAGTGCGGCGCCGGCTGCTGGCTCGCGGCGGACTACGGGTTTGCTAAATGTGATATCACTTTGCTACCTTGGGGCTATTCGAGAGGAGCATGTGATGGTGGATGTCGTGGTGGAGATGCCGGCGCCGAAGGTGACCGAGCAGGACGGCCGGCAGCTGAACGGGTGGCCGTTCGCGGGGCTTGCGTTCGTGCTGGCGGTGATCGGGGTGGTGGTGTTCATCCTCGGCGCCGGGCACGGCAACGGCGTGGTGATCGGGCTCGGGATTCTCGTGTTCATCGCAGCGGTGATCGTCGCCGCCGGGCTGACCGCGGTGTCGCCGGGGCGGGCGCGCGTCCTGCAGATCCTCGGGCGGTACGCCGGAACGGTCCGGACCAACGGTCTGCGCTGGGTGAACCCGATCTCGTCGCGACGTGAGGTCTCGACCCGGATCCGCAACCACGAGACCGCGGTGGCCAAGGTCAACGATGCCGACGGCAACCCGATCGAGATCGCCGCGGTGGTGGTGTGGCAGGTGGAGGACACCGCGCAGGCGATGTTCGAGGTGGACGACTTCGTGGAGTTCGTGGCCATCCAGACCGAGACCGCGGTCCGGCACATCGCGAACAGCTATCCGTACGACGTGCACTCCGACGAGGACGTCCTGTCGCTGCGGGACAGTACCGACGAGATCACCGAGAAGCTGTCGGCGGAGATCGGTGCGCGGGTGCACGCGGCCGGCGTCCGGGTGATCGAGTCGCGGATCACGCACCTGGCGTACGCACCGGAGATCGCCCAGGCGATGCTGCGCCGCCAGCAGGCCGGCGCGGTGGTCGCGGCCCGGCAGCGGATCGTGGAGGGCGCGGTCGGCATGGTCGAGCTCGCGCTGGACCGGCTGTCCGAGCACGAGGTGGTCGAGCTCGACGAGGAGCGCAAGGCGACCATGGTCAGCAACCTGATGGTGGTGCTGTGCGGCGATCGGGACGCCCAGCCGGTCGTCAACGCCGGCTCCCTCTACCAGTAGGCCGCTCCGGTGGCTGTCGAACGGAAGAAGATCCTGCTCCGGCTGGATCCCGCGGTGCACGACGCGCTGGCCCGCTGGGCGAGCGACGACCTGCGCAGCACCAACGCCCAGATCGAGTACCTGCTGCGCCGCGCACTGGCCGACGCCGGCCGTCTCCCGTCCGGCGTCACCAAACAACGCCGCCCGGGCCGCCCGTCCAAGGAGGAAGACGATGAGTAGAAGGACATCGGCCGGCGGACCGCGGCCGCTAGGAACGCGGCAAGGCCCGGCCGGACCACGTGGCCCGCAAGGGCCGGCCGGGGCGCAGGGTCGGCAAGGGGTAGGCGGAGTGCCAGGGCGGCAAGGGCCTCGGGTGCCGGCTGGGCCGGCTGGAGCCGGCGCGAGTGGGCGCGGGGCGGCGGCGAGTCCGGCGGGAGGCGGCGTAGCGGGGCGCGGGGTGGCCAGTTCGACCCGGGCCGGACGTACCGGACCGGCTGGAGGTCCCGGTGGCGCGGCGGGGCGGGCGGGGTGGGGTGACTCGGGGGGAGCGGGGCGATTGAGTGGGAGTGCGCGTTCGGGGGTTGTTGCTTTGGGCAACGCTCGGGTGCCGGACTCCTTGGCTGCGAGGGTTCTTCTGCTGGCCTACGATCCGGAGCGGGGTCGGCTGACGGCGCGTTCGAAGCTCGGGAAGGTACTGCGGGCCGCGGCGCTGATCGACCTGCAGCTCACCGGGAATCTCGTCGACGACAACGGCCGTGCGCGGGCGACGACGAACCCGCCACCGACGGACCCCGTGATCGCCGGAGTGCTGGAGGAGTTGCGTGCGGTC
This sequence comes from Kribbella sp., assembly GCA_036503355.1. Classification (GTDB taxonomy): domain Bacteria; phylum Actinomycetota; class Actinomycetes; order Propionibacteriales; family Kribbellaceae; genus Kribbella. The sequence goes on along the minus strand of DASXXB010000003.1, from coordinate 7,312 downwards.
GGCCCGCGGCGCTGGCGGCACTGGATCGATCGGCGCGGCGGCGCCACCGTGCGCCAGGTCCGCGACGAGCTCGCCCGCGCCCACCTGATCAAGGTCGAGCCGCACCGCGTGCTCGGCATCTTCCCGGCCGACCGCATCACGCTGCGGCATCCGCTGGTACGGCGTCAGCTCCTGCAGAGCGCCCGCGACGTACTCCGGCCGTCCCGCCTCGTCTCGCGTGTCGACCTCCGGGACGCGTCCATCGTCGTACTCGCCTCCACAGCGGACCTCAGAACGATCCTCGGCAAGGATCAGCGCGCCCGTCACAAGGATCGTCTGGCGCAGCTTGCGGTCCGCGTCGGTCCCGTCGTACCGGCCTTGAAGAAGTCCTTGCAGCAGGCGCAGTACTCCGCGGGTGGGTGACCCGCTCGTGATCTACGGTTCGTTACTTGGGTAACGAACCGAGGAAGGGGGGATCGTGTTCGACGACCGGAGTCCGATCTACCTGCAGATCGCCGAGCAGATCAAGAACGACATCGTCAGCGGCGCGCTCGCCGAGGACGAGCAGGTGATGTCGACCAATCAGTACGCCGCCTTCTACCGGATCAACCCGGCCACCGCTGCCAAGGGATTCGCGCAGCTCGTCGACGACGGCGTGCTGTACAAGAAGCGCGGGATCGGCATGTTCGTCGCACCGAACGCCCGCGACCTGCTGCGCACGGGCCGCCGTGACTCGTTCTTCGCCGGCGTCGTAGACCCGATGATCCGCGAGGCGAAGGCGATCGGCATCCCCCTCACAGACATCCTCCAGCACATCCGCACTTGGGGCGGCGAGAGGCCATCAGATCCCACCCGTGGAGACGCGCGATGACGACCGCTCTGACCGTGCGTACCGAGGACCTGTCGGTGCGGTTCGCGGGTGTGCCTGCGCTGGACCGGCTCGACCTGCGGCTGGCGCCGGGCAAGATCCACGGGCTGCTCGGCCGGAACGGGTCCGGCAAGAGCACGCTCGCCGCGACGCTCGCCGGGTTCCGGCGGCCCGACGAGGGGCGCGTGCTGATCGAGGGTGGCGACCTCGGTGCGGCGCAGGAGCCGTACGAGAACGCGGTCGTCACCAGCCGGGTCTGCCTGATCCGTGAGTCCGGCGACCTGCCGCAGGGCGTGCCGGTGAAACATGTGCTCCGACTCGCCGCCGCGCTTCGCCCGTACTGGGACGCCGATCTGGCCGCCGAGCTGCTGGACCGCTTCGAGGTACCGCTGAACAAGAAGATCCAGAAGTTGTCCCGCGGCAAGAAGTCCGCGCTCGGCGTCGTACTAGGGCTCGCCAGCCGTGCACCGCTGACGATCTTCGACGAGAGCTACCTGGGCATGGACGTCCCGTCCCGGAACCTGTTCTACGACATGCTGCTGGCCGACTACGTCGAGGTGCCGCGCACGATCGTGCTCTCCACCCACCTGGTCGGCGAGGTGAGCACGATGCTCGAGGAGGTCGTGATCCTCGACAAGGGCCGGCTCGTCACCCAGTCGCCGGTGGATGCGCTCCGCGGCCGCGGCGCCTCGATCGTCGGGCCGTCGGCGGCGGTCGACGAGTTCACCGCCGGCTTCACGGTGCTCGCGGAGGAGCGCCTCGGCGGCACCAAGTCGACCACGATCCTCGGCGACCTCGATCCGGCGCTGCGCGGCCAGGCGGCCACGGCCGGCCTGGAGATCGGCCCTGTCGGTCTGCAGGATCTCTTCGTCCACCTGACGGGAGCCCAGTCATGAGTACTGCGGTTGAAAGCGGTCTGCCGCGCGGGGCCACCGACGGGCAGCGGCTGAAGCAGGTGATCGTGTCCATGCTGATCGGTCTGCGGCCGATGCTGATGGGCTACTGGGCGGTGATGGTGTTCGCGGTGTTCCTGGTCGGGGTCGTCCTCCAGCTCGTGGCCGGCGGTGTCAGCACCAGCGCGTGGGACTACGGAACCCAGTCGCCGAAGTACTTCTCGATGGCGCTCGGCATCACGATCACGCCGGCGTACTTCGCGCTGCTGGTGTCGCAGGGCATCACCCGGCGGATGTTCTCGGTTGCTGCAGGCATCTACCTCACCGGCGGCGCGGCCGCGACCACACTGCTCTGGGTGCTGGTCTACCAACTGGAAGACCGCCTGTACGCGTGGCAGGGCTGGCCCGACAAGCTGACGAACCCGCATCTGTTCACCGACCCGTCGCAGGCCGGCCTGATATTCGCGGAATTCTTCCTGCTGATCCTGTCGCACGAGGTGACCGGCTGGCTGCTCGGCATCACGTTCGTCCGGCTCGGGCCCTGGCGCGGCGTCCTGCTGCTTCCGCTCGCGCTGCTGCCGGCGGCGGCGGCCGAGTTCCTGCTCGTCGCGCAGTGGCTCGCCGACGTCCTGAACAACCTCGGCTACCACCGTCCGCCGCTCGCCCTCGCCGTACCGTCAGTGCTCGTCGTGAGCGCACTCGGCCTGTACGCCGGTCATCGCATCCTGCAACCGATGGCGCTCAGACCACCCAAGGGATGAGACTGGTTATGCACAGGGGGTGTGTATAACTCGGGCCGTTCCTGTGGATGGTTGCGTGATCACTGTGGACGACCGAATCTGTTGCCTGGAAAGGCTTGTGCCGACCGTACCGACGGCGGTAGAAATGTCGACACGCTGCTTCGATCGGGGCGGCGGGTCGAACGGAAACCGAGGGCCCTCGCGGTGGGGATCCCCACCGAGGTAGACCGGTGACGGGGTCTGCCGGCCTCCACGGACCCGTCTCGGGAAGCTGGAGACGTCACTTTCCTTCAGCTGTGCGGGCCCCTCCGACTCATACTCGGAGGGGCCCCGCCTCTGTCCCTGTGCAAGTCCACGCGCAGAAGAACTCCGCAGTACCGGAAATGACGAACCGGCCGGTGCGCAGAACGGATGCGCACCGGCCGGTTCGGAGCTCGGGATCAGCGCAGCGTGATCACCAGTGCCGTGTGCGCACCGCGCGCCGGCACCCGGACCTCCGTCCCGCGGCTGGTGGTGACAAGCTGGTACGTCGCCGCGTGGCCGTTGACGGTCACGCTCCGGACCTTCGCGCCGGACGGCAGCACAGCGCCGACTGTGACTGTCGCGCCGACGCCCTGCACGGTCACATCGGTCGACAACGCCTTGTCTGCAAGGCGTGCCGACACATCGACGGCGCCGCGCCCGACCCGGATGTTGCTACCGGCCACCTTCTGCTGGCCTTGCGGGACCTGTGGTACGACGGCGATCCGCCCGTGACCCAAGTCGGGGTCGACACCGAGCTGCTGATGGATCACCGGCCAGAGAATGCCGTACGTCCCCCACGCCTGCAGCGCCATCGAGCGGTCGTAGAACGGCCGGCCGATGTTCGCGGCGGAATCCGGCGACGGAGCGATCTCCGGCATCGCCCCCGGCGTCTCCCACACCGACGGGTCGAGCTGGATGCGGGCGTTGCCGGTCGTGTAGACCTGCTGCTGCTTGGTGCCCAGGCGGCCGAAGTTGCCCTCCGCAACGGCCATGATCGAGGTGTTCAGGCCGAAGATGCTGCGTTCGCTCGGCACCTGCGACACGACGCCGTCGCACGACGGACCGGGGTTGCCCTTCGGGTCGGAGGTTGGCCCGGTACCGGTGTGGAACAGTCCGAATTCGCCTGTGTAGCAAGGCTTTTCGCGCTGGTCGAGTGCGATGTTCGCGTGCTCGCTCGACGCGAGCGGCGACGTGTCGCCGGGACGGGTCAGTACGGCCTCCATCGGGGTCACGCCGATCCAGTGCCGCTGGAAGATCGGGGTGTTGTCGTTGGCCGGGTTGCTCGCGTCGTCGATCGAGTCGGCGTACCCCATGGCCTGCGGAACCCACCACTGCGCCTCGAAGCGGGACTCGAGGTCGTTCGCCTTCGCGGTCGCCCACTGCTCGGTCTTCGTGTCGTGCTTGGACGCGGCGAGGTCGGCCAGGTCGCGCAGCCCGCGGGCGAGGTACACGGTGCTGTCGAGTTTCTCCACGCCCATCCCGGCGCGCTCGACGTTCGCGAGGCCTTCGGGCCAGCCGTCGCCGTCCTTGTCGAGGGTCTTGTAGACGTACTGCAGGTTCCGCACGCTGAAGTCGTACATCTCGTCACGGAACTTGTTGTCGCCCGTCCAGCGCCACAGCAGCGCGACGGTGCTCGGGAACTTGACGGTCTCGTCGGTGTTGCCGGCGCTCTGGTTCGAGCCGAAGTACACCGAACCCGTCGGCGTCACCTCGTGCGCGACTTTGCCGCTGCGCTCGTTGAGGATGTCGCTGACGTCGCGCAGTGCACGCAGGTGTTCCTTGACGGTGTCGAACTGACCGGCCGCGACCGCCGCGAACGCCGTGTACTCGCCGTCGGTCGCGAACAGCCATGGGTAGTCCGGGAAGCCCGCACCGAACCAGCGAGCGGTCTGTACCGTCCCGGCCGGGGCCGGGAAGTCCTTGCCCTCGTTGACGTCGCGGATCTGCAGGTCGTTCGCCTGCTGCACGGAGTCGGCGAGGTTCTGTTTGCTCCACTCGACGCTTTGCTGCAGCAGCCGGTCACCAGGCAGGTCCACTGCGGATTGCACGTCGACCTGCTTGCGCGCGGAGGTCTTTGCCTCCAGCAACTTGTCCGGGTTGCTCAGTGCCTTGCCGTACTCGCGTTCGGCCGCACCGCTGCCCTGATCCGATCCGGCCACGGCGAACCAGATCGTCTTCTGCTGACCGGCCTGCAGCTGTACGTCGTACGTCAGCCGGCCGCCGGTGCCCTTGCCGCTGAGCGAGTCGTCGCAGCGCGCAGGCGTCGTACCGTCCTTCGGGCAGATCACCGCCGGGTCCTGCGGGCCGCGATGGTCCGGGCCGAGCTCGTGGCCCGTCGGACGCAGGGACGATCCGACGAACGCGGCGTAGTCGTGGGCGGTCGCGTTCGGGTACGACGGCGTGCCCTGCTCGCGGAACTGCAGCGCGCCGTCGTCGTAGGCGCCCGTGTCCGGCAGGTTCGCGTCCTTCGCGTTCGGCGTGGTCCAGTCCCACGGGTACGACTGCATCAGCTCGGAGTGCGCGTCGACGTCCAGCCTGACCGTCTTCGCCGTACTTGAGCTCAGCGTCAGGCCGACGAGCGTTGCGCGGATCCCGTCGGGGACGAAGTCGGTACGGCGTACGTTCACGGCGCCGGCGTAGTCGATCCGGCTGTAGCCGTGGCCGCTGGTGTACTTCGCGGCCGGCACCTGCTTGCCGAGCCAGTTGCCGTCGAGGCCGAACCAGATGCCGTCGAGGAGCTTGATCGGCTGCGACCAGAAGCCGCCCATCTCGCCGCGGACATGCCAGCCGGCGGCGGGGTAGAGGCCGGACTCGTCGCCCATCGCGTACGCGCGATCGCCGACGACGAGCGACCGCCGGTCGGCCAGCCGCGTGGTCTCGGACAGCTCGGACCGGCCGGCACTGGTCGCGGCACCACTGGCTGCGGGGGACCCCGCGATTGCGAGGCCGGCTGCGGGTGACGTGGGTGTCGAGAGGCCCGCTGGGGACGGTCCGGCGAGCGCCGAGGCGGCTCCGGCGAGGAGCGTGGTGGCGGACAGCAGGGCGATCCCGACGCTGCGGCGGACCGGTCTGCGCCGGGGCGGCGACGAGCTACCTCGACTGATCGGTGTGGTCGGATGGGGAGTCATGGCGGTTCCTCCTTCTCGCGGCGCCCGGGGAGAGGCGCGGGTCAGCCAGGGGCTGAACTACCCCTGATCACCAGTTCTGGTTGCAGCAGGCATTCGGCCGGCGTCCCGTCTCCTGGGCCGGTCAGGATCGCGATCAGCTCCTCGGCGATCCGGTCCATCGGCTGCCGGAGGCTGGTCAGGCCGGGTGAGACGACGTCGGCGAGCGGCGAGTCGTCGTACCCGACGACGCCGATGCCCCGTCCGGGGGTGATGCCGCGGCGGGTGAGTTCGCGGAGTGCGCCGAGCGCGAGAACGTCGCTGAGGGCAACGATCCCGTCGACGTCCCGGCCCGCGTCGAGCAGCCGCGCGGTGGCGCGGGCGCCTTCGTCGATGCTGTCCTCACGGCAGCGGACCGCGAGTCCGCTGGTCGGCAGGCCGAGCTCCTTGCAGGCGGCACGCCAACCGGCGACACGGTCCTCGGCCAGGCCGGACGACTTCGGCCAGCCCAGGAAGGCGATCCGGCGGCGCCCGGTCTCGTACAGGTGCCGAACCGCGATCGCGGAACCGGTCGCGCCGTCGACGTCGACCCACGGGCCGGGCTGCGTGCTCTGCTTCCACACCCGCCCGAAGCTGACGAACGGAATGCCCTGGTCCTTCAGCCAGCCGTGCCGCGGATCGTGCGTCTCCGTCTGCGACAGGACGAACCCGTCGACCATCCGCCGCGCATGCAGATCGTCGTACGTCGGCATACCGTCGACGCCGGGCGGTGCGGTGAACAGCAGGATGTGCCGGCCACTGCGTTCGGCGGCGGCACACAGGGCGTGCAGGAACTGATCCATCACCAGATGCGTCTGGTTCGGCCAGTTCGGCACGCAGTACCCGATCAGCTCGACCGCGCTGGTGCGCAGGCTGCGGGCGTTACGATTGGGCCGGTAGTTGAGGAGTTCGATCGAGCGATTGACCCGTTCGAGCGTGTCCGCCCGGAGCCGGTGCGGCGCATTGAGCGCGTTCGACACCGTCTGCACCGAGACATCGGCGTGGGCAGCCACCTGCTTCAACGTGGCCAAGACGACCTCCCACGGGTTTGAACGTTCAAATCAACCGCAGTCTCTCCCGCGTCGGCCGCCCTGTCAACGGTTCAGAACACCGGCGGTCCCTGCCTGACGATCGCCAGCGTGTCGGCTACCGGAAGCGGCGGGATCCAGCGCCCCCACCACGTCGCACCCGCTTCCGCGAACGCCACCGGGTCACCGCCGCTGACCTTGACGTCGAGGTCCCGGCCGGCGCGCAACCGGCGTACGTCGTCAGGGGTGATCTGCTGCGGAGCATCGGTGCTGCCTTTGTAGGCGCAGGATCCGTCCCAGCGCAGAATCCTCCGGCGTACGGCGGGAACCAGCAGGTCGCCGCCGACCCAGATCGGCACCCGCGGCCGCTGCACCGGCCGCGCCGTCAGTTGGGCGTCGGTGAGGTGGTAGTGCTTTCCGTTGAAGGTGACCGGCTGTCCGGTCCACAGTTGGTCGACGATCGCGAGGCCCTCGTCGAGCATCTCCGCCAGCACCCGCGGGCTCTGCTGTTCCAGGAAGGGGTCGCCGGGATCGCCGATCCCGACGCCGAGGATCATCCGTCCGCCGGACAGGTGATCCAGCGCGACCACCTCCGCCGCCACCTTCCACGGACGCCGCCGGGGGAGCGGCGTCACGG
>DASXXB010000002.1:0-11001 GCA_036503355.1 Kribbella sp. | reverse complement strand
GCCGTCCGACGCCGCCAATCACCGGCGGCACGGCGAAGCCGATCACTGTCGCGAGGGGCTTTCTGGTCGGAACCGGCGTATTGTGGGATGTAGTTCCGGAATCGACGACATCCCGCCTTGAGGCTGCCAGCCACACCGGCCCTTCGTGGGAGATGTCATGTCGGTACTTCACCGCACTCGTCACGCGCCCAAGCCCCCTGTAGCCGACGCTCCGCCCCCTGTAGCCGACGCTCCGCCCTCGGCGGTCGACGAGCTCGTCACGCCGTTGCCGGCTCGGGTGCCGCGTACCCGGATCAGCGGTGCCTGGCTCGGGATCTGCGTCACCGTGATCAGTTTCGTCGTCCTGATCGTCTTCATGCTGCAGAACACCGGTAGCGTCGCGATCAACTTCTTGTGGCTGAACGGCTCCGTGCCGCTCGCGCTCGCGTTGTTCATTGCCGCCGTCGCCGCTGCCGTGCTGGCAACGTCGATCGGCGCCGCCCGGATGACCCAGCTACGCCGCCTGGTCCGCCGCGGCAAGGATTGAGGTTGTCGCGATGACACTCATTGCCCGCGACGGCAGGACAGTCATGTCCACCTCCGCGCCGTCGACGCCACGACTGCGACTGCGCCCCGCAGGATCGAAAGGCCTTCTGGACGGAGGCTGGTGGCCGCGCTCGACAGATCCGGTCGCCGAGATCCCCGGCCTCGTCCTGGCCATCGACACGCTGCGCGGGCCGATCACCCGCATCATGCTCTACCGCGGCGACTGGGACAGCCATCCACGCCGTCTGGCCGTCGACGGGCGAGTCGTGCATCTGGGCTTCTTCGCCAGCCAGCCTCCCGGACTGCTGATCGCCCTGGCGGGCAGGGCCGGTGCCCGCGTGGACCTGGCCGTGATCCCACCAGGCACCGCAGCAGCTGCGGCCGCTGCTGCGTTGACGCTTGCCGCCGCGGACGGCAACCGGATCCATGCGCAAGACCTGGTGCCGGCTGCGGCGGGTCCCGGCGCTAGGCCCTCGAGTGAGTCACCAACAGCCGGGCCATCCCCCGAAGATGTCTGGGAGACCGACGGCGGTCACCTCGCAGCCGCGACCTCGGCAATCCGCGCCCACGTCACCGCCTGACGGCCGACGCGGCGGAAAGGCGTAGCCAAAGGAGCCAGGCATGGACACCAGCGTTCGAACTACCACTGCGAGCCCGACCACCAGCGGCTACGCCGACCTAGCACGGGAGATCCGCCATCTGGGTCTGCAGCGGCGACGGCCGGGGTTCTACGCCATCGTGCTGATCGCCAACTTGATGACACTCGGCGGCGTCGTCACCGCGATGGCGTTCCTGCACGAATCGTGATGGCTGATGCTCCTTGCGGTCGCGCTGGCGATCGTGTCCGCGCAGATCGGCTTCAGCGGGCACGACGCCGGCCACCACCAGGTCGCCCGCAGACGCCTACCGACCAGGTTGCTCGGCATGCTGAACACCAACCTGCTGAACGGACTCAGCTACGGGTGGTGGATCGACAAGCACAACGCCCACCACGCCCACCCCACCGACCTCGACGCCGATCCGGACGTGCTGCCCGGCATTCTGGTCTTCGACGCGGCCCAGGCAGCCCCGCGGACGGGCGCGGCGGCCTGGCTGACGCGGCACCAGGCCGCGCTGTTCTTTCCTCTCCTGTTGCTCGAGGCACTCAACCTGCATGTCTCCAGCGTCCGCGCATTGCTGAAGCCCGGCATCCGGGGCAGAACCACCGAACTCGCGCTGCTCGGCGTCCACGTCGGCGGTTACGCCGCTTTGCTGATCACGACTGCGACCTGGCTGCAGGCGATCGTGTTTCTCGTCATCCACCAAGGCCTGCTCGGTGTCTATCTCGGATGCTCGTTCGCCCCCAACCACAAGGGTATGCCGACCCTGACCGTCGAGCAGGTCTCCGACCCGCTGCTGCGGCAGGTACTCACGTCCCGCAACGTCCGGGGCGGTCCGTTGGTCGACTTCGTGCTGGGCGGCCTGAACTACCAGATCGAGCACCACCTGTTCCCGAGCATGCCGCGACCCAACCTCCGCAAGGCCCAGCCCGTCGTCAGGACCTTCTGCGCAAGGCACCAGGTGCCCTACATGGAGGCCTCCGCGTTCGCGTCGTACCGCGAGGTGATCCGCCACCTTCGCGCCGTGGGCGCTGACCTGCGCCGGGTACGCAAAATCGCCACCAGGTGAAGAAGGCGCACCACCGCGGAAGCACTCGTCTTCCAATCCAACCGGTCAGCCCGCGCCGCCGCAGCCACCGCGGATTCGGTGCCCTGTGCAACCATCCCGCGAACTCGCCGATCCCACAGCCGCCTGCCCGCTCGGGGAGAGGGCAGGCGGTCCGGTGGATCACCAGATGCGGACGCGGTCCTCCGGGGACAGCCACATGGCGTCGGTTTCGCTTGTTTTGTAGGTGGTGTGGAAGGCGTCGATGTTCTTCACCACCGCGTTGCAGCGGAACTCCGGCGGTGAGTGCGGGTCGATGGCGAGACGGCGCGCAGCTTCCTCCGGGCGGGTGTTGGTCGCCCAGGCGTGCGCCCAGGCGGCGAAGAAGCGCTCCGCGCCGGCTTGCAGCTCGTCGTCCGACTCGGTGCCTTCCAGGGACAACTGGTAGGCGACGTACGCGATCGAAAGACCGCCGAGGTCGCCGATGTTCTCGCCCAGGGTGAGCTTGCCGTTGACCTTCTGGCCGGGCGTCTCGGCCGGCTCCAGGACGTCGTACTGCGCGACGAGATTGTCGGTGCGCTCCTCGAAGGACTTGCGGTCCGCGTCGGTCCACCAGTCGTTCAGGTTGCCGTCGGCGTCGTACCGCGAGCCCTGGTCGTCGAAACCGTGGCCGATCTCGTGGCCGATCACCGCGCCGATCGCGCCGTAGTTGGTGGCGTCGTCGGCGTCCAGACCGAAGAACGGCGGCTGCAGGATGCCGGCCGGGAAGACGATCTCGTTCATCCGGGGGTTGTAGTACGCATTCACGGTCTGCGGCGTCATCCGCCACTCGTTGCGGTCGACCGGCTTGCCGAGCTTGGCGAGGTCCCGCGCGGTCTCCACGGCCACCGACCGGCGGACGTTGCCGAACAGGTCGGCGGGGTCGATCTCGAGCGCCGAGTAGTCCTTCCACTCGTCCGGGTACCCGATCTTCGGGACGAAGGTGCCGAGCTTCTCGAGCGCGCGCTGCCGGGTGTCGGGGCCCATCCAGTCCAGCGCCTCGATCCGCTGCCGGTAGGCGGCGACCAGGTTCTGCACGAGCTCGACCATCCGGGCCTTGGCGTCCGGCGGGAAGTGCTCCGCGACGTACAGCTTGCCGAGGGCTTCACCCAACGCCGACTCGACCGCGCCGACGCCGCGCTTCCAGCGCTCGCGCAGCTCGGGTGCACCGGTCAGCGTCTTGCCGTAGAAGGCGAAGTTCTCGTCGACGAACGCCTGGCTCAGCAGCGGCGCGGCGCTGTGCACGATCCGCCAGCTCAGCCACTCCTTCCAGCGGTCCAGGCCGACCTCCTGCAGGGCGGCAGCCGCGGCGGTCAGGAAGTCCGGCTCCCGGACCACGACCTGCGCGAACGCGCTCTCCGGCACGCCGGCACCGGCCAGCCAGGTCGCCCAGTCGAAGCCCGGCGTGAGCTCCTCGAGCCCGGCCCGGTCGAGCTTGTTGTAGGTCAGCTGGACGTCCCGCTCCTTCACCCGGTCCCAGTGGGCGCCGGCGATCCGGGTCTCCAGCTCGAGGATCCGCTCCGCCGACCCGGCCGGATCCGCGAGGCCGGCCAGCTCGAGCAGCTTCGCGACGTGGGCGACGTACGCCTTCCGGATCTCGGCGAAGCTGTCCTCGCGGTAGTAGGACTCGTCGGGCAGGCTGAGGCCGCCCTGGGTCAGGTGGACGATGTTCTGGTCGGACTGCTTCGCGTCGGCGTCGACCCAGTAGTGGAAGACACCCGGCACACCCTGCAGCTCGAGCTGCCCGAGCACCGAGACCAGCCCGGCCACGTCGGTCACGCCCTGCACCAGCGCGAGCTGGTCGGCGATCGGCCCGGCACCCAGCCGCTCGATCGTCTCGGTGTCCATGAAGCTGCTGTAGAGGTCGGCGATCTTGCGCGGCTCGGTGCCCTCGGCATGCCCGGCCGCGACGGTCTTCTCGACGATCGCGCGGACATCCTGCTCGGCGGTGTCCCAGAGCGCATGGAACGCGCCGTGGATCCCCTTGTCCGCGGGGATCTCGTGCTCCGCCAGCCACGCACCGTTCACGAACCGGTACAGATCGTCCTGCGGGCGCACCGCGGCCGATCCGTCGACTCCTGCTGTCATCCCTGACCCCTTTGTCCCAAGTCCAGTTGCTGCCAGCGAACATACCCGGTTCGCGATCGGGCCGCCCCGAACTTATCCACAGGGCTGCGCGGTCGCCGAGCCGTTCCCGTCCGCCGTCGCCGGTCCTACGGTGTGAGCAAGGGGAGGAATCATGAACATCCGTCATGCCATGGCCGCTCTCGGCCTGCCCGTCCTGTTGATGGGCCTCGTCTCCACGTCGGCGGCCGCCACCGGCGCACCAGCGCCACGCCCGGCCGTCGTCAAGCACTCGGTCGTCGTCAAGCACTCGGTCGACGACGGACAGTGCGACCCGATCCGCTTCCTCAGAACGCCGAACAAGCAGTCGACAGTCTTCCCGTCCCGGATCGACCTGCCCAACGGCTTCCAGCCCGAAGGCATCGCGATCAGCGGCAGTACGGCGTACTTCGGATCGCTGGTCGACGGCGACGTCTACGCCGCCGGTCTGCGCACCGGCCGCGGGAAGGTGATCAGCCAGGGACCCGGTACGCCGTCGGTCGGGCTGAAGGCCGACAACCGCGGCCGGCTGTGGATCGCGGGCGGCCCGAGCGGGACCGCACGCGTCGTCGACATCCGTACCGGCAAGGTCCTGAAGAGCTACACGCTGACCACCGAGACGGCGACGTTCGTGAACGACGTCGTACTGACTCCGACCAGCGCCTGGTTCACCGACTCGAGCCGGCCGGTCGTCTATCAGGTGCCGATCGGGCGTCACGGCCGGCTGCTGAACCAGGTGCGGACCGTCCCGCTGACCGGTGACTACGTGCACGATCCGACCGGCTTCAACGGCAACGGCATCACGCTGACGCCGGACGGCCTGGCGCTGATCATCGTGCAGTCGTCGACGGGGTTCCTGTTCCGGGTCGATCCGCGGACCGGTGTCACCAAGCGCGTGGACCTCGGCGGCACGCTGGTGACGAACGGCGACGGGATGCTGTTGCTCGGCCGGACGCTGTATGTCGTGCGCAACGTCTCCAACGAGATCGCGGTGCTGAGCCTCAACCGGGCCGGTACGGCGGGCCGGCAAACCCGGACCATCACCGATCCCGGCTTCGACGTACCGACGACCGCGGCCGCGTTCGGGCGCCGTCTCTACCTGGTGAATGCCCGGTTCAGCACTCCGCCGACAGCGACGACGCCCTACTGGGCCACGGCGGTCCGCCGCTGACCGGGCTCAGCGGACGGTGCGGAGGTCGCCCCGGGCCGCGGCCTTGAGGCGGCTTCCGCACGACAGGCGCACTGAGTACCCGGCCGGGATAGCGAGCGGCTCGCCGGTCTGCGGGTTGCGGCCGGTCCGCGGGGCGCGCATCACCCGCTCGATGCTCAGCAGGCCGGTCAGCGACACCTTCTCGCCGCGCTGGACGGCCTCGGTCACGACGTCGCCCAGCGCCTCGAGGACCTTCTCGGCCTGGTTGCGCGGGATGCCCGCCCTGTCTGCCACGCCGGCGATCAGTTCGTTCCGGTTCACGGCTCTCCTCAGACTCGGTTCACACTGTCAGCCGTACCTTAACCGAAATGATTGTCGTTAGCGAGAAGGGGTCCGTCAGAGACCGTCGCGGTCGTGCCAGTGCTGCTGCCAGCGGGTGTCGATGGCGTCGTCGGCGCGCTGGTAGCGGATGTCGGTCGACAGGCGCAGCTCGCTGGACACGTTGTCGAGTGCTGCGTGGACAGTGTGCGCGGTGTGTACGACCACGTCTCCCGCCTGGTAGTCCGCGACCAGCCAGTTGGCGTCGTACTCCGTTGCAAGCGCGGGCAGGTCTGCGGTGATGGACGCGGCGGGTCGCTTCAGTCGGCCAGCAGCCTCGTCGGCGAGCACCCTGTGGTGGCTCCCCTCCAGGTACGTCAGTCCGCCGCGGCTGACCGGGCAGTCGCCCAGCGGGATCCACGCGGACAGCACCTGGTCGCTGCCCTCGCGCAGGTACACCAGGTCGTAGTGCGCCTGCGTCGCCGTACCGATGCCGTTCTCGCCCGGCGCCGTCTGCCGGATGATCTTCCGCCGGTGCAGGAACGGCTCCCCGCCGAGGAACCACTCGAACCAGCCCTTCAACGCCGGCTGTGCACAGAAGGCGGCGTACTCCGGTCCGGGCACGATGTCCTCGAACAGCACCTTCCGGTACGACGCCCTGTCGGTAGCAGCCCCCGTCAACCCGAAGTAGTACTCCCGGAACGCCCACACCACCTCGGGGTCGAGCAGCCCGGTCAGGTACAAGTAGCCGTCCCGCCGCAACCGCGCCCGCAGCAGCTCCCGGTCACCACGCTCTCTCTCCGGTACGGCGACCAACTCACCCAGCCGCCCCTCATCCAGCACGTACCCGTTAGATGTCAGCACCTGTCCATTCCAGCGTCCCGCCGGCACTGGAGGAATGGACACCCAGATCCGCTTCTTGGACTCTTGTGACATGCAGGATTGGTCGATCTACCTGACGCCAGGCGCCGTTGAGCACGGACTTGGACTCTTCTGTCTGGGCGCCGGCGAGCAGACGCACGGTCCCGTGACTGCGCCGGAGCGTGCGCTCGGCTGCCACGCGCTCGTCTGGCTGAAGGAAGGGCGCGGTCAGCTGCTCCACGGACCTGACCGCCAGCTGCACGAAGTCCGTGCACCCGCACTGCTGACGCTGTTTCCGGGCGTCGTGCACGGCTACCGGCCGACAACACGTTGGCGCCAGGCGTGGGCGCTCTTCAGCGGTCCACCAACCGCAGCGCTCACCTCACTCGGTCACCTCGATGTCTCTCGGCCAGTCCGGCGGTACGCCGACCCGCGGGCGGTGGACCGTGCTGTCACTCGGCTGCTGCGCGTGAGCACGCAGCACAACGCAGTACAACTGACGGGCGCGCTCTACGACCTGCTTGCTCAGGCTGCGCCGCCAGAGGAGGACGGGGTGGGCGCGCGACTGGCTGAGCTCGCGTGTACGCCGATGAGCATCCAGGGCTACGCGCGTGAGCTTGGTCTCACCGTGAAGGAGCTGCGCGACGCAGTACGGCGTACGACGGGTTCAACTCCGCAGGAACTGGTCCTGACCACAAGACTGAGCTGTGCAAAGGTTTTGCTGGCGGAGGAAGACCTGTCGGTGAGCGCGATCGCACGGCGGGTCGGGTACGACGATCCGGCGTACTTCAGCCGCCTGTTCGCCGCCAGAGTGGGGATGTCGCCGGTCGCGTTCCGCCGCTCAGGTTCGCTCGCGGGCCGGATTTCCTCCCTTTGAAGGAGGCGCCGTCGACTTTCCGACGTGTAAAACCATTCAGTGGGGTGACGTGTTCTGCGGCCGCGCACCGATACGGTCGTGGCTATGAGTGAAACGCAGCCCATCGACCCGCGATACGCGAACCCGTCGCCGCCGCGACGCCCCAAGAAGCGGCGCAACTGGTTCCTCCGGACCGTCGGACTGATCGTCCTGCTGTTCGTTCTGATGCTGATCGCCGTCCCGCTCTACGCCTGGAGCCGGATCGACAAGATCGACGCGATGCCCACCGGCGACCGGCCGGCGGCCACCCCGGGGACGACGTACCTGATGGTCGGGTCGGACGCCCGCGAGGATCTCAGCCGGGCCGAGCGGGCCCGGCTGCACACCGGCGGTGACGCCGGACCGGCCCGGACCGACTCGATCATGGTGATGCACGTCCCGAAGTCCGGTCCGACCGTGCTGATCAGCATCCCGCGGGACAGCGCCGTCAACATCCCCGGCGTCTCGGGCAAGCAGAAGATCAACGCCGCGTTCGGCAAGAGCCCGGCGCTGCTCATCCAGACCATCGAGAACGTCACCGGCCTGCGGATCGACCACTACGTGGAGGTCGGCTTCGGCGGCTTCGCATCGGTCATCGACAGCGTCGGCGGCATCAAGATGTGCTTGCCAAAGGCAATGAACGACGACAAGGCGCACATCAACCTGCCGGCCGGCTGCCAGCAGCTGGACGGCGTGAAGGCGCTCGGGTACGTGAGGTCCCGGCACGCCGACAACCAGAACGACTTCGGCCGGGTCGAGCGGCAGCGGCAGATGGTCGGCGCGATCGCGAAGAAGGCCAGCTCGCCGTCCACGTTCCTGAACCCGTTCCGCTACTACAGCGTCGCGACCAAGGGCGTCGACGCGCTGACCGTGGACAAGGACATGAGCCTGCTCGACTTCGTTCGGTTCGCGCGCGGCATGCGGGCGATCTCGGGCAGCGGTGGCGTGACGCTCACCGTGCCGGTCAGCGACGACAACTACCACCTCAGCCACGGCCGCGGCGTCGCGGTCAAGTGGGACACCGAGAAGGCAAAGGCGCTGTTCAACGCCATCAAGCAGGACAACACCAGCGGTCTCAAGAGCAGTTGATCGTCCTCGTCCATGCGGTGGTGAGCCTGGGCATGCTCATCGTCGTACCCCTCGGACTCACGCTGCTCCCGACGCGAACCACCAGCACCCGCTGGTGGTTCGCGTTCGCTGTTCCTGGCGCCGTTGCGTTGTGGCTGCCCCGTGGTCCGCTGTCGATCGCGCTGGCGTCGGTCTACTTCGCCGGCACGCTTGTGCTGGTAGGGCTGGCCGCACGGCACTTCTTCCGGCACAGGAAGCTCAGCGCTCGGCAGGTGGCTCTCTACACCGCACTGGCGACCCCGTCGGTCGCTGCACTCGCACTGGTCGCCGAGCGTTCGTCGTACGAGCTCTTCGGCTTCAACCTGACAGTGCTCTCGTTGACCGTCGCCCACTTCCATTTCGCAGGCTTTGCGGCCGCACTGATGGCCTACCTCGCTGCAGATGGTCTCGCAGCGGTCAGCGTTCCGCTGGGCACTGCGATCGTTCTGCTCGGGTTCTTCCTCGGCGACCCGGTGGAGCTCGCAGGAGCCGTCGTACTGACCACAGGTATGTGGCTGGTCGGTTCGAACCTCTGGCAGCGGTCGCGGCGCGCGGACCGCAGTACTGCGATCCTCTTGGTGGTCTCGGGATCAGTGCTCGTGGTGACGATGCTTCTCGCTGTTACGTGGGCACTGGGTCATGTAGTGGACACGCCGTACCTGCCGTTGCCGTGGATGGTTGCCACCCACGGCGTGGCGAATGCGGTTGGCTTTGCGCTGTGCGGCGTACTGGCGTTTCGACGGGAAGGGGCTCGATGAACCTCGAGGAGCTGGCTCAGCGGCGATTCAACTACGACATCGTCGGATCGACGCAGTACGACGAGACGCCGCCGGGCAATCACCGGTTGGAGCACCGCGAACGGATCGGTACCGGAGACGAGGTGTTCCGGCGGGCCGGTGAGGCGTTGCTGCACTGGCGCATGCACCGCGCCGCCGGGCTGCCGATGACCGCGACGGACACGCCGCCCCAGATCGGCACCAACTCCCTCGGACGCCTCGGTCTCGGCATGCTGATCGGCCGGCTGCGCACCCTGTCGCCACTGGACACCATCGGTCTCCCGGTGCCGTGCCGCGTCGTCTGGACCGTCGACGAGCCGGACCGCATCGGCTTCGCCTACGGCACGCTCGAAGGTCATCCGGAGGCCGGCGAGGAGTCCTTCGTCGTCACCCGCGACCCCGACGGCATCTACTTCACCGTCCGCGCCTACAGCCGCGCGGCCGCGTGGTACGCCCGCCTCGGCGGCCCCGCGACCCGCGCGGGCCAGCGCTACGCGGCCCGCCGCTACGTCGCGAGCCTCCGCCGCCTGGCAACCGGCTAGCCCCCAGACATGACATGGGCCCCGCGAGCTCATACCTTCGCGGGGCCGCGACCTTTGTACCGTTCGGAGCAAGACCTGCGGTCGAGCGACACGCGAACAGCGGGTGACAACCCGGGGTGCACCAAGGGCCCTAGTGCTGCGAGACTGTGGCGGGTGAGTCCTAAGACGTTGGCGGATCTGGTGGCGCCTGACTGGGCCGAGGCGTTGGCCCCGGTCGAGGACACCGTGGCGCGGATGGGCGAGTTCCTGCGCGGGGAGATTGCCGCCGGGCGCGCTTACCTGCCGGCCGGAGAGAACGTGCTGCGGGCGTTCCATCGTCCGTTGTCGCAGGTGAAGGTGCTGGTGGTCGGCCAGGACCCGTACCCGACGCCCGGCCACCCGGTCGGGCTCAGCTTCTCGGTGGCCCCCGACGTACGGCCGATCCCGCGGAGCCTCGCGAACATCTATCGCGAACTGATGGCGGACGTCGGCGTACCCGCGCCGTCCAACGGCGACCTGACCCCGTGGGCGAATCAGGGCGTACTGATGCTCAACAGGGTCCTGACTGTGCAGCCCGGCAAGTCCGGAGCGCACCGCGGCAAGGGCTGGGAATCCGTCACCGAGCAGGCCATCCACGCGCTGGTGAACCGCGGCGGACCACTCGTCGCGATCCTCTGGGGACGCGACGCCCAGACCCTGAAGCCGATGCTGGGCAGCACGCCGTACGTCGAGAGCGCCCACCCGAGCCCGATGTCCGCGGACCGCGGCTTCTTCGGCTCCCGCCCCTTCAGCCGCGTCAACGCCCTGCTCGCCAAGCAAGGCGCCGAGCCTGTCGACTGGCGCCTGCCCTAGGTCCTGTCTGGTAATCCAGCGCCGTAGCGAGGAGGTGCTCGGTGCGGTAGCTCGGCGCGCGGGGGCGAAGGTCTCGATGCGGAGCATCGTGGCCTTTGCACCCGTGCGGCGAGGTGCCGTACCGAGTGCCCCGCAGTAGGCGTGGGATTGGGAGACACACCCTAAGGCCGGCGCGTCGCCGGACGGGCCCGACTGCCGCCAGACTGGGAG
>DASXXB010000001.1:0-10687 GCA_036503355.1 Kribbella sp. | reverse complement strand
CCTTTTTGGCTGTCGCCTTCCCTGCGGCTGCCTTCTTGGCTGGCACTCTGCCTCCTTGGTGCGGCTGAGGAAAACCACGGTGGATTCCTCGTCGTCATGATGATGACAACACTTGTGCGCTACGTAAAGCACCGGAAACGTTCGCACATTGAGGAGAACTAGCGGCGCCGCAAGGGGCAAATGCCGAGAATCCTTGCAGAGAAGGGATTCCGCCGCACGGTGAGCATGCCGGATAGCCTCAAGAATTTCTTGGCGACACGCGGCACAAACTCCCCGCAAGTGCCCCGATCGGCGAGTGTTGTCCTCGGCAACGTCCTACGAAGGTGAGGTGTCACAGAGCAGATGAACAGCATGTACGACGACCTGCGCAACGTCGTCGAACTACCCGGCGAGGTGCGTCGTGTGGTCAGCATCGTGCCGTCGTTGACGGAGTCCATCGCGGCCACGCATCCGGACCGAATCGTTGGTGCGACCGACTGGTGTACGCATCCCGCGGACCTCGACGTGGTGCGGGTGCGCGGTACCAAGAATCCCGATCTCGAACGCATCCGTGAACTCGCACCGGACGTCGTCGTCGCGAACGCCGAAGAGAATCGCGCGGCCGATCTCGACGCGTTGCGATCGGCCGGAATCGCGGTCTGGGTGACCGCACCGACCACGGTGCCGGAATCACTCGACTCGCTCGGCCGCATGCTGTCCGCGATCATCGGTGCGGAACCGCGATGGCTCGACGTTGCGCGTGCCGTGTGGAGCACGCCGTACGACGGAATGCGCCGGCGGGCCGTGATACCGATCTGGCGCCGGCCGTGGATGGCGCTCGGACGGGACACGTTCGCGGGTGATCTGCTGTCGCGAATCGGCGTGGACAACGTCTTCTCCCAATCCGATGAGCGCTATCCGCGGATCGATCCGGACGCGTTACCGGAGTACGACATCGTGGTGCTGCCGGACGAGCCTTACGCGTTTTCGCTCCAGGACGGACCGGAGGCGTTCGGGAAACCGGCGAAGTGCGTGTCCGGCCGGCATCTGACCTGGTACGGACCGTCACTTGCCGAGGCCCGCGACGTACTGAGCGGACAACTGGCGTGATGTCCGCCACGATCGCCCTCACCGTCTGGACGGGTTAGGTATGCCTCACCTACGCTCGCCGGGTGCCGTCGATGACCGCGAAGAAGAAGTGCTGCAAGGACAAGCCGAGGTGCAAGAAGTGCCCGGTCGTCCTGATGCGCCTGTCCAAGGCAGGCTGCGCCGAGCGGCTCGATCGCGTGCACTACAAGATCGACAAGAAGATCCCGAAGAAGGTCCTCAAAGAGGCACGCGCACGCTGACTCACGAGGCGCGGCGCAACGTGATCGCGTCTGCGGCCTGACGCAGCAGCCCGGGGATCGTGACGTGCGCGGCCAGACCGGTCGCCTCGAGATCGTCGCCGTACCACCAGCCGTGCTCGCTGATCGTCTGCTGCTCGATCTCCTCCTGGTTCGCGAACGTCACGTCGACGCTGTCGACCGCGACCGCGAAGAACGTCTGGTGCTGGATGATCCGGCTCCCGCCGTACTCGAACTCGATCGTGTTCGTGGTGAACGGGATGCCGAGCTCGCGGGCCGGCAACTCGATGCCGACCTCTTCGCGCAGCTCCCGGCAGGCTGCGTCGGCGACGGTCTCGCCTTCCTCGACGCCGCCACCGATCGTGAACCAGTACGTCGTCTGCGGCTTCAGCGGATCCCATCCGTGCAGCAGCAGCACCTTGCCGTCCGGACGCACCGGCAGCACGCGGGCCGTCGTACGGCGGCGGATCCTTGCTGGCTGAGATTCGCTCACACCACAAAACGCTAAGGGACAACGGCCGACGTATGCCGGGTGCTGCGGCGCGTCTCACAGTCGTTGCCGCGCACACCTACGATCGGGGTATGGCAACCATCGGTCTCGGTCTGGCGGCGTTGGGTCGTCCTGGGTACATCAACCTCGGCCACGACGAGGACCTGCCGCCGCGGCGGGCCGTCGAGGATCTGCGGACGCGCACGCACGAGCTGCTCGAGCAGGCCTGGCAGGCAGGTGTTCGGTACTTCGACGCCGCGCGTTCGTACGGTCTTGCCGAGGAGTTTCTCGGCGAATGGCTGACGCCGGAACGCCGTACCGGACTGACCGTCGGCTCGAAGTGGGGCTACACCTACGTCGCGGACTGGCGGCACGACGCCGACACCCACGAGGTGAAGGACCACAGCCTCGCGACCTTCGAACGGCAATGGCCCGAGACCCTGCGCGCATTGGGCGGACCGCCCGACTTCTACTTGGTGCACAGCCTGACGACGGACAGTCCCGCGCTCGATGACAAGCGTTTGCTGGACAGGCTGCGCGAGCTGGCCGACTCCGGTGTGCGCGTCGGTCTCTCGACGAGCGGACCGCGACAGGCCGAGACGCTGCGGAAGGCGTTGACGTCCGGTACGCCGTTCACCGCCGTACAGGCGACGTGGAACGTCTTGGAGACGTCAGCCGCGGCCGCGCTCGCCGAGGCCCATGAGGCCGGCTGGTTCGTTGTCGTCAAGGAGGCGGTCGCCAACGGCCGCCTCACGTCCCGCGCGGGCGAGACGCCGTTCAACGAGTTCGCGCGGCAGCACGGCGTCGCTCCCGACGCCCTGGCGATCGGCGCCGCAATGGCTCAGCCTTGGGCGGACGTCGTACTGAGTGGAGCCACCACGTCCGCACAGCTCGCCGGCAACCTGGCGTACCGCGTGGACGGGCCGCTGACCGAGTTCAGCCAGCAACCGGAGGAGTACTGGACCGAACGCTCGGCGCTCCCGTGGATCTGAGGGCCTGAGCGTTCGGTGCGCGGTACTGCCTGCTCTCAGAAGGTGTGTTCGTCTCCTGGGAAGGCGCCGTTCGCGACCTCGGCGGCGTACGTCGTCGCGGCGCTGGTCAGGATGCCGCGCAGGTCGGCGTACTGCTTGACGAACCGCGGCATGGTGCCGGACCGCAGGCCCGCCATGTCCTGCCACACCAGGACCTGGGCGTCGGTGTCGCGGCCCGCGCCGATGCCGATCGTCGGGATCGGCACCCGCTTGGTGATCTCGGCCGCCACGTCGCCAGGGACCATTTCGAGCACCACCGAGAACGCGCCGGCCTCGGCGAGCGCGACCGCGTCGTCGATCAGGCCGGCTGCCTGATCACCCCGGCCCTGCACGCGGTACCCGCCGATGCTGTGCTCGCTCTGCGGCGTGAACCCGATGTGCGCCATCACCGGGATGCCCGACTGGGTCAGCTTCTCGACCATCGGTACGACGGTCCGTCCGCCCTCGAGCTTCACCGCGTGCACGCCGGCTTCCTTCATGAACCGTACGGCGGTGTGGAACGCCTGCTCCGGCGACGCCTGGTACGACCCGAACGGAAGGTCCGCGACGACCAGCGCATGCTCGGCCGCGTTCGCGACCGCCCGTGCCAGGGGGATGAGCTCGTCGACCGTGACGCGCAGCGTGGTGTTGTAGCCGAACACGTTGTTCGCGGCGGAGTCACCGACGAGCAGCACCGGAATCCCGGCCTGGTCGAAGATCTCGGCGGTGTACTGGTCGTACGCCGTCAGCATCGCCCACTTCTCGCCACGACTCTTGAAGTCCCGCAAATGATGCACCCGATACCGCCGAGGCCGCTTACCCCCACCCCCGGCCGCCCCACCCCCATAAGGCGAAACCTCCGACTCACCCTTCCCGACACCGGGCGCCGCCGCACCAACCGGCCCAGCCGCACCAGTCGAGTCACCCGCTTGACCAGCCGACCCCGCCACAGCAGCCGAGCCACCCGCCATACCCGGGCCTGCAGCCGGCGCGAAACCGCCCGCGGTGCCCGAAGCGCCTTGGCCGGCTGCAGCCGCATCACCTGCAGAACTAGCCGGGTTTCCCGCACCAGCTCCTGCGGCAGCACCAGGTCCTGCAGCGTGCCCCGGGCGAGTGCCTGTGGTAGTAGGTGCTCGTCCCGCCTCGGAACCTGCGGATGCACCAGGCCCTGCGACCTTCCCCGCATCCGGACCTGCTGACGCAGCACCTCGAGCGGCGATCCCTGCACCGGGGCCTGCGAGTGCTGCGGTTCCAGTCGTCTGCTCCGCGCCCGCGCCTGTAGGCGCACCGGGTCCTGTCGCGTCCCGCGCGCCGGCGCCTGCTCCTGGAGCGTTCGCAATCCCACCACCTGTAGACGCAGCACCAGCTGCGGCGCTCCCCGGCGTACCACCAGTTGCTGCGTTGCCGGCGGAACCGGCTTGCCCCGCTGGGACGTTCTCGTGAGTCGGGCCGGTTGGTGCGGCGTTCGCATGAGGTGCGCCGCTCGGTGTGGTGTTCTCGGAGCCGCCCTGGACTCCCGGGGTGTTCGCCGAGGGGCCTGCGGGTGTGGTGTTGCCGGTGGCTGGTGTGTTGTTCGCGGGAGACGGTCCTCCGATGGGGGAGCCGTAGGCGCGCCGAGCTGCGCGATGCGAGGTGATCTGATCCGCAGACACCTGACTCGGCGCATCCTGCTGCACACCCGCCCGCCGCCGCGCCCCAACCGGCCGCGGCAACCCACCGACCGCCTGAGCCGGCGCCTGCTCACCAACAGATCGCCCAACCGCCTGCTCGCCGCCCGAAGGCGTCCCGTACTGCTGCTCGCCGCCCGGCCGTGCCTGCGGCTGTTCGCCTTGCGAGGGTGTCGTGTTTTGCGGTTGTGATGGAGCCTGGCGCGGGGTTGTGGCGGACGGGGTGGGTTGTTCTTCGGTGAGGGGGGTGTGGTCCTCGTAGTCTGTGCTCGGGTCCATCAAGTAGCCGTTGTCCCGTGTCGGACTCGGTGACTGCCGCGGAGGCGCTTCCGGGAGGCGGATCTCCTGTGGCTGGGTTTCCTCGGCCGCCCCGTCCTCGTGTGGTTGCGCGGCCTGGTGGGGCCGGCCTTCGTACGGGCGGTACGCCTCGTGAGGCTCGTCCTGTGACCAACGGCTGCCAGAGGCGTCGGTCGGCTGAGTAGGCTCGCGGCGCTGGGCGGCCTGCGATCGGCCCGCGCCGTACTGATGCGCAGCGTCGTACCGTCGATCATCGTCCCCGGACCGGACCCCGTCGTCGGCCCGAGCGACGCGTTCGTTCGGGTGGGTGGAGTCGTCGGGCCGAGGTGGGTTGTACGGGTCGGAGGGCTCGCGACGGCGTACGGGGTCGTGGCCCCACACAGGCTCCGGGCCGGGCCCTGGCTCGTGGCGGCGGGGTGGCCCCTGGGTGTCCTGGGATCGCGGAGCCTCTGGTGGTTGAGGAGGCCGTGGCGGCTGTTGCGCACTCAACCCATTGCTCAACCCGTTGCTCAAACCATTCCCCGAACGATTCCCCGAACCATTGCCACCTACCCCGTTACTCAACCCATTGCCGGTCCCATTGCTGTGCGGCTGCGGCAGGAACGGGTTGGGCTGCGGCGCAGGGCTGCTCCAGTTGGTGCTGCCGTTCGAGGACGGGCGTGGCGGCGTACCGTTCCCGGACGCCGGCCGGCCCTGACCACCGGGCACGCCGTTACCACCCGAAGACCCAGGCCCGAACGGACTAGGCGCGAACGGACTAGGCCCGAACGGACCAGGCCGCCCCTGCGCAGGACGAAACTCCTCCCGCCCGTACGCCTCCTCGCGCGCCGAGTCGTAGTACTCGTTCCGCGGCGGCTGCCCCGGAGGCGGCGGGACGTTCGGCAGGTACGGCGGTTTCGGCACGTAGGGCTGCTGCGGCACCGGCCCGCGCTCGTACGTCCGCGGCGCGTTCGGCAGCGACGGCGACGGGTCGAGGCCGAGGTTCGAGCCCCGGTCCCGCCAGGTGTCGTTGTCGTAGTCCGAGCGGCGGTGCTCCTCGGTTGCCCGGTTCTTCGGTCCGGTCCCGTACGGCGGGCGCGGGTCCTCGTCGTCGCCCTGGGTACCGGCCGACAGGAAGTTGTCAACCATGCGCTCATCGTCCCACCGCTGC
The DNA here is from genome assembly GCA_036503355.1 of Kribbella sp. Taxonomy (GTDB): domain Bacteria; phylum Actinomycetota; class Actinomycetes; order Propionibacteriales; family Kribbellaceae; genus Kribbella. The sequence continues at coordinate 4,748 of DASXXB010000001.1, read as the reverse complement.
GGAGGGTGAGCGCCACCGCCCGAGGCTGAGCGATCGCTCACATCCCGGCTGGGCAGGCCGGAACGATCGTAGGGCTCCTCGGTGGAGCCCCAGTCGGGTTCTTCGCTGGATGGGCGGTACCGCCAGGAGTCGCTCAGTGCTCGGCTGCCTTCCGTGCGTCCTCACGCCATGCATTGGTGATCGGCAACCGGCGGTCCCGGCCGAAGGCCTTGTGGGTCAGCTTCGGGCCCGGTGGGTACTGCCGGCGCTTGTACTCGGCTCGGTCGACGAGCTGGATCACCTGGGTGACCAGTTCGGGGTCGAAGCCTGCCGCGACCAGCTCCGCGCTGCCGCGGTCCTGCTCGACGTAGTCGTCCAGCATGTCGTCGAGCAGGTCGTACGGCGGCAGCGAGTCGGTGTCCTGCTGTCCCGGGCGGAGCTCGGCGGACGGCGGCTTGGCGATCGCGTTCTCCGGGATCGGTGCCTGCCGGCCGCGCGCCTTCGCGTCCGCGTTCCGCCATTTCGCCAGCCGCCAGACGAGGGTCTTCGGCAGGTCCTTCAACGGCGCGTACCCGCCGACCGCGTCGCCGTAGATCGTCGAGTATCCGACGGACAGTTCGGATTTGTTGCCGCAGGCAAGTACGAGGTGGCCGTCGGAGTTCGACAGGCCCATCCAGATCACCGCGCGCACCCGCGCCTGCAGGTTCTCCTCTGCCAGCCCGGTCAGCCCGAGCGTGTCGAGGAACGGCTGCACCATCGGCTGGATCGGTACGACGCGGTAGTTCAGACCGGTCCGCGCGGCGAGCTCGGCCGCGTCGTCCTTGGAGTGGTCACTGGAGTAGACGCTCGGGTTCGAGATCCCGAACACGTGCTCGGCGCCGATCGCGTCGCAGGCGATCGCGGCGACCAGCGAGGAGTCGATGCCGCCGGACAGCCCGAGCAGGACGGACTTGAATCCGTTCTTCTGGACGTAGTCGCGCAGCCCGGTGACGATCGCGCCGTACATCTCGGCCTCGTCGGACAGCCGCGGCGCGATGCTCGGGACCATCGCGTCGTACGCCGGGAGTTCGTCGGTGTGAAGCACCGTGTGGACGATCTCGATGCCCTCGTGGGTACCGGACGGAATGCCTGATGCGGCAGGCAGTTCGAGGTCGACGATCATGCTGCCCTGCTCGAACTGCGGGGCGCGGGCGAAGATCTTGCCCTCGGCATCGGCGATCAGCGAGTCCCCGTCGAAGACCAGCTCGTCCTGGCCGCCGACCAGGTTCACGTACGCGAGCGCACAGCCGGCCTCGCGTGCGCGCCGCCGTACCAGATCTCCGCGGACGTCGTCCTTGTTGGCCTCGTACGGCGAACTGTTGACGACGAGCAGCAGACCGGCACCGGCCTCGCGGGTGACCGCGACCGGGCCGCCGTCCTGCCACAGGTCCTCGCAGATCACCAGTGCGACGTCGATGCCGTGGATCCGCACGACCTGCAGGGTGTTGCCGGGAACGAAGTGCCGGAACTCGTCGAACACGCCGTAGTTCGGGAGGTGGTGCTTGACGGCGCTGGTGACGACGTGGCCCTGGTGGATCACCGCGGCGGAGTTGGTCGGCGAGCCTTTCGGGCGGCCCAGCCGGTCGACGCCCATCGCCGTACCGCCGGCGCGATCGAGGTACCCGCAGATCACCACGATGTCGCCGAGCCCTTCGTCGGCGAGCCGCCGCGCGAGGCTCTTGATGCGCGCCTGCGACGCGTCCACGAACGATGCCCGGAGCGCGAGGTCCTCCACCGGGTAGCCGGTCAGCCCGAGCTCCGGGAACGCGACCACATGCGCACCTTGCTCGACCGCGTTCCGGGTCCACGCGACGATCTTGTCGGTGTTCCCGTCGATGTCACCGACGGTCACATCGATCTGAGCAAGAGCAACCCGAAGCTGAGGCACGAGAGCACATTACTGGTTCCCGAGTCCGGACCCCACGACCGTCACCAACCTCTTACGAACGCCGAAGATAGGTCCGGACATGTTCGAGGTTCACGTCCACCGGATCCATCGCGTCGACCCTCAGATGCTCGCGCGTCAACCGGGGGTACTCACTCCGCATCCGCTCGACGTGATCCCACCCCACCTCGTGCCACCCGGGGATCCCGCGCCGCCGCCCTGCGAGCCGCGCGCGATGCGCACCTTCGTCGCTGCAGACACACTCGACGATCCGCAGTCGCCCGTCGTACTCCGCGGCCAGTTTCTCCCACCGCTGCGCGATCTCCTCGTTCACCAGACAGTCCACGATCGCCGACTGCCCCACCATGAACTGCCGCCGCACCAACGTCCCGAGCAAGTCGTAGTACATGGCAAGAAACGCCGGCCGGTCCAGACCCTTGAGTACCCCGTGCGGCGCGAGTGCCCCGAGCAACCAGTCTCCAGCAAAAGCCGGCACCCCACTCTCCACCGCCAGCCCCTCAGCCAACGTCGACTTCCCCGTCCCAGGCAACCCGGTAAACACAACGACCTCTCTCACCCGAACGACGCTAGCGCGGCGAACAACGACGAAGGTTCGGTTGGTGGGGACTTTTGTCGGATGTGGTCGGAGGGTGTAGGGGATTTAGTGGGATCGTGAGTAGTCGGGGTGGGCCTGTCGAGGTTGGGGAGCGTGCGCTCGGGCTGGATCTTGCGCGTGGGTTCATGTTGTTGTTCATTGCGTTGGCCAACTCGCATTACTTCCTTTCGGGGGCCGGGTACTTCGGGGGCTTTCCGACGGGGGGATCGGTGGGGGACAGCGTGCTCGCGATGGTGATTGCGACGCTGGTCGACGGGCGGGCGTTTCCGATGTTCGGGGTGCTTTTCGGGTACGGCGTGGCGCAGATCGTCCGCCGGCAACGTGAAGCGGGCAACGGCCGGTGGCCGATTCGCCGACTGCTCTGGCGGCGCAGCCTGGTGCTGGTCGTACTCGGGTTCCTGCACGCGATGCTGATCTACATCGGCGACATCCTGGCGGCGTACGGCGTACTGCTGTTCCTCGGCGTCTGGGCCCTGCGCTGGAAGGACCGTTGGCTGTTCGCCGTCGCAGCGTTCGTCCTGGTCCTCACCGCACTGCCCAGCGACGCCACGCTCACCGAAGGACCCGATCCCGCGATGCTTCCGGCGAGCTTCCTGGGGCAGTTCGGCGAACGGATCGGTGTCCAGCCGTTCATCGCCGGCCTCGGCTGGATCGGGTTCGTCGCGCCGTTCCTGGTCGGCCTGTGGGCCGGCCGCCGGCGCATCCTCGAACGCCCCGCGGACCACCTCGTCCTCTTGCGTACGACGGCACTCCTCGGCCTCACGATCGCGATCGCCGGCGCACTCCCGATATCGCTCGTCGTCGGAGGAGTCCTGGCGCCGCCGGGCGACCGCGCGCTCTCGATCGCCGGCCCGCTCCACGACGCCACCGGTGTCTTCGGCGGATTCGGGTACGCCGCCCTGATCGTCCTGATCGCCCACCGTCTGGGCGATCGCCGCAGCGTACGGGCGATCGCCGCCGTCGGCCAACGATCGTTGACGTGCTACTTGTCCCAGTCGGTCGTGTGGGCGGTCGTGTTCACGCCGTACCTGCTCGATCTGTCGGACACCCTCACCACGACCACGACAGCGTTGCTCGCCCTCGCGACCTGGCTGGCGACCGTACTGCTCGCCGACCGGATGCGCCGCGCGAACTACCGCGGTCCCTTCGAAGTCCTGATCCGCCGAATCACCTACCGGACTCCCGGGAAACACAAAGCCGCGGAGCTCAGCGGCGGGTGAACGTCAAATGCGTGACGGCATCCGGAGCCGCCACAGCCTCGATGTCGAAGCGTTGCTCGAGCGACTCCTGGTCGTCCCACAGGCGGACACCGCGGCCGAGGACGATCGGGACCACGGCCAGATGCATGTAGTCGACCAGGCCCGCGGCCAGGAAGTCGCGGATGATCGTCGCGCCGCCACCGATCCGGACGTCCAGACCTTCCGCTGCGGCCTGCGCCTGCGTCAGCGCCTCGGCCGGCGTGGTGTCGATGAAGTGGAACGTCGTACCTCCCGCCATCTCGATCGAAGGCCGCGGGCGGTGTGTGAGCACGAAGACCGGGCTGTGGAACGGCGGATTCGGGCCCCACCATCCTGTCCAGTCGGCGTCGTCCTGCCAACCGGGCGGACCGAACTTGTTGGCGCCCATGATCTCGGCGCCGATGCCGCGCTCGTGCTGCTCGGCGAACGCATTGTGGACGCCCTGCGTGCCGCCGTCCTCGCCGCTCATCCGCTGGAAGAAGCGGGTGGGCACCAACCACTCGTGCAGACGTTCGCCGGCGTGACCGAAGGGCGTCTCCCTGGACTGGCCCTCGCCGGTGCCGAACCCGTCCAGGGAGATCGCGAAGTTGTGAATGCGGACCTGAGACATGTGAACACTCCTCCTGATGGATGCTGTCACCCAAGAGTCGGAGCAGCCACGGTCACCTTGACATCAACCGAGGAGAACCGCGGCCACCCGGTCCCGCAGCTCCGGAAGCCGCGCGTAGAACACGTCGCCCGGGCACTGTGTCGTGTTGTAGTCCCGGTGGCCGACGATCGCGACGTGCGGATCGAGGCCGTACTTCGTGCACAGCCACGCGCACGTCAGCACGGACATGTCGAACAGCGCGTCCGGAACGTCCTCGCTCACGTAGATGCCCTCGTGCTCGATACCGATCGTGTGGCTGTTCTGGTTCGCGGTCTGCGCACCGAGCACGTTCTGCCCGTTGTTGATCGAGGACAACGACTTGCTGCGGCCCTCCATCAGGAA